>PMTL01000127.1 GCA_003168075.1 Acidimicrobiaceae bacterium
CCCGGCGACGAGCGCCGTCGTCGCGGCGAGCATCGCTAACGAGGTTCGCCCGCGACGCGACCGAGGTGGCGCGCCACCCATTGACTTGAGATTCAACTTCATTGAAGCCCCCTTACTTTCTTGTCTGTTGTTTGGTTTGTTGGTTATCGGTTGACCCACTTCTCGGTACCTCTCACCGTCGCTGCAGGCGAACTTCGAAGGAGTCTCGAAGCCCGTCGCCGATGAAATTGAAGGACAGGACCGTCACGACGATCATCACTCCCGCGGGATACACCTGCCACCAGTAGCCGTCGAAGATGTAGTTGGTCCCGTTCGACAACATGCCGCCCCAGGTCGCCGCGGGCGGCGCGAGCCNNTCGGCCACCTGGAACGTGGCGTTGACGATGATCGTGCCGATAGCGTTGGGGATGATGTGTCGGAAGATCGAACGTGACGAGCCGCCGCCCAAGGTCTTTGACGCCTGGACGTACTCCCTGGTGCGAAGCGACAAGGTCTCGCCCCGGACGAGGCGCGCCGGACTGAGCCACGACAGGAGCCCGAGGACGACGATGAGCATCCCCAGGGTTGGCTTGAAGATCGACGCCAGGAAGATGAAGAGGAAGACCACTGGCAGGGCCAACATGACGTCGACGACGCGCATCATCACCGCGTCGATGACTCCCCCGAAGAATCCCGAGATCGATCCCCAGATCACGCCCAGGCTGGTCGCGATCAGCGCCACCGCCAGACCTACTTCGATGGAGCTCTGCCCTCCCACCATCAATCGGCCGAGTATGTCGAAGCCGTTGTCGTCGGTGCCCAGTAAGTGGGCCCGGCTCGGCGCCAGATTCACGTTCAGCAAGTTCGAGTGAACCTGGTCGGTCACGTAGAAGAGCGGCCCGACGAAGCAGAACAGGGCGATCACGACTACCGAGATCACACCGACCAGAGCCAACTTGTTCTCTCGGAAGGTGTTCCAGAGGAGGCGCAGGACGCCCCCCGATGAATAGATCTCTCCCCCGTCGCGAGAGGCGGGTTCGATCACGACATTGTCGTCATTCAGAGCCACGATTCACCCCCGTCCCACATTCGTCATGATGCCGCCCGGTACCGCACCCGCGGATCGAGGATCGCATAGCCGATATCAGCGAGCAGGTTCCCGACGACGGTCGCCACGCCCACCAGCACCGTGATGCCCAACTCGACCGGGTAGTCCGAGGTCAGCGCGGCGTTGTAGAAGACCAGGCCGAGCCCCTGGAAGTTGAAGACGTACTCGACGATCAATCCCGCCGTCAGCATCGACGGCAGTGAGAGCCCCACGAGCGTCACGATCGAAACGAGGGAATTGCGCAGGAGGTGGCGACTCAGCACCCAGCGCTTCGAGAGTCCCTTGGCGTAGGCCGTGCGAATGTAGTCCTGGGTGAGGCTGTCGATGGCGGACGACCTCATGTAGCGGCTGAAGAGGGCGTAGGACACGAGGGTCAGCGTGGCGATGGGTAGCACGAGCGCTCGGGGTTGGGTCAGGATCCCCAGGAAGGTCGGCTCTTGGGGGGCCGAGACTGGGAACCAGTGGAACGTGATGCCGAAGAGGGAGATCATGATGAGGCCGAGCCAGTAGGTGGGCATCGAGTACAGGAGGAAGGCGATGGTCGTCCCGGTATAGTCCACCAGGCGATTCCTCTTGACGGCCTGGGCGATGCCAACGGGGATCGCAACTAGCAGGGCCAGGACCAGCGACGTGCCGACCAAGAAGATGTCGCGGGGGAGGTACTGACTCACCAAGGAGTCGACGCTGCGGCTCTGCTTGTAGGAATAGCCGAGATTGAGGTGACAGAGCTGGTTCAAGAAGTCCCAGTACTGGACCGGCAAGGGTCGATTCAGACCATATTCCTGATTGAAAGCGGCGATTTGGGCGGAGGTGGCGTGATCGCCCATGATGGCGCGCGCGAGACTTCCGGGAATCATGTGCTGGAGGAGGAAGGTCGCGAAGGTGACGCCGATGACGACAACCACTGCTTGCAGCAGTCGTCGAACAACGAAGCCAGTCATCCCAAGGCCTCCACCGCCGACGGGGACGAAGTCTCAGTCGCCACGCCCGCTATGCCCTCTATGGGGAAACCGGGGCCGAAGGCACCATTGTGAAGACAAGTGGCGGAGGCGCTCACACTGCCCCTATCGAGCGCCTCACCAATACCATGGCGTCGCAAAATTCCCGCCAAGAACGTGCCGATCAGACTGTCGCCGGCGCCCAAGGTGTCCACCGGCGACACCGACGAACGAGAGAAGTGAATCACCTCGCCGTCGAGGGCGATGGCTCCTCGCTCCCCCAGGGTCACGAGCACGATGCGCGGTCCGAGGTCGACGACGCGTCGTGCGAAGTCGCTAGCCTCGCCGTCCGACAGATCAGTCGCCGAGAAGGTCGCGATCGACACGCAGTCGACGAGACGACTCCAGTACTCCTCGGGCTGCTCAGAGAAGTCGAAGGACACCGGTACGCGCTCGGCGATGTCGCGAACCTGGCCCTCGATCATGGAGGAGTCACCAGTGTGGACCATGTCGCTGGTGGCGAGATAGGACAGGTCATCATCGTCCAGCACGAACCTCGAGACGCCGACGTCGCTCAGGCCGAAGCGTCGGTCGCCATCCACGAGATCGATGGTGCAGTAGGCGTTGGGTCCCTCGAGCACACGAAGGCGCTCGAGGGAAACCCCCTCGTCTTTCAGCGACGTCAATACCGCTCGTCCCGCGGCGTCCGATCCCAGTGCGCCCAGATAGCTGGCCTCGACGCCGGCCCGATGGGCGGCCACGGCCACGTTGACGGCGTTGCCCCCGGGGAACATCAAGTCCAGCGACGGGTACACGTCAACGACGTTGTCACCGACGCACGCCAGGTGCATCAGTACTCGACCTTCGTCATGTACCGGCGCTGGGACAGGTCGTGCCCGCGGACGTTCTCGAAGTGCTTGGCCATGCGCGAGACGATCGATCCCAGAATGATCGGGGCGACCTCACCCCGGGCGCTCCCTTCCACTCCCGGCAGTGACAACTGCGTGGAATCCACGAGGTGAAGCTTGCTCGTGTACTTGGAGAGGAAGTCCACCGCGCGCTGGGCCATCGGCCGCGTCGCGTCTTCGCCGGCGAAGACGATCACCGGGACGTCGTCGACGACGACCTCGAAGGCCCCGTGGAAGAACTCTCCCGCGTTGAAGGCTCCCGAGTGCATCCACTGCATCTCCTGTAGATAGCACATCGACAGACAGCGGGCCAGACCCTCCACCGGTCCGGCGCCGAGGATGTAGATGATCGGCTCATCCTTGAGCTGGTCGGCGATGACGTGGCTCCTCAGGTCCTGCTCCTCATGGGCCGTCAGGATCGCCTGGGGCAGAGCATCGTAAGCCGCGTCGATGGCGCTACGCCCCTCGGCGTCGCCCAACGCCTCCAACAGCCCCCATCCGATGTTGGCCAGGAGAATCTGCTTCGCCTCCCAGACCGTGTGCTCACTCTCGTAGGAGAAGACGTGATCCACCCCGCTGCCCAGCGCGCTTGACGCCGTGCGCGTCACCCCCAAGACCGTGGCACCGGCCTCCTTGGCGGTGTCGATGGCTCGTACGGTCTCGCGAGTGCTTCCCGTGTGCGACGCTACAACGACGACCGAGTGCTCACCCAGTTGACGAGGGCGACGGAAGTTGAACTCGTTGCTGGTGAAAGTGAATGCCGGCACACGGCTCGAACGAGTGTCGAACTCGTACTGCATCGGATACGTCGCCAACAGAGATCCGCCGCAGCCGACGAAATAGAGATTGTCCACCCCACGAGCGACCAACGCCGCAGTGATCTCATTGGCTCGCTCGCGCTGGGCCAACGAATTCCTCAAGGTCTCAACGAAGTCCTCATGCACCGGCTTCATCGACGTCTCCGATCCGCTCATTCAACACACACCTTCCCAAGGGAGCAGCCGCCCCCTCACAATTGATTCTGATATCGCTATCACAATTAGTGACGATTTGCAACTACTACGAGTTTTGGTTCAGTGTCGCCCAGCGCAGTCCCCCTGCGCGACGTGGCCCTTCTCCCGACGTGTACCCATCAGCTCACGAACGGGGATTGCAGTCTTTCGACCACGGCCGGGCGGTGCCGGGCGGCCTGTATCGTCATTGACGAGGTCCGACGGAACCGCGAATCAGCAAGTCTGTCGCAAGGCGGATCCGATTGGCCTTGGACTCATCGCCCTGCATCCGGGCCAAGAGGAGTTTGCCCGCGTGGCGACCCAGCTCCCTCACCGGTTGGGCCACCGCGGTGATGGGCGGAACGTACAGGCCAAACCAATCGGCGTCGTCGAAGGCGATCAGACTGAGGTCGTCCGGCATTGACATCCCCCGATCTCGAATGGCCCGCAACGCTCCGAAGGTGGCAAAGTTGCTTCCCGTGAAGATCGCCGTCGGCGGATTCTTCTGATCCAACAAGGAATTGGTCGCTCCATAGCCATCATCGAGCGGCACCGCCATCGTCGCCAGGAGCGTATCGTCGGCCTTGAGTCCTGCGGCTTTCAGAGTGTCTCGCCACGCCTTCGTTCTCATAGTGAGTGAACTCAGGGGAACGCCCATGTAGTCAATGATCATCCCGATGCGGCGATGTCCATGTTGGAGGAGGTGTTGAATGGCCAGAGTCGTACCCATGGCTCCATCCGAGACCACCGAGTCAACCTGGAGACCCCGAACCGTCCGGTCAATGAGAACGATGGGAAGTCCCGCTTCAGAGGCCTCAGCTAGGTGCTCCCCCATTGAACTGTCCGAGGGAGCGACGACCAAGCCATCGACGCCGTACTCCTGCAGTGTGGCCACTTCACGTCGTTCGCGGTCCGCGTCTTCGTCCGAATTGGCGATGACGAGGGTGTAGCCGAAGTCCTCGACGACGTCGGCCAGACCCCGCGCGGCCGCCGAGAAAAAGGCGTTCTCGATGTCACCCGCCACGAAGCCCACCATGTTCGAGGTCCCCGATGCAAGGGTCCTCGCGGCGACATTCAGTCGGTACTTCAGCCGGCTGGCGGCCTCGTGGACCGCCTGTCGAGCGGCCTCACTCACGTAACCGTATTCTCCGAGAGCCCGCGCCGCCGTCGCTTGAGAGACGCCGGCCTCTTTGGCCACTTCTCGGATTGTCACCATAAGTGCCACACAGTAGCGCGCCTCTGCTAATCTAGCCAAGGTGTGATAGCGCACTCACAGTTAGGACATTGGAGACTGGTGAGTTACGGAGGGGTTTTAAACGGGGATGGAGGAGCGTACGAGCGTGAGCAGAGCACACGACGAGCCACCTGAGGGAGCGCGCCTCGACGCACTGATCTTCGATCTCGACGGGCTCATCGTGGACACCGAGAGCGTGGTCCATAGCGTGTGGCTGTCGGTCTTTGAGCGGCACGGTTGTTCCTTCACCGTGGTCGAATGGTCGCACGCGGTGGGCGGTGACGGCCAATTCCGCCCCCTGGACGCTCTGCGCGAGCGATCTCATGTTCCCGTCGAGGCAGGCGCGCGCCTCATGGACTCCATCGAGAAGCAGATCGAGGCTCGTCTGGACGGGATCGCCCCTCTGCCGGGCGTCGCGTCGTGGATGCACGACGCCCTCCGGCTCGGAGTTCGCATCGGTGTGGCGTCGAATTCTCCTCGGGAGTGGGTCGAAGCCCGGCTCAATCAGGTAGGTCTTCGTGATCTCGTCGAAGCCATAAGTTGTCGCGACGAGTCTCCGAACGCCAAACCGGCCCCCGATATCTACCTAACGGCATGTTCTCGTCTCGACGTCTCTCCGCATCGGTCAGTCGCTGTCGAAGACTCCCGGACGGGAGTGGCGGCCGCCAAAGCCGCCGGTCTTCGCTGCATTGCGGTGCCGAATCACCTCACCCGTCACCATGACCTCTCCGCAGCTGACCTCATCGTGAACTCGCTCGCCTCGGTGGGTTTCGCGGACACGATGATGAAGATTGGCTCCAAGTGCTGACACTTCTCAACCGAGGGCTAATGAATGACCCCCTGGGGCCGTGGAGCGCCGCTCTCTCGTGGCGCCGATCACCTCGTCAACCGCTGTACCCACGAAGCGCGCCCGAGGGCGCTCGAGAGCAAAGGCAGGCACCATGTTGAACTTCGACGAGAAGAGGTTCGCTGACATCCAAACCGGCGCAGCGCAGACCGCCAGGGACGTCGCGTCACTGGTCTCGCGCCTCACCCAGTCGGGATCGACCAATCTCTTCTTCTTGGGCACGGGTGGTGCCGGAATACTTATGGAGCCTGCGGCCCACCTACTTCAGTCGAGGTCGACCTTTCCCACCTTCTTGGAGAAGCCGGCGGAACTCGTGCGACGGGGATCGGTACACCTGGGCCCCAACTCGATCGTGGTGATCCCCTCGCGCTCGGGTAATACCAAGGAGAGCGTGGAGGCCCTCAGCTATTGCCAGGTCCGCGGCGCTGTCGTCGTGACGCTCACGGCCCACGCCGATTCGCCCCTCGCGCAACAGGCGGACCACAATTTCACGACCTTTGCGGCGGACGACACCTCGAGCGAGTCCTTCTACGTCCAGTCGCTCGCGGTGGTCTCGGGAGTTCTGTCGGCAGTGGACGGATTGGACCAATCTGACTTCAACGATGTCCTGGGGCGCTTCGCCGAACTCCTCCTGGGCGTTAAGGCCCAGATGGAACCATCGGCGGAAGTGGCAGCCCGATTCCTGGCGTCACATCCCTCGTACATCGTCACCGGTGCTGGCTCCACGTGGCCCGAGGCCCACTACTATGCGATGTGCATCCTCGAAGAGATGCAGTGGATACCGACACGACCGGTTCACGCTTCGGACTTCTTCCACGGCACTCTCGAGTTGGTCGATGCGACGTCCAGCCTCGTCATCTTCAAGGGTGAGGACGCGACGCGGACCCTCACCGACCGAGTCGAGACCTTCGCGCGAACGCTCACCGAGCAAATTCTCGTGCTCGACACGAAGAGTTTCTCCTTGCCGGGGCTCAGCGAGTCGTCTCGTTCGTGGATGTCGCCCATGGTCCTGGCTACGGCCCTCGAGCGCATCAGCGCACACCTGGAGAAGCTTCGTGACCACCCACTGACGACGCGACGCTATTACCGACAATTCGACTATTGATCGATGTGCCGGCCGGAATTCCCCTGGAGAGGGCGACCACAACGATTTTGGTCTGACCGGCGAGCGGTGACGCCACGGCTCTCGTCTCGCCGAGTCTGTAGGCCGTGGTGGTCGTCTAATCGGCGTTTGCCTCTCGTGCCGCAAGGTAAAGCCGAAGACGCGAGCCGAACTCACACGGAGGTTTTCCCTTACGAAAGTCGTCAATGAAATTCCCCACACCCAACATCGCCCCCGGTTCGAGGATCCGTGGAGGAGCTGGAACCGAACATTCACCAGGTGCCGCGAGAGGCACCCTTGACCGTCGCGTTGGGGATCGTGACGGCGGGTACAGCGATGAGTGAGAACGGCCGCTCCTTCGAACATTTCGTGTCGACAAGGACACAACCACTGGGCATGGGTGCTGCGGGCTTGGCCGCAGTGATGTGGGGCATCGGCGGCGTCTTCGCCGTCTTGACCACCGTGTCCGGTTTGGAGGTGACGGTCTATCGACTGTGGATGGGTGTGATCCTGCTCGGCGCGCTCTCCTTCGGATCCGGCAAACGGATCAACTGGCCGGCCTTTAAAGTCTCTTGGCTCGGAGGATTGCTGCTCGCCGCCGATATGGCGCTCTATTTCAACTCAGTCAAGTACACGAACATCGTCGACGTCTCGGTCATCGGGTCGTTCCAGCCGGCCCTAATTCTCATCAGCGCGCGGCGCTTCTTCAACGAGCGACTGAAGCCCACCGACGTCGTGTGGATTGTCGTGGCCATGGTCGGCGTCGTCATCGCGGTGCTCGGGCCGGGCGTCGCGACGAAACGGCAATTCTTCGGTGACGCGCTCGCGGTGGGCTCGCTGGTCTTTTGGTCGGCCTTCTGGTTGGTCTCCAAACGGACTCGACAGTCCCTGGACACGGTGAGATACACGTTCAGTGCGACACTGTGGGCGGCGGTGTTCATCACACCCGTCGCCGCCCTGTCCGGCACCTTGATCGGCCACATGACGTGGCCCAACCTGTACTGGATCGCCCTGATCGCGATCGTGCCCGGTGGCGGAGATTTGGCGATGAACTGGGCGCACCGCTTCGTGGATGCGTCGATCTCATCGGCCATTACCTGTTTGAGTCCCGTGGTCGCGGGCGTCACCGCGCTAGTCGTCCTGGGTCAGCCGCTCACCCTGGTCGAGGGGCTGGGTGGAGTTGTAGGACTCACCGCCATCGCGATTCTGGCGTCGCGCCACCGACAGCCCCTGGAGACTCCACTCGAGTAGTTATTCGGTGAGTCGACCACCATCGATACGTCACAACGGTGAACCTGAATGCGAACCTAAACGGGCTCGACGGCGCAGTTACGACGAACGGCCGAAGTCGTCCTCCAGACACACGACGTCGTCTTCGCCGAAGTACGTGCCCGTCTGGACTTCGATCAAGACGACCGGGACGTCACCCTTGTTCTCGCAGCGGTGTGCCGTGCCGATCAGTGTATCGACGCTCTCCCCCGGGAGACGATCGAACATGTGTGAATCGTTATGTGAGCAATCGAGACTTCACAACGTGTGAATCGTTGCCACAATGAATGCGCGGCGCATATCTCCCCGGACAGTTAGAAGGGCCAGCCCTAGGCTGGCCCTTCGACTTGGTGGCGGGGGCAAGATTTGAACTTGCGACCTTCGGGTTATGAGCCCGACGAGCTACCAGACTGCTCCACCCCGCGTTGCGAATTTTAATCTTAGCAGAGGATCCACTACGCCAATTCGAATGGCGTTGCCCGACCCGACATAAGGGATCTATCCCGCGAGGGCCTTTTGTGCGAGTAGCAACTGAGCATTCATCTGTTGCACGTCGCTCTGGTACGTGCCGAGGTTGCCCGCCTTCAGTGCCGCCTCGGCGGCGGTGTAATCCGCACCCGCCTGCGTCAAGTACTGTGCCGCGGTTTCACCCTTCTTGGCGCTGCCGGTGTTGCCCGTGGTTCCGGTGGGAATCGTTCCGCCCAGGACGCTGGCAATCGCTCCGGCAAGTGTCGTGCTGAAGCCCACCCGCTGGTTGAACGCCACGATCACGTACTTGAGCTGGGGCATTGGGTTCGTGGTCGACGCTACGTAGAAGGGCCGCACGTAGAGGACACTTTGATCGAGAGGGACCATGAGGTCATTGCCGAGCAAGACCTGCGACCCGTGCTGGTCGAGGAGCGAGAGCGTCCGGGAGACCGTCGCATTCTGCAGCATTTCTGAATCAGCTTGGGCGGGTCCAGTAGTGGTGGACTGGCCGCGTGGTGTCTCGTAAACGTTCAACTGTCCGTAGTCACTCGGATCGCTGGTGGCGACCATGAACGCCGACAGGTTCTGCACCGTCGAGGAGTTACCCGCCGGCACGAAGGCCACTGATTCGAGGAGCTGCTGGTGGTTGGCCTGGGGCAGAGAACCAACCTGGTAGATCGGTGCCATCGGTGAGAGGTTCGAGGAGATCTGGTTACCGTTCACGTCGGTCACCACCGTCGCGGCCAACGCTTGACTCGCCGGTCCGGCACCGGCGAGCGGGGAGACCTCCCAGCGGTCGGACGCGTCGTAGAAGGCGGTCGCCTGGGTGATGTGGTAGCGGCCCAAGGTTGCGGCCTGCACGGAGAAGAGGTCCGCGGGGTAGCGAAGGTGGGTGCGAATGGCGCTGGGCATCTTGCTCAAGGGCTGGAACATTCCGGGGAACGCAGCAGCGTAGGCACGGATGATGGGGTCGGAGGGGTCCATGATGTAAAAAGTCATTTTGCCGGTGTAGGCATTGACGACGACCTTGACCGAGTTACGCACGTAGTTGAAATTGAATGGAAGTCCGCCTTGACTGACGTTCAGGTTGCTGGCGTTCTGCGAATACGGGTACTGGCTCGACGTCGTGTAGCCATCGAGGACGAAATTCACCGCACCATTGGCGATGACCGCGTAGGGCTGGGAGTCGAAGGAAAGGAACGGCGCGGCTTTCTCAGCCATCTGAGTGACGTCGCGCACGAAGAGTACTCGTGACTTTGACGTGATCTGGTTTGAGATCAAGAAGTTGAAGTCGCCGAGTCGTGCGGCCAAAGCAAGTCGACTGAACAACCCTCCAACGGCGACGCCACCCTTGGCTGCGTAGTGCGTCTCAACCGGTGTCCCGGCATTCGATCCGGTGATTGGCTCATAATCGAGCTCGGCCTGCTTCGTGTTCGCCACGACCCAGCCGGTATCGCCAATGCCGAAGTAGATATCGGGCTGCGTCAGCTGGGGCATTCCCCCTGTCGATGTCGGCGGAACATTAGCCACATCAAAAACCGGGTTACCGGTGGCCGGGTCGACTTGGTTCGCTGCCAACACCGCGGCGCCGACACCATGGGTGTACTGCAAGTGGGTGTTGACCCAGCCCGCGGCAGGCAGGTTTCCCTCGGCGAGCTCGCGTGCTCCGATCAACACCGGCGTCAACTTGCCGTTGATGACGTAGCGATCCACCCCCAGCGTCGAGAAGGTGTAGTACGCGCGAATCGATTGGCGACGTGTGACGGTCGCCAGGGCAATGCTGGGGTCCGGGTCCCACAGGCGAATGTTGTTGAGCGTGTCAGCGTCAGCGCTCAGCACCTTGGCCGGCACCGTCGACGCGGCCGCGAAGGAGTGGTATTGCACGTTGGTGAGATCGTAGGCCTGGCGCGTCGCTTGAATATTGCGCGCGATGTAGGGCGCCTCGAGAGTCGCCTGAGCGGGACTCACCTTGAAGGTCTGCAGAAACGTCGGGTACAACACGCCGATGATCAACGCCACGAAGGCCCACAATCCGACGGCCACTGCGGGTAGCGACCATCCGCGTGATCGGACGTTGGCGAGCAAGATCAATCCCGACGCCAACGACAAGAAGATCAGGATCGTCAAGGCCGGCATCCGAGCGTGCACGTCGGTGTAGCCCGCTCCCCCGACGACACCGTTTGTCGAGTTGACCAGTTCCCATCGCGCGATGACGTACCCGGCGGCCTTCATCAGCGCGATGCCCGCACCGATGACTGACAGGTGCGCCTTCACGCGCGGCGCGACGCGCGGCGCATGGCGCGTCGTGCGGATGCCGCCATTGAAGAAGTGCAGTATCGAGGTCACGATCAGGATCACGAAAAGTGACACCAGTGTCCAGGTCACCACGAAGGAGATAAAGGGCAGGTCAAAGACGTAAAAACCGATGTCCTTGTGAAACAGCGGGTCAGTCGTGCCGAAGGACTGGCGATGCACGAAGAGGAGCCACGTGTTCCACTGGCCCGAAGCGTTGAGTCCAGCGATGAAACCGGTCACGACGGCGACCGCGGCGTAAATGCGCCCGGCGTAGGGTCGTACGGAATTCTGGAATCGGCGCACAACTTCGTCCTCGGGTTCGAAGCTGAGGTCGCGCGCGCCGAAGCGGTCGGTGAGCATCAAATTCACCCACATCAACGCGAAGAAGATCAGTCCGAAGACGACCGCCAAGCCGACTTTGGTCGCGAGAAGCGTGTTGTAGACCTGTCCAATACCGCCCTGGGAGAACCACATTTGATCAGTCCAGATGACTGCCAAGGTGCGTAGCGACGCCAACAGAACAATCAGGACAAAGACGGCCCCAGCAATCCAGAAACGGCGAGATGGTCGGCCGAGTCGGCGAGGGGGACTGACATCCGACGGTGAACGCACAGTGCGAGCCTAGGTCAGAACTTAGCCGGGTACGACGGTGCAGGCACAGCCCGCGTGAAGTGGCGGATACGCCGACCCGCTCGGGAAGGGCTGGCCCGCCGGACGCGCCGGGGAGGCGGCGTCCAGGGCGCACGCGTCACAGGGCGCGTCGTTGGGAGCGGGAAAAAAGCGCAGCACTCGGTCGGCTGAGGCCGTGGTAACACCCAGGTGAAACGCCCGACGCGCCGCGTCGGTGCAGAGACGTTCGACTCGCGCTCCTCGCCACTCCTTGTAGGCGGCGTTGGCGCGTTCGGTCGCGTCGCCGTTGCCGTCGGCGAGTATTCGCTTGCGCAGCGCGAGGACTATCGTGACCGCCAGGTCTGCGGCACAGTCATCGATGCCGGCCCGCGCGCTTGAGGTACTGGTCGCTCCCGCTTCGTCGAAGGCAAACTGAATGCCGGCCGCAGTGGCGTCGGCGAGGGCGTCGCCCGCGGCGTCCGCGTATCGACGGCGCTGCTCCAATTCGTCCTCGAGTTCATGAGTAATCGAGCCCTTGACGTCGCGTAGCCGTTCGAGCGTGGCGTTCTGATCGTCTTGTAGTGCGCGCTTGACTTTGCGCGTCAGTACCGCCAGCGACTCACTGATCGCTTGGTCGCGTCGCGCGAAGAGTTCACCAAGGGGAGTCTCAGCCTTGGCGGGAGCGGCCGCCTTCTTCGGCGCGGCCGCCGTCACTCCGCGCTCTTCCAGGGTGGCCTTGCGAAGTCGCGCGAAGATTTCATTGACCACGTCGGTTCCAGTGACGTCGTCCTCGATGAACGATTCCGCGTCGCGGACGTTAGCGTGCGGAACCTTGGCCGCAGGAGTAGCGCGGGCTGCGGGCGGTGTCGCGCCGGACGGCGCCATCGGCTCGAGATGACTGACGGCGTTCGACGACGGTACCGCCTGCAACTGGGCTTCGGGTACGTGGCGAAGCGGCGTTCCGGCGAGCAACTCCTCTTCGGTCGGTTCATTCGAAGGTGGACGTTGTCGCAGCGCCTCGAGAGCGGCGTGACGTGCGGCCTCGTCGGAACCATGGATGTTGTCGAGCAGGGCGTCGATTTGTTCGCGCACACCTTGGACAAAGGAGTTCATCGAGTCGCGCGCCGCGCGAAGTTGGTCGATTTGGATGTGCAGCGCCTTGCGCTTGATGGCCAAGTCGTTGAGGATGTTGCGGCGCGCCTCGTTGGACTGCTCAACAATGGCCCGCCCCTGCTCGCGACCGCGTTCCACCATGGCGTCGCCGTTGACCTTGGCCGATTCAATAAGACGCTCCGCAGCGAGGCGGGCTTCCTGATCCAACTGGGCCACAGCGTGTTCGGCCTCGGTAAGCAGCGATGTCGCTCGCTCCTGGGCCTCGATGAGGTGGTTCGCCGCGCGTTGTTGGCTCTCGGTGAACAATAGGGCCGAGCGCTCTTGAGCTTCGGACGTCACCCGTCCGGCCTCCTCGTGCGCCGAGCGCAGAATTGCGGCACTCTGGGCGCCGAGCGCACTGGCCAACGTCGCCTCGTCGAAGGTTGGGTTGGCCACGCGGCGCAATGCCTCGGAGAGTTGATCTTGGAGGTCGCGAATGCGACTTTCGAGATGACCGACCTCGCGCGAGACGGTATCGAGGTGCGAACGAACCTCTTGGGGGTCGTAACCGCCTTTTCGCACCGTATTGAAGTTCGTACGAGCAATTTCAGTCGATGATTGACGCGTCGTCGAGAGCATTCGCCGTTCTTCCATTCCCCTCAGCCTAGGACGTCGCGGACCCCAAAAATGGCTTAGTGGGGCGCAGTCAGCGCCACCGGGGCGGCTCCGCCGAGTTTACGCAGTTCGGCCAGGACCTGGGACAACGTGGTCACGCCGATGATGTGCAGGCTCGAATTCGCTACGGAGCGCGCGGTAGCCACTTCCACCTGCGGGACAAAGAAATACTGGACTCCGGCTCTTTCGACGGCAATCGTCTTTTCGGCAACTCCCCCGACGTCACCGACGTTGCCCTCGGGGTCGATAGTGCCCGTGGCGGCAATCACGTGGTGTCCCGTGAGCGATCCTCGACTTAACTTGTCGATGATTGTCAGAGTCATCGCTACGCCCGCCGAGGGTCCACCGATGTTGGCGGTATTGACTGAAATAGTGCCGGGAAGTGAATACGACATTCCGTCTTCGGGGACCACGCCGATGTAGGACGGTCCGGCAGTGGGGAACTGTGCACACCCGGTCTTCGCGTTGGCATTTGGCGAGGCGGCGACCTTCACCTTCATGCTCACCAGGGCACCGCGACGCAACACACCAGCGGCGCTGAACGTTCCACGACGTACCGTCACGCGAACCGTCGTGTTCGTGGGCACGTGAACGAGACTGCCCAACAACGAACAGCTCGACACGACCGGCGTTCCGTTGAGTGCGGTGATCTCATCGCCCACGTGGAGTCCGGCCGTGGCCGCGGGAGTATTGCTGACGACCGCAGTGATGATTGCGCCTGTTGGCGTGCTGGGAATCGTCCAGTCCAGAGCCCGCAGGGCCGCGACCTCGGCGTACTCCTGGGAATCGCTCATCTGCAGGAAACCCTGACTGGTCAACTGGCGACTCGGTATTCCGGGGTCGAGCAATTGGTCCGCGTTGACGAACTGGACGTGCGACTGAAAGTGCATCCAGAGGAACTGTAATTCCGAGAGTGGCTGGAGGTAGACGTCGACCAACATGATCCGGTCCGACGTCGAGTCGGTCGCCAGACCCTTCACCGTCACCAGCGGCGCCACGTTAGTGGCGTTGCCCGGCGTGATGGCGTACTCGTCGGTCGACCACGCGCGCAGCAGAATAACGACCAACGCCACGACAATCAACGCCATGATGAACAGCGCGAACCGACGTCGGGGCGCAGAAGGTGGTGAGATGGTCTCGTGCACAGTGATGAATCCACGCTACCGGACGACGTCGACGAACAACTACTCGTCGCCGGGTACCGCGATGACGGATCGCTGGACTCCTTTATCGCCGAGCATTTGGGGGACCCTAGGGGGCGACGCCGCGTCCTCGCGCTTCGTGCGGCCAACCGTCGAGGAATCATCGCCGACGCAGACTGGCGCCGCGCGCTCAGCGACGTGGACGTGGACGTACGGCGCGAGGCGCTCACATTGATCGCCGCCGTTCCCATCAACGATCCGACAATCTTTACGCTCCTCCTCGCGGCGCTGAGTGACGACGACGCGCTCGTGGTCGACGGAGCCGTCTTCGCCCTCGGCGAACACCTCTACGATCCCGCCGTGCAGGGGATCATCACCGTCGCCACCGACCACGAGGATCCACGCTGTCGCGAGTCCGCGATCGCGGCTCTGGGCGCCCTGGGTGACGACCGGGCCCGACCAGCGATTCTCGCCGCCCTTGACGACAAGCCCGCGGTGCGTCGACGCGCGATTGTGGCGCTAGCGAACTTTGAAGGACCCGACATCGAAGCCGCTCTCGAGCGCGCCAGCGAGGACCGCGACTGGCAGGTCCGTGCGGCGGTCGACCAACTCGGTCGCGGCGAGGACTGAACTAACGATCTACTTGGCGAAACAGGCTGTGCAGTGACGACATCTGCTCGAGGCACATCTGCAGTCCACGAATGATCACCGTGCCCGGGTCATCGGCCACCCGGACCGTGACTCCGATGCTGTGCGAAATCAGCTCCGCAAGATCCGTGAGTTGCGCGTGCCCGCCCACCAGCACCATGCCCTGGGCACTGACGTCTTGGGACAAGTCCGGCGGGGCGTCGGCCAAACACTCCTGAATGAGGCGCAACGTCGCACTCAGCACATCGGCCAGGGCGGCGTTCACCAGTTCGGCCCGCACTTCAATCCTCTCAATCTTGCCGTCTTCGATGGCGCGTGCGCTGATCGTGCGTGACTCACCGTGGCTGCGGCTGCGCGCCGAGCTCATGGTGATCTTGAGGTCTTCGATCATGGAGGGAGCGACCACGACGCCCTGTCGAAGTCGCAGCAGGGTGGCAATCGCATTGTCGATATCGTTGCCACCCACGCGGCGCGCCCCCGAGGACACGATGCCCCCGAGCGAAATGAGTGCCGACTCCGATGCTCCCGCACCGAGTACCGTCACCGCCGATCCGACAGGGTCCTGTACCGGAAGTCCCAATCCGATGGCCGCGGCGATCGGGGCTTCCATCAAACTCACTTCACGGGCGCCGGCTTGGATAGCTGCTTGGCGTAGGGCGCGGCGTTCAATCGAGGTGGCCAGCGACGGAACGCTCATGACGACCCGGGCCCGGCTCAACTTGGACACCCCAGCTCGGTCGAAGAGACCAGCAATAAGCCGAGCGGTCACGTCGAAGTCCACGGTGGTGCCCTGGGCGAGAGGCCGAAAGACCACCATGTGGCGCGGCGTACGTCCGATGAGGTCGATGGCACCGTGACCGACGTCGACGACTTCGCCCGACGAGGTATCGATTGCGACCATCGTCGGCTCGTCAAACAAGATGCCCCGTTCCGCGGTGGCCAGACGTGTTCGGGCCGTGCCGATATCGAGTGCGACGTCCGTGGCCATGGCTAAGGATGTTAGGTCGCCACAGCGGACTCCTCGCTGTCACCGATGGCGCTGACTCGCATAAGTTGGGGGAGTGAGTGAGAACCCCATGGGCGACATGTTCGGTGATCTGTTCAAGATGCTGGGCCAACAGGGCCCCGACGCCTGGTTTCAGACCGCCACGCAGTTGGCTCTCAACGTGGCGCGCGGCGAGGACGGCGACCCCAATCCCCGGCCCACGGAGCGCCAGCGCCTCGAGGAATTCGCTCCGCTCGTGGGACGCCACGTCGACGCACTCTTTGGCGTCTCTTCGACCCCCGAAGTGACCGCAGTAAACCGGTCGGGACTCACGTTGGCGGCGCTCAATCAGTGGAAGCCGCTCATCGCCCCGATGGCTGATACGCCACCTTCATTGGACCTCGAGAACGTTGAAGGTGGAGCGATGATGGCCCAACTCGCCAGTTCGCTCGGGCCACTGTTTTTGGGATTCCAGATGGGCTCGGTGGCCGGACACTTCTCCGAGCGCGCCTGGTCGCTGTCGGCCCTGGCTCTGCCCCGCGAGGACACGACGCGCCACCTGGTGGTGAACAACCTCGTCGCCTTCGCCCAAGAATGGTCGCTCGAACGCGACGAGGTATACGTCTTCGCCCTCGGACGTGAATTCGTTGCCTCGTTGGTACTATCGCAACCCGGCACCGGTGACGCGCTGCGCGCTCTTCTGGTCGACGCCGTCCGCGAGTCGGCCGCCGCGCAGGGCGACCTCCTGGCACGACTGCAGGGCATGATGAACCCCGAGAACATGGCGTCGTTCATGAGCAACCCCGAGGCGCTACTCGACGAGATCGAGATGCCCGGCGAGACCGACGCGACCAGGGCGATCAACGCCGCCGCGGCGGTACTGTGCGCGCTCTTTGACGCCGCGGCCGAGGAGATCACCACCGCGATGATGGGTCCGCGGCCGTCACTGAGTGAGGCGTGGCGTCGTCACCGAATGAGCGACGCCCGAGGCGAGGACGCCGCGGCCGCGCTCTTTGGAATCTCGAACCAGGGACCGCACCACGATCTGGCTCGAACTTTCGTCGCCGAGATCGCCGCGGCGCACACTTTGAGCGCCTTCAGCGCGCTCCTTCGGGTCGACGGACTGCCGAGTAACGCCGAACTCAGTGATCCCAGTGGCTGGTACGAACGAGTATCGAACTCGCCCCTGGCCTAAACCTCTTCTTCATACCCGAGGTTCCACTCGACCAGCAGGTTCTCGCGTTCGGCGTCACGGTTCACTCGCTCGCGATTTCGACGAAACTGAGGGTCGTGCGGGGGCAAGAAACGCAAGCGCGCGTCGATGCGGTCAACGAAGGCCTGAATCTGCTCCTCATCACCGAATACCATGCGGCACTCCCAGTGCGGCGCTACCGGTCCGAGGTAGACGACTTGGACGTGACCGACGGGGTCGATGACCTCGGTGGTTTCGGTGGTCGGAACCTGGCTCACGGTACTCCTTTAGAGAACGTCGTACTACGGGAGTTCCAGTCTACCTTTTCGCCCCTGACCCGCCACGAAGGAGCAGCGCGTACAAAAATAGCCCCCCATCGGGTCTATGGTCGTGGCGTGCTCGAGTGCGTGATGAATATCTCTGAGGGGCGTGACCTCGCCGTCCTCGAGTTGCTCTCCACCTCGGCGGGACCGTCACTGCGCGACTGCCACAGTGACACCTTTCACAATCGCAGCGTGTTCACGCTGATCAACACCACGGCCGAGCTGCTGCGCGACGTGCGCAGTCTGGTCAATGCCTCTCTACGCCTGCTCGACCTCGAACGACACGAGGGCGTGCATCCGCGACTCGGCGTTGTCGACGTCGTCCCCTTCGTCGCCTTATCTCCCGACACCCCGGCGAGCGCCGTTCGCCTACGTGACCTCACGGCCCGGTGGATTGCCACCACTCACGAGGTCCCGGTCTTTCTGTATGGTCCCCTATCGACGGGCGAACGCACGCTGCCCTACGTCCGGGCGAACGCCTTTAATGGTCTGGCCCCGGACTTCGGCCCGCCCCACGCGGACGCTCATCTCGGCGCCGTCGTCGTCGGCGCGCGCGACATTCTGGTGGCCTGGAACCTGTGGCTCACGGGCGTGAGCCTCGAGCGGGCCCATCTGCTGGCCCAACTCGTGCGTCGACCCGGCGTGCGTGCACTCGGACTGCAGGTCGGCGAGGAGGTCCAGGTGAGTTGCAACTTCGTGGACCTGGCGCTGGCGACACCGTCGCAGGTATATGACCAGGTGGCCGCTCACGTGCCCGCCGACGGCGTCATCGAACGCGCCGAGTTAGTGGGACTGATGCCTCAGGCCTTGCTGGACTCCGAGGACCCCGTACGCTGGGCGCAATTGGGTCTCAGTGAGGACGCGACCATCGAATCGCGACTTGCACTGCAGTCACGAACCAACGGCACTGACCAGGACTAGCTAGCCTGGGCCCGACGTTCCAGGGCCCGTGCACGGCGCAGTCGGCGACGCTCGCGCTCACTCATTCCGCCCCAGATACCGAATTTTTCGCCATTATCGAGGGCGAACTCGAGACAGTCCTCGCGAACCACGCAGCCGCGGCACACTTCTTTGGCCTCACGAGTGGAGGCGCCGCGCTCGGGAAAGAAGAGGTCGGGGTCGACGCCCATGCAGTTCGATCGGGATTGCCAACCGCGATCTTCCATTCCAATCATCACACTGACGATTTCCATGTCGCTTTCCTCCCGCCGGCGGTTTTCACCACCGATGTAATTACAACAGTGTCATTGTGCCGGAATTCGCGCGAAATTGCAAATCGAATGTGAATCCTCGTCCCAGGATTTCTCAGTATCGCAACTCCTTCGCGCGCCCCTACTGTGGTGACCTATGAGCCTGGTTTCCCCCTTCGCTGGACTGAACTACGAAAGTCGCGATGACGATCTGGTCCGGTTCCGTGAGAACGGCGTCGACGACACCTTGTCCACCACGGTGCGATCTATATTCGACTCACTCGAGGAGCACCGCGACGAGGTGCGCGGCGAGATCAGTGACGAGGAGTGCGGCCTCTTGCTGATCTTCGCGCGGCGTCGTGCCGTGACCGCCTTGCGTACGAGTTCGCTGCGCAGCGTGAATGACGCCCTCGACACCTACGCTCTCCTGCCGCGAGAATACGACGTGCCGTGGGAATCGTGGTTCAAGGCCACGCTCTTCATCGGTCGTGAACTCGGGCTCGACCTCGACGACGCCCATCAGCGTTTCAGCGATGGCGCCGCCACCGCGTCGGCTCACCGTGGCGACGTGGCCTTCGACGCCGTGACGCGCATCGACGCGCTCTCTCAGTGCCACGTCATTGAAGTGACGACTTCCTACGGTCCCGGCCTTATTGAGACCACTGTCGTGCGTGACCAAGGAGTGAAGTCATGGGGTGGCATCCTCGGCCAACCGGTGTCGCTGGGTCAGTACCAAGTCGAGTACGCGCCCACGACGAATCTCGCCCAGTTGACTGTGACAATCGCGGACGCACTTGATTCGTCCAAAAAGGTCGCCTGTTCCTCAATCCGCCAAGACCAGTTGGTGGGAACGACGTTCGACCTCGTGACGTCGGGTTCGTATCTCGAATCGGTCGGCTGCCTCAGTTTCTTCGCCGACGGCGTGCCGGGTCAGCCGACATTCTCCCTTGTTGTTGCCGAGGTGGCCTCCGAGGAGTACTACGACGTGCAATATGACGCCGAAGGTTTGGCCAAAGAGTTGGCCGACGCAGCTGACGCAATCGAGGAGCAGTCTGCGCTGGCCACGGGACCATGCGTGGTCGTCCTGAGTGCGCTACCTAACTTCGACGAGACCCAGAGCAATGAGCCCATCGACCTCAGCTCATTCCTGGACCTCGTGCGAGGCGCGACCTCGCCCGAGTGAAGTTCCGCACTTCTTCTCGCCGAGGGGTCAAAAAGACTTAGCCCGCCCGGCGCGATTTGACAAAGTCATCAAGGACGTAGACCCCGAGTTCATCGACTGAGGTGTAGAAGGTCCGTCCTCCATTCACCCGCGAGATTTGCTCGACGAAGGGGAACTGACTGCGCTCGATGTCGAGGGCGAAGGTGTTGATGGTGACGCCGGCCTTCGTGCAGCGCAGCACCTCGGCCATGGTGCGCTGCAGGGTCTCGGCGACGGGCGGCCAGGAGAAAAACGGCTCGCCGTCATCGTTGAGGTGCGCGGTGGGCTCGCCATCGGTCACCACCACGATCTGTCGCTCTCCGCGCTCGTTGCGCATGAGGTGTCGGCTCAGGGCGAGAGCGTGCTGGAGGTTGGTGCCGTAGTTGTAGTCGATGCTGAGCGCGGGAATGTCCTCGATGCGCAGTTCCTGGGCGGTCTCGCCAAATCCAACCACCGCCACGAAGTCGCGCGGATACTTCGAGCGGATCAGTTGCGTCAGAGCCAGGACCATCTTCTTCGCGGGAACTAAATTGCCGCGCATCGCCATCGAGAGCGATAGGTCAATCGCGAAGACCGTGGACGAGCGTCGGGCCGCCTCGTACTCCTCGACCGCGAAGTCGTCGGGGTGCAACTTGACCGGGGTGCCCGGACCCTGGCGGTAGAGCGCGTTCCGCAACGTTTGGTGCAGGTGCAACGAAAAGGGCTCGCCAGGTTCCCACGGCTTCGCAGTCTCTTCGCGGTCGCCACCGCGCGCCACGGTCGCCACTCGGTGCGCGCCCAACGTCGGCGAATCGCGAAGCCGGCCGAACAGATCTTTGAGGGCCTGCTGGCCGATCTGGCGCACCCCCTTGGCGGTGAGTTCGAGCCGACCTTGTTCGCGGTCCACGAAACCCCGGTCCTTGAGGCCCTGGAGCGCGCGCTGCAGTCGGGTGACGTGGCGGGCCGCGTCGTCGCCCAGGTGTTGGCGCACGGCGTCGATGTCGACCTCGGGCAGGCCGTATGCGGCGTTGGTGCGTCCGAGGAAGTTCTCGAGCCCTTGTAATTGTCCCAGTTGCTCGGCGACCGACGTCGCGTCGTTGAAGGAGCCGCCCTGTTGGCCGCGCATACGGTGAGCGCGTTGCCAGTCGATGTCCGGGGTCGATTGTCGCAAGTTGGAGACTAGGCGACTGAGCGCAAAGTCGAGGTCCATGTTGGCCATCATTTGCGAGAACAGCCCTCGCAACTCGGACTGCTGTTCAGCGGAGAGTGAATTGAACATCGCTTCGGCCGCGGCAGCGCGTTCGGCCATTATTCGCACGACGTCCTCGAGGGAGTGCGCTCCCGGGAAGAAGTCGCCGTAGTTCTCCATGAAGTTCTCAAAGGAGGGATCGATTTCCTCACCGCGGCGGTCCTGTTCGATCATGGTCGACAGCGCATCCATCATGTTGCGCAGGCGCTCTAGTTCGGCCGAGTCGGGATTGGAGAACATCTCCTTGCTCTGTTCGAAGTACGTCGACAATAAGTCGTCGTTCAGTTCGGCGACAAGTTTCTCGTATTCCTCGCGGGCCTCCGATGAGATGAACTCGTAGTCGTGAAAGGCACGCAGTCGCTCGCCCAGCCGATCACCCATTAGGTCGCGCTGCATTGCGCGCTGGTCAACGAGGTCGCGGGTGACGTCGACGCGTCGCTCGTCGCCGGACTCGAGCGCGTCGCTCATCAATTCCTCGGCGCCAGCCACTTCGGTTGCCTCGATCTCGTCGAGCCACTCTCGGTACCGCTGGAGTTCTCCGTCGGGGTCGCCTTGTCGCTCGAGTTCCTGACGGCGCTGGCGGGTCCTCTCGAGTAGCTCGCGCAGTCCTTCGACACGCTCGCCGTCACTCGTGGTGTACCCGTCTTGCAATAGTCGGTCCATCGCCGCATCCAGGTCGCCGTGTTCCATCACGTCGTCGGCGAGGAGTTGCAAGAACTCGTCTACGTCAACATCATCATCATTATCGTCGTCTCGAAAGCGACGAAAGCCGTAGCGAATCGCCACTACCGGTTCCTCGAACGATAGAGAGCCCGCGCACCCGACGCGTCCTTGGCCAGGCGTTTGGTGAGGTGCAGGCCTTCCAGGACGAACTCCGTCGCCGAGGCCAGGACCCCGTCACTCGCGTCGTCGCCGACCACGCGATGCGCCGCGGCCGCGAGCGCGGGCATGACCGCGAGGACGTCGAGGTACTCCTGGTCCGCTAGGTCGTCACCGGTGTGCACGATGGCCTCAGACGCGAAGGCTTCCACGATCTCGCCGGCCTCTTCGAGAACCACGTGTTCCATGAAACTCTGACGTACCGCCAGTGAGATCAGCGCTGCGATCACGTGGTCGGCGTCCTCGTCATCCATCGTGTCAAACTCAATCTTGCCCTGGGTCGACTGCACCATCGCCGCCAAGTCGCTCACGCGCGGCACGATGCCAGCGTCGCCCGTTCGCAGAGCGCGACGCAGAGCACTCGCGACCACGGTCTCGTAGTTGGCGATCGAGAGGCGTACCGAGACTCCCGAGCGTTGCGAGATCACGTGACTCTGTCGCGCGACGTGACTCACGCGTGTCACGATGTCCTCGATGAACCACGGCATCTCAATTGGCCGATCGGCCGTGGGTACCTTGGCCTCCTGGCGGACGATTTCGATTTCGGTGGAAATCTCGTAGGGGTAGTGGGTACGGATCTGCGAACCGAAACGGTCCTTCAACGGGGTGATGAGACGTCCGCGATTCGTATAGTCCTCGGGGTTGGCCGTGGCTACCACCAAGAGGTCGAGCTCGAGGCGAACGAGGTGTCCACGAATCTGCACGTCGCGCTCCTCGAGCACGTTGAGCAGTCCGACCTGGATACGCTCCGAGAGGTCCGGTAACTCGTTGATGGCGAAGATGCCGCGATTCGACTTGGGTACGAGCCCGAAGGACAACGCGCGCGGATCGTCGAGGTAGAGGCCGCCGGCCACCTTGATGGGGTCGACTTCGCCGATGAGGTCCGCCATGGACGTGTCGGGTGAGGCCAACTTCTCGGCGAAGCGCTGGGTACGATGCACCCAGGCAATCGGCGTCTCCTCGCCGCGTTCCGCGACGACCTCGCGCGCGTAGACCGACAGCGGCGCGTAGGGGTCATCGCGCACTTCGGAGCCCTCAACAATTGGGAGCCACTCGTCGAGCAGCTCCACCAAAGAGCGGATCATGCGAGTCTTGGCCTGGCCGCGCTCGCCGAGCAGGATGATGTCGTGACCCGCCAAGAGCGCCGTCTCCAGTTGCGGCAGGACCGTGTCCTCGTAGCCGAGGACCGTCGACGTGAGCGCCTGACCGGTTCGCAGTCGCTCCTCGAGGTTGGTTCGAATCTCCTCGCGCACGCTGCGCTGGGCGTAGCCGGCGGCGCGGAGTCCCGCGAGGGTGGTGGGCAGGTGGTCGGGGGCGACGGGTGGATTCATGTACCCAACTTATGTCCCGAAACGTCGATTTCACTCAGTGGCGCTGCGCCACACCTCTCTGACCAATTGCGCTCCGGGTCGATACGCGAGGTGCGCCGCGCGCGGAGCGTCGAGGATGACCAAGTCGCTGCGCGCACCGACCGACAGATGGCCGACGTCACCACGTCGCAGGGCCAACGCGCCCCCGCGCGTGGCCGACCACAGGGCCTCGTCGACGCTCAAACCCATTTCGCGCACCGCGAGAGCGACCACGAAGGACATCGACGTGACGTACGACGTACCGGGATTGCAGTCAGTGGCGAGTGCCACACTCACCCCGGCGTCGAGCAGTCGGCGCCCCGACGAATAGGGCGAGCGCGTGGAGAACTCGGCGCCCGGCAACAACGTCGCCACGGTCGATGACGCCGCAAGGCGCTCGACGTCCTGGTCGCTCACGAACGTGCAGTGGTCCACGCTGGCGCACTGCATCTCCACCGCCAAAGTCACCCCGCCGATGTCGACAATTTGATTAGCGTGCAGTCGCAATTGGTGTCCCGCTCGTCGACCGGCCTCGAGCACCACTCGAGCTTCGTCGACGTCGAATGCTCCCTCGTCACAGAACACGTCGGTCCACTTGGCCCGCGCGCAGCGGCTCATCATCTCGCCGGCCACCAACTCGACGTAGCGAGCACGGTCCCTCGCGAATTCCTTGGGCACCGCGTGCGCGCCCAGGAACGTCACGTCCTCGGTCAATTCAGCCGCGAGGTCCACGAGCCGCGCCTCGCCCTGCACGTCGAGCGCGTACCCCGACTTCACCTCGACCGTGGTGACTCCCCCGGCGCGCAGCGCCGCGAGTCGAGCGGAGCTCTCTTCGCGTAGCTGCTCGTCGCTGGCGGCTCGGGTCGCCTCGACCGTGCGCGTGATACCTGCGCCGTCGTAGCGCTCGCCGGCCATACGGGCTTCGAATTCGTCGGAACGCTCACCGGCAAAGATCAGGTGAGTGTGCGAATCGACGAAACCCGGAACCACCGCGGCTCCGCGGGCGTCGTGACGTTCATCGGCGTCCGGCGCAGTCGCCGCCGGTCCCACCCAGAGGACCCGCTCGTCGTCGACGATCACTGCGGCGCAGGTCAGTCGGCCGACTGGCGACTCGTCGCCGAGAGCGGGGTCATTGGTCAGGAGCTCACCGATATTGGTGAGCAAGCGCGTCGTCACGAACCCTCGCGCATCGGGATGCGCACACCACGACGTTCGGCGGTCTCCTCGGCGACCTCGTACCCCGCGTCGACGTGGCGAATTACGCCCATGCCGGGGTCATTGGTGAGCACGCGCGTGAGCTTCTCGCGCGCGAGCGCGGTACCGTCAGCCACGCAGACCTGGCCCGCGTGAATTGATTTGCCGATGCCGACACCGCCGCCGTGATGAATCGACACCCACGAGGCCCCCGAGGCGGTATTGACGAGCGCGTTGAGCAGTGGCCAGTCGGCGATGGCGTCCGAGCCGTCGAGCATCGATTCGGTCTCACGATACGGAGAGGCGACCGAGCCACTATCCAAGTGGTCGCGACCAATCACCAGCGGCGCCGAGATCTCGCCCGACGCCACGAGGTCGTTGAAGGCGACGCCGGCCTTGTCGCGCTCGCCGTATCCCAGCCAGCAGATCCGAGCGGGTAGACCCTGGAAGGCCACGCGGTCCTGAGCCTTGGTGATCCAGCGATGCAGCGGCTCGTTATCGGGAAAGAGATCAAGTACAGCCTGATCAGATCGAGCGATGTCACGAGGGTCGCCCGAGAGGGCCGCCCAGCGAAAGGGACCCTTGCCCTCGCAGAAGAGCGGGCGGATATACGCCGGTACGAATCCCGGAAAGGCGAAGGCCCGTTCGTAGCCGCCCAGTTGGGCCTCGGAACGAATTGAGTTGCCGTAGTCGAAGACCTCGGCGCCCTCGTCCATGAAACCGACCATTGCCTCGACGTGATGGGCCATCGAGAGCCGAGCGCGGTCGGTGAACTCCTCGGGCTTCTTCTCGGCGTAGTCGTGCCAGTCCGCGAGGTCGATTCCCTCGGGCAAGTAGCTCAAGGGATCGTGCGCCGACGTTTGATCGGTGACGATGTCAATCTCCACCCCGCGACGCAGCAGTTCGGGGAACACTCGCGCCGCGTTGCCGAGCACTCCGACGCTGAGGGGCCGCCGCTCGGACTTAGCCTTCGTCACGCGGCGCACCGCCTCGTCCAGATCATCGGTCCATTCGTCGAGGTAGCGATATTCGACGCGACGCTGCAGTCGCGAAGGATCGACGTCGACGCACAGGCACACGCCGTCATTCATCACGACGGCGAGGGGTTGCGCGCCCCCCATGCCCCCGACGCCGCCCGTGAGGGTCAATGTGCCCGCGAGGGTGCCCCCGAAACGCTTGGCCGCCACCGCCGCGAACGTCTCGTAGGTACCCTGGAGAATTCCCTGGGTACCGATGTAGATCCACGACCCGGCCGTCATCTGACCGTACATGGTGAGCCCGAGGGCCTCCAGCCGGCGAAACTCCGGCCACGTCGCCCAGTCGCCCACGAGGTTGGAGTTGGCGATGAGCACTCGCGGTGCCCACTCGTGAGTTTGGAAGACCCCCACCGGACGCCCCGACTGAACCAGCATCGTCTCGTCGGCCTTGAGCGTCGTGAGGGTTCGCACCAGCGCGTCGAAGCTGGGCCAGTCGCGCGCCGCTCGTCCGGTGCCGCCGTAGACGACCAAGTCATCGGGACGTTCGGCGACTTCGGGGTCGAGATTATTCTGCAGCATGCGCAGTGCCGCCTCTTGGGGCCAGCCCAACGTGCTGAGGGTCGGGCCGCGAGCTGCGCGGACGGGTCGTGCACCTTGCATGTTGGCTCCTTTTTCTATCGCACGTCGACGAATCGTCGCGCGGTGGCGAGGATGTCCCCACGACGCACCAATTGACCCACCGCACTCAGTTCCGGCGAGAGCCACCGGTCGGGCCCCGGCCCTCCGGTGACCTCGTTCACGAGTTCCACCACCGCGGCGGTGGCCGGCGAGGCGACGAGCGGCGCGCGCAGCGCCATCGCACGCGACGCGGCGACAATTTCAATGGCCACGACGTCGGCGAAGGCCTCGAGGGAGCGTCGTAATTTTCGCGCGGCGTGCCAGCCCATCGAGACGTGGTCCTCCTGCAACGCCGAGGAGGGAATCGAATCCACACTGGCGGGTGAGGCGAGACGCTTCATCTCTGACACCATCGCCGCCTGGGAGTACTGAGCGATCATCAGTCCCGAGTCGACGCCGGGTTGGTGCGCGAGGAACGGCGGCAACCCGAAGTTGCGGTGGGTGTCGAGCAGACGGTCCGTGCGTCGCTCGGACATCGAAGCCACGTCCGCAACGGCGATCGCCAAAAAGTCGAGTACGTACGCCAGCGGGGCGCCGTGAAAGTTGCCGTTGGACGACAGGGACCCGTCGGCGAGCACCGACGGATTGTCAATCGACGACGCCAGCTCGATGTCGGCCACGCGCGTGGCGTGGGTGAAGGTGTCGCGTGCCGCGCCGTGTACTTGGGGCGCGCAGCGAAGTGAATACGCGTCTTGCACTTGCGTGGTGTCGCCGACGTGCGAGTTCACGATTGTTGATCCGGCGAGCAGCGCCATCAAGTTCGCCGCACTCACGCGCTGGCCGACGTGGGGTCGAAGCGCCTGAAGTTCATCGATGAAGACCCGGTCGGTGCCGTGCAGCGCCTGGATCGACAACGACGCCGACACGTCAGCGAGCGCCAAGAGTCGCTCGCCGTCGTCGATTGCCATGATGAGTTGGCCGAGCATGCCGTCAGTCCCATTGAGCAGCGCCAGGCCCTCCTTCTCGGCGAGCTCGACCGGTTCGAGGCCTGCCAATGTCAATGCCTCGAGCGCCCCCACCCGGGCACCGTTGGCGAGAATCACGTTACCCTCTCCCATCAGGGCGAGCGCCACGTGCGCCAGGGGCGCCAAGTCACCCGAGCACCCGAGTGATCCGTACTCGTAGACGACCGGAGTGATCTGGGCATTAATGAGGTCCGCGTACGCCCGGGCGGTGGACGGCCGGACCCCGGTGACGCCCGAGCACAGCGTCGTCAGACGAGACACCATCATCGCGCGCACCACTTCGACTTCGACCTCGGGCCCAACGCCCGCGGCGTGAGAACGGATCAGCGCTCTCTGTAGCGCGCGACGCTGATCGGGCGCGACGAACGTCGTCGCGAGCGAACCGAAACCCGTCGAGACTCCGTACACGGGCACGCCGCTCGACACCATCTCCTCGATGGCGGCGCGCTGAAACGTCAGTCGTTCGATCACCGACTCGTCAATGGTGATCTCCTCGCCGGCGCGCGCCACGGCCAACAATTGCGCGCGCGTCAGTCCACCCGCACCTAAGCGAATTGTCATAGCCCACTCCTCAAGTGTTGCGACCTTCTGGCGTATCCCGCCAGCGCCTCGAGTACCACCAGGGCGCCGAGGCGAACGGTCCGTTCGTCGGGCGCGTCACGCGCGACGTCGATCTCGGTCACGTCCAGCGCCGACACCTGCGGGTGGGCGCTCACGATGCGCACGAACTCGCGTAACTCGTCGGCGCTCAACCCTCCGGGCGCGGCCGCGGGACACCCGGGCACGACGCTACGGTCACACACGTCCATGTCAATGTCGACGTACACCTGACGACCGCCGGCTCCCGCCGTCGCGAGCGCTTCGGCGGCGACGTCGGCGATCGAACGACGTCGTAGTTCGTGTCGCGCCATGATCGTCACGCCGACGTCGCGCGCGTTGCGGGCGTACGCGGCGGAGTTCGAGAAGTCCGCCAAGCCAACCTGGACGACGTGCGAACCCGCGAGGCCCTCCTCGAGAAGCTGTCGCACGGGCGAGCCGTTCGAGCGGCCGTCGCGCAGGTCGAGGTGCGCGTCGAGGGTGATCAGGCCCCAGTCACCCAGTTGGTCGCGAGCGAGCGCGGACATCGCTCGCCAGGTCAACGCGTTGTCGCCACCGAGCAGCAACCACAAGGGTCCCGCCGCACTGTTGAGCGTCTGGACCAGCGAGCGGGCTCCCTCGTCGGAGTCGGGCGCGTCGATGTCACCGCGGTCGCGGACCACCACCGCGTCGGCCAGATCACGACCGTCCTCGTACGACCACGTGGAAAATCGCGAGAGTGCGGCGCGGATTGCCGCCGGTGTCGACTGCGACGATCTCGGGGAGACCGACGTCGCGTAGGTGTGGGCTCCGAGCAAGGAAACCAGGGCCCGGGTGCCGAGCTCGGGGCCGTCGCCCGGCACCAACATTGAAGCGGCCGACGGCCATTTGGGGTCCGGGGCGCTCACCACGGACCCATGCTACGCACACCGTTAGCCGGCGGTGGATGTCGTCGCGGCCACCGCGGACGGCCCGACGGCACACACCTTGTGCAGCGGCTGGGGTTGGGCCACCCCGGTGAGACGACCCACCCCGGTGCTCGTCCACGAGCAGTTCCAGTTGCCGGGTTCGGCGACGGCCACGAAGAAATCGCGCTCCCAGCCGGTGCTGTAAATCGTGGGATTGTGCTCAGAGTACGGAATTTGCACGGGGAAAATCCCGGGCGAGTGCAGTACGTGAAACGATGCCCCCACGATGGGCCAGAACGGATTGATGTCGAGTTCCATCCCCTCGACGGCACCGGCGGCGAGGAGCGCGCTAGCGATCTGGCTCGGTAGAACGCCCGTCATCGTGGCCACGTACACCAGATTGCCGTGCGCGTCGATACCCAGGGCCGAACGCGGCTCGAGCGGACGATTGTGGAGCGGCGAGCCCCAAATGAGGGGATCCGTCGACCGCGCGATGCTCGTCACCTTGGCGTTGGCGATGAGCGGGCCGAGGTTCTGACGATACGCAATAGCGTGAAACGTCGGACCAGGAAAATCCGGCTCCCAGAGTCCCATCTTCCAATGACCGGCGGCACTAATCGCCAGGGTCATGTCGCCGCGAATCAGTGGCGAGAGCGTCACCCCGTCGACCATCGAGCCCCCGGCCGTCGCGGCCACCTTGAAGCCACCATTGAAGACCGCAACGACCCCGGCCAGACCTTCGTTGGGCCAGTTAATGGACGAGCCGGCGTCCGCTGGGATCTCCCCGGCGTGCGTCGGCGGGTCCAGGTACCCCACGTGCCAACGCAGTATGGTCGTGCGCGCACGCAGACGAATCGTGCGAAACTGCACCCCCGCCAGATCAATCATCCGGTAGTCGACCATGACGCCGCGTGAGGAGGCCGTCGCTACCTTCCAGTTCGTCTGAGGTCGTTCCAGAGGAATCGTCGTCGTGGTGGCAACCGGCGTCGCCCTCGCGTGGTTCAGGACCGTGCCGCTAGCAAATCCCGCGAGCACGAGAGCCGACGCCGCGAGAATGCCAGTCGATCTCACGAGGACAACCGGTTCGGATTAGCGCGGGACGCGGCGAACGCCACCTTCCGCGGCGACGACCTCGGGCTCCTGCACGAACGTCGGCACGGTCAGGGCCTCGAGTTCGTGGTGATCGTCGTCGACGTAGGTCGGTGCCGCGGTGGCGAGGTACTCGCCCTCGGCAGTGCGCATGACTACGTTGGGCGTCTTGCGCTTGCCCGCTCCGGCGAAGGCCCGCATCTCACGACAGATCTTGTACGTCACCGGGTAGGCGAGAAACGGCAGTACGACGCACAAGATACGCATGGCCCACAACACGGTATTGAGCGAGAGGTGAAGAAAGTTGGCGATGACGTCGGTCGACGACGCGATGAAGAGCATGGAACACAAGACAGCCACCGAAACACCCGCCGCGGTGCGCTTGGGTCGGTTACTGGGTCGGTCGAGCAAGTTATGCAACTCGTTGTCCTTCGTAATGTGACGTTCGATCGCCGGCCAGACCATGACCAGGTTGAAGAGAATACCCGGGAAGATCACCGCCGGAATCGTCACTTCGAGGGGAATCGTATGGCCGAAGCTATGAAACGACCACGACGGGAAGATACGCAGCGCGCCGTCGAGGAAGCCCATGTACCAGTCGGGCTGAACGGCGTAGGAGATGCGCGAGGCCGTATAGGGACCAAACTGCCAAATCGGGTTGATCTGCGCGAATGCTCCCAGCAGTGCGGTCACTCCCGTGACCACGAACATGAATCCCGTCGTCTTGGCCATGAAGACCGGATACATCGGCGAGCCGACGACGTTTTTCTCGGTCTTTCCCTTGCCCGGGAACTGCGTATGCTTCTGGCGCACCAGCAGCCCCATGTGCGCTCCGACGAGTCCCAGGATGATGAGCGGGATGATCAACACGTGCAGAATAAAAAATCTCGGAATGATGTCGGTGCCGGGGAAATTACCACCGAAGAGGAAGATCGCGACGTAGCTACCGACCAGTGGGATCGACAAGATGATCGAGTACGCGATGCGAATGCCCGTCCCCGAGACCAAGTCGTCGGGCAGCGAGTACCCGAGAAAACCGTTCACGATCGCCAGAATCAACAGAGTCGTGCCGATGGTCCAGTTCAGTTCGCGCGGCTTGCGAAAGGCGCCGGTGAAGAACACGCGGCCCATGTGCAAGACGATGGCGCCGACGAAGATGTCGCACGACCAGTGGTGCATCTGGCGCATTAACAGACCCGCGCGCACCGCGAAGGAGAGGTTCACCGTGGAGGCAAACGCCTCGGTGACCTTCTGGCCGTCGAGGGGGAGGTAACTGCCGGTGTAGGTAACGAGGTCCTGGCTCGGGATGTAATAGAGCGTCAGGAAGATACCCGTCACGAGCAGCACCACGAAGGAATACAGCGCGATCTCGCCGAGCATGAACGACCAGTGGTCGGGAAAGATCTTGTCGAGGAACGTGCGTCCGCCCTTGGCGACGCCCAGGCGGTCGTCGAGCTCGTTGAGGCTGTGGCCCAATTTGCCGTACGGGCCCGCGGCCTCGCGTTGCGAGCGCTTGGTGTTAACGGTCTGACTCATGCGCGCTCCCAGAATCCCGGTCCGACGGGCTGGTTGAAGCCCGACTGTGACTGCAAGTACCCCGACGAGTCGATCTGCAGGGGCAGCTGGGGCAACGGTCGCGGGGCGGGTCCGAATTGGGGGATGCAGCCATTGGTGACGTTAAACATCGACTGGTGGCACGGGCACACCAACAACTGCATCTCTTGCTCGTAGAGTCCGACCGGACATCCGAGGTGGGTGCAGAGTTTGGAGTAGGCGACGTAGCCGTCGGGGCCCCAGGTCTCGCGACCCTTTTGGGTCACAAAATTCTCGTTCGAGATGCGAATCAGCACCGTCTGGTCTACGGCCTGGCCATTGTCGGTGTTCTCCAAGCCCTCGGGGTACACCGTCACGATGGAGCCGATTGCCAGATCATCTTGGTGCACGCGACGACCGGTGATGTCGACCAAGTACGTGCCCTTCACCCAGTCAGTGTGAAAAAGAGTGCCCTTCGGTAACGGGCCCAGCGAACGCACCAGCGGAAAAGCGGCGACGATACCGAAGATGCCCATGCCCGCGCCCAGCAGTCCACCGAGGACCTTGCGCCGCTTGACGACACTGCCACCGCGTTCGGCGATGGCGGCGGCGAAGGCGTTGCGCTCGTCCGGAGAACTGGCGAGGGTGTGGCGCTCCTCTACGAATGGTCCGCGTGGCATCAGGTACTTGCCCCAGGCGATGAGACCGACGCCCAAGAAGGTCATGCCTCCTCCCAAGGTGGCACCCAGGGTCCAGGGTGCGGCGTTGACCCAGAAGCACGCGCCGAATCCGGCGACCAGAAGGATGCCGACGATGAAGGTGAAGGCGATGACCTTTTCGACCAACTCCGGATGACGCGCCGCCGGCTGCAACCGCGGATCGTCGGCGGACACCGTACTCAACACCACCGGGGTGCGCTGATCGTGTTCGCTCACTGGCGCTCTCCTACCCAAAATCCGACGAGAGCCAGCAGACCCACGCCCAACAACAAGCCAACGAATCCTTCGGCTACCGGACCGAGCCCACCCAATCCAAAACCGCCGGGATTCTGGGGGTGCTGAATTTCGGTGGTCACGTACTTGACGATGTCGGCGACTTGGT
>PMTL01000142.1 GCA_003168075.1 Acidimicrobiaceae bacterium
TGTCGATGGCGATTGTGTCGGCGAGCATTGGTGTCTCCTTCGGTTGTTGTCGGCTTAGTTGCCTACATCATTCACCATTGACGCGACACCGACAAGCACAAATGAGAACCAAGGGCAATCAAGCGAAGAACTTCCTCAGTGTTGGACCCGATCATAAAACCCACTTGCGTACTATCGAATCGCCACGACGGTAGGTGGCAATGGCAACACCGTCAGAAGAGGAAAGGAGGACGAGGACATGATGAGCCTTAGCACCATGCAGCGAAACAGAAACCCCAGCGCGGTTAGACCCCGCGCATATCCGAAGCGCCCATTAAGTCCTCTTGTTCTAATCCCCTCTGGGAGGTAGATAGACAGCGGCTTCACCTTTGATTTTCAATGGTTTTCGTCTGCCCGAATGAATCTTGCGAGAGTTTCGAGCCATCGCAGCCATTCATTCACAGGAGTTTGAACTACAACCCCGGTGGGGTGCCACGTTATTCCTGATGAAGATGCAGTTCGGCCGAGCACGGATCTGCTGTGAAAGTTCCAGATAGACGCATAATGGGCACTCTTAGCGCCCGTAGAGTGCCTGCGTCCGCCTCGAAGGGGCTGTCGGAGGCCCTTGGGAGCTCACGAGATTGCGGGGTGATGAACTCGAGACGGTCGAGAAGTCGGCTGATTTAGCGGCTTTCCGTCACCCCTGAATCGACGCGACGAGCATTGGGGTCGCACCCACGCCACCACCTTTCTCGGCAGGCGTTCACAAGAGTCGGCTGAACGCTGATGATAGTTACCACAACTGTGCGGCGACTCACAAACGGCTTGTGCCCTTCATCTGGTGACAGAAAAACCTCTTAGTTCACAGATCGATGAGATGGCGTCTCATAAGGATGGAGCACGAGCCGGCACGGTTCGATGAAGGAGAGCGTATTCACGAATCTCCGTTCGAGGAAGAGCAGTATGACCTTCTGGAACAAGTCGCGCGATACGCGTCTTTACAATCGACACTGGGCCCTATAAAGTCGACCTGATGCGTGACGTCGATAGTTGAACTCGACTCAACCGAAAGGAGTCGTAGACGCATGACTCTCGCCTTACGCGTCGACAATCTGCGCAAGTCGTACCAGGACAATAAGGCCGTCGACGACATCAGTTTCGACGTCGAACGTGGTGAGATCTTCGCCCTCCTAGGCCCCAATGGAGCTGGCAAGACCACGTCCATCGAGATCCTTGAAGGCTTCTTGCAACGTGATGGCGGAAGCGTGGAAGTACTTGGCGTCGATCCGGGCGACCGACAGCACCTACGTTGGTTGCGCGAACGCATTGGTGTTGTACTCCAAGAACTCGCCGTCGAATCGTTCTTCACCGTTCGCCAAGTGCTCGAACGCAACGCGGGTTTCTATCCCAATCCCCGTCCCATCGATGAAGTCATCGAATTAGTGGGGCTCGCCGAGAAGAGCGACGCCAAGGTCAAGAAGCTCTCTGGAGGCCAACAACGCCGACTCGACATTGGGCTCGGCATCGTCGGCAACCCGGAACTACTTTTCCTCGACGAACCGACCACCGGGCTCGACCCCGCCGCACGACGCACCACTTGGGACCTCATCAGGTTGCTCTCCTCACAGGGGACGACCGTCTTGATGTCTAGCCACTACATGGATGAAGTCGAAGCGCTGGCCCACCGCGTGGCCGTATTGTCGCGGGGACGCATCGCAGCGCAGGGCTCGACCGCTTCCCTTGGGGGTCGCGACAAGGGTGAGGCCACCATCCGCTTCACCTTGCCCCACAATGTCGCGGTGGCCGACTTGCCGATTACACCTTCGCACGTCGACGGTGACGTCATGGAACTGAGGACACCGGACGATCTGACGACTCTTCATCGATTGATCAGCTGGGCTATCGAGGGCAATATCGCAATTGAAGGCCTCAGCGTGACGCGCGAGACGCTTGAAGACGTCTACCTCGCCTTCACGCGAAGCGACCGCGACGAATCTGAGGCGAGACCTCAATGAGTTCTGTCGCAAGTGAGAAATCAACGCGCGGGCATTGGCTTCACGATCTTCGCCTCGTTGCCCATCAGGTGAAGTACGAGCAGCTCGCCTTCTGGCTCAACCGGGTTGGCGCGATATTTACTGTGGGATTCTCGGTGGTCTTTCTCGTGATGCTCGGCGCCAGTGCTGGCAACCAGCTAGTCGCCAGTCTCGGCAATATCCGACTGGTCCAGTACTACGTCCCCGGTTTCATTGCCTATGGCGTGATGGCCGCCGGATTTAACACCCTCGCCATTACCCTCGTAGTGCGCCGCGAGACGGGACTGTTGAAGAGACTCCGACTCAGTCCACTGCCGACCTGGGTCTTGATCGCCTCGATTTTCGTCAGCACCTCGATTGTCGCGCTTGTTCAAGTCCTCTTGATGCTGGTGATTGGTCGGCTGGGCTATCATGTCGCCTTCCCGTCGTCGTGGATTGCACTCCTCCTCGCGGTCCTCGTGGGCATCGTCAGTTTCTCCGCCATGGGCGTCGCCATTAGCTCCGTCGTCCCCAATCAAGAGACTGCGGGGCCCGTTACCAGCATCGTATTTTTCGTCCTGCTCTTCCTGGCGGGACTTTGGTTTCCGCTCCCCCCGGGTTCAGGTCTCGCGAAGTTCTCAAACTATTTGCCAGTGCGCCATCTCATGATTGCGATGGATCGGTCGTTTCAGATACCGCGAAGCACTTCACCCTGGGCCTGGCACGATCTCTTGGTCGTCGCGTTATGGGGCGTATGTGCCACCCTCGTGTCTCTTCGTCGATATCGGTGGTCGCCGAAACATTAAAAAATAAAAAAAAGTGCGCGGCGTAGTTGCGGCCGGTCCCGTA
>PMTL01000148.1 GCA_003168075.1 Acidimicrobiaceae bacterium
CCCTCGCCGACCACGGACATGCCGAGGGCGTGAGACATCGCAGTCACCGCCGCGACGATCGCGCGGTCGCGATCGCTTCTGCCAATATTCTCAACGAAACTTCGGTCGATCTTCACGATGTCCACATTCATTCGTTGCAAGTGAGCTAGCGATGAGTAGCCGGTTCCGAAGTCGTCCAGGGCAATGCGAACTCCGAGCAATGACAAAGCCGCCAAGGTCTCTTGAATCTCACCCCAACCACCGATGAACGCGGTCTCGGTAATCTCCAAACAGATCAGTTGTGGCGCGATTGCGTGCCGCCGGATAGCCTCAGCGACAAGATGAGCGAAACTAATCTCTGACAGCTCTCGCCCTGAAACGTTGACCGCCATAGTGAAACCGCTCGGCCAACCGTCGCGACTCGTCCACTCGGCCAGCTGGCGGCAGGCCTCATTTATGACGAACTCATCGATTCTCGCGATCAACCCGTGTTGCTCGGCAAAAGGAATGAACTCGTCGGGGGGTACTATCCCGCGCTCTGGATGACGCCAACGCACGAGCGCCTCGACACCGACCAGGGTCTTGTCCTCCAGCGAAAAGAGGGGCTGGTAGAGCAGGTACAACTCGCCGGAATCAATCGCATGACTCAGGTCGACCTTGAGGCGGTTCGCAGTAGACGCAATGTGCTCAGAGGGATCAAAAACGCGATAACGGTTGCGTCCCGATGCCTTCGCCTCGTACATGGCCTCGTCGGCGCCGCGAATCAGTTCCTCGGGCTCGGCGTGAGGATCACTCGTGACGATGAATCCGACGCTGCAGGTTACAGAGAGTTCGTCACCATCCTTCACGAAGTCAGCGCGGATCCCTTCGACGATCCGATCAGCGATGAGAGATACATCATCTTCATCGCGCAGAGATGCACAGAGCACGACAAACTCGTCGCCGCCAAGACGAGCTACGGTGTCGGAGCGTCGTGAGAAGCGCGAGAGTCGGCGCCCGACCTCAGCCAGCACTTGGTCGCCAGCGTCGTGACCAAATGAATCGTTGACTTCCTTGAAGTGATCTAAGTCGACAAAAAGTACCGCCAGACGACCGGGCCGGCGCTCCATCGAAATAAGAGCCTGCCTGAGCCGGTCCATAAGGGAAAATCTGTTTGCCAGACCGGTCACCGAATCATGCAGAACTTGGTACGCAAGATCTTTCTCGGCCTTAATCTGCGCGGTGACGTCACGAGTGATCCCGAATGTACCGATGATCTCTCCGCGCACATTGCGAAGCGGCATCTTGCTGGTCGATACCCACGCATCGGCTCGACCGTCAAACGTTTCGCGCTCGAGCTTCCCCTCAATCGGCTTACCGTTTTCAATGATGTCCTGCTCGTCCTTAAAGGCGGCAGCGGCGTGTTCCTTGCTATAAAAGTCGAAGTCCGTCTTACCGATGAGCTCATCGATTGCGTGACCCGAGGGCACGGTCGCGTCGCAACCTGCGCTGACCAAAAGAAATCTGCTGTGCAGATCCTTGAAATACACGCGCACTTCCGGGGTGGCCAAGAGATTATCCATACAGGTAATTTTTAGCTCGCGCAGCTTTTCATTCTCTGGTGGCTGCTGTCGATTAGTCTTATCCATCACACTCCAGTGCGCGGACATCGATATGTACTATCGACCGAGTCGCCCCCAAAGCATACCGCCGCCTTTTTCACGAATCTTCGGCCTTAGGTCCCAAAATCGTAGCGAGATCCTCCGCGATAAAGTCAGTCGCCAATGCGTAGGCGTCTATCGCGACGGGCCTGCGATGCGAGCTCTCACGCTCCGACAGGAAATCAAATACTCTCGTTCATTAGGTCATGGACGTTTTCCGGACATCTTGAAGCACAGCAATCCCTGGCTCAATGCCTAGGTCATACCCCGGCAACGACGAAGGTAACGTTGCCTTCGCAGAAACCTCCGGTGATCAATAATCGAGCCCATCACCGTGAATTTTCACTGCCATCATTCCAATCGGCGACGAGAGGTCGACTCACGTCACCCGCTGCACGTTCTGCTCGACGTACCAGAGCAGAACCGTTGGTCTCTCGAGGTCGGCTTGGCGAGGTAGGTCCGGGTACAAATCAGTGGATCGCGAGAGATGGGGAGCCCAAACTCACTACTCGGAGTTGCGTCAGTTGCGGTGGAGTTCGCCTCCCCTTAACGACTCAGGGTTTTCCCCTATGGATGACGCACGGCGCCTTCTCTAACATGTGCGAAACGCCCTGGGCACGAAGATGAGGAAGTCACGATGACCGATGTGCTGAGCGCAGTTCCCCGGCAGTCGAGTTCTGAAAATCCCTGGGCTGTGGAAACTCACGAGCTAACCAAACGCTTCGGGGGTCGAATCGCCGTCGATGGGGTCGATCTGCTGGTCCCGCGAGGATGCGCCTTCGGTTACCTGGGTCCCAACGGCGCCGGCAAGACCACATTGATTCGGGTCCTACTGGGTCTTACCCACGCTGACGCCGGAACGATGAAATTGCTCGGACACGAGGTTCCGAAGCACCGTGACGTGGCCCTCGCGCGCGTCGGCGCCATCGTGGACGAACCTCGGTTCCACCAGCACCTCACTGGTCGACAGAATCTGCAAATCCTCGCCGCCGCGAGAGAGCCCGCCGCCAAGGGACGAATTGAGGCCGCACTTGACCGAGTCGGCATCTTGCATCGCGCCAATGAGAAGGTCTCGAAGTACTCCATGGGTATGCGCCAGCGACTTGGAGTGGCGGCGTGCCTGTTGGGCGACCCTCAACTTCTCATCCTCGATGAGCCGATGAACGGCCTCGACCCCGCCGGAATGGTGGACATGAGAGAGATGATTACGTCCTTGGTCGCAGAGGGCCGCACCGTGGTCCTGTCATCGCATCTGCTTGACGAGATCGAACGAACCTGCGACGCCGTAGCGATCGTCGACCAGGGACGCATCATTCGACAAGGTCCCATCACTGAACTCTTGGCGGGAGCGACGCTTGAAGTGGAGATCGACTGCAACTCCCCTGACACGGCGCGATCGCTGCTCGAGGGCAATTCCTTTGACGCCCAGGTAACGGTGGCGGACGATGAGATCCACGTGAGCCTGCCCGCGGGAACAGCTCGCGACGTCATCGCCGAGATTAATCGTTTGCTGGTGACGGGGGGCGTGTCGGTGTACCGGCTTCAGGAAAATCATGCATCACTCGAAAAATGGTTCCTCGAAGTCACGAGCCGCCTAGGAGAAGAGCAATGACTCCGCCGCCCGCCAACGCGTCGACCGACGAAAAATTGTTCCCCGTCCTCAGCAGTTTTCCCGACGACCACCGCGGCAGTCCTCTTCCGACGCTGAGCATGATCACCACACGCATCATGGAACTTAGAAAGCGTCGCGGTCTCATGATCGCGCTCGTCGCCGTCGACATCGGCCTCCCGGCGATCTTCTTGACGATTCGCCTGATCTCGCACGCGGTGTCGCCGAAGTCCTTTGCTCCGGCGGGTGGTTACGACATCTTCACGAACCTCGTCGCGGGCGTCATGTTCATCTTCGGCTTCATCATCGCGGCGACTCTCGGATGCACCGCCGGATCAGTGGACCTGAGTGAAGGGGTCTTCCGACACCTCGTGGTCACCGGACGATCTCGCGCGGCGCTGTATTTCGCACGAATTCCCGCGGGTCTGGCGATCTTGGTGCCCATCGTCCTGGTGGGCTTCACCATCGTGTGCGCCGTCTGCGTCTTCGCCGCTCCCTCCAAGCTCAACTACGACGGCCTCACGGTACCGGCGAGTCTCTCCAAGCCGGAGTTGATCTCGTGGGCCGAGGAGAGCACCAACGCCGGCAACGTCGTGTGCGCGTTCAACTACCAGGGACCGATCAACGTTCCCCTTCCGTGCGGCCCCAATGGTGGCGTCATCATTAAGGGCGGGCCAGGTCAACCTCCCGCCACGGCCACGGCCACGGCCACGAAAGCGCAGATTGAAGCCCTGGCCGGCACAATTGCCGCTGAGGACTACGCGGATTATCACAACAATTTCTTGTCGCCCCCCTTTAAGTTAATGGTCCAGTCCCTCTTGTGGCTGGAACTCGAGACCACCATTGGCTTCATGGTCGGACTAGGTCTCGCGTCGCTCATGGGACAACGAACGGTCCCGGTCGTGCTCATGATCATTCTCGAGATCGTGCTGACGCCACTGCTCGCGACGGCACGAATCGCGCACCTCATTAACTTTCAGCGGGCCCTTGTCGGTCTGGCTGCGGCCCACGTCGAGCCCAACGGCTTACCGACCGTCTTTGCCCACGGCGGCGGCGGAGGTGGCGGCCTCATCCCCGAGTCCACCCTGTTGGCGTCACTCGTCATCGTGGCGTGGCTCGTCGTGTGGACCGCACTCGGCGCGTGGCGCATGTCGCGACGCGACGTCTAAGGCGTCGCGGGCGTCGTTCCTAGTAGCACGCCCCTGGCGTCGACGTCGGATAGCCCCACCCGAGGAACTCGTAGTTCGCCGAGAACTGGGTGATTTCGTCGCCCTTGACGGTCTTCCAACCCGGGACCGATTGTCCGGCATCGAACTCGGCCAACGTGGGCAAACGGGTCAAGAGACCCCTCGATACCACTGACGTCAAGGAGGCCGCATTCGTGACGCT
>PMTL01000115.1 GCA_003168075.1 Acidimicrobiaceae bacterium
GCATGTACACACAAAGAGTCGCAAGCAACCAGCCACTAAATATCACTACGAGGCGTATAACCCCGAAGGCCAGCGCATCAATGGTGTCGAGTCGGCCATTTCGTCCGGCGCAGTTCACCTCGCGCTGCTCGAGAAGGGCTTTCAGCCCATCGAGGTCACCGAGAAGAAGAGCATTCTGCAGTTCGAATTGACGAAGAAGAAGGTGCCACGAAAAGATGTCATGAACTTCACTCGCCAACTGGCGGTATTTATTCGTTCAGGTATCCCGATCATGGAGGCCCTCGAAGTCATTGTCGAAGAAACGCCCAACAAGCTGCTCAACGTCATTTTGAAGCAGATGATTGACGATCTACGGGCGGGAGATACGTTTGCCGCTGCCGCGGTAGTGCATCCGGAGGCATTCCCGTCCTTTTACGTGGGAATTCTCGAGTCCGCGGAGTTGACGGGAAATCTCGACGGCGTCCTCAATCAGCTCGCCGACTATATCGAACGTGATATGAAGGCGCGAGGTCGCATTTCTGCGGCACTCGTCTACCCCCTTGTGGTGTGCGCCATGTCCGTCGTGACGGTCATTGTCCTGGGCGCTTTCGTACTCCCTCGATTCGTGGTGTTTTTTAAATCACTCCACGCAAAATTGCCGCTACCCACTCGCATGCTTCTCAACGCGTCGGGCTTCGCCTCAAAATGGTGGTACGTCATCTTCGCGATTATCATCGCCCTCGTCGCATCGTTTATCTCCTTGCGACGCTCGCCGAGCGGCCGGGCGAGACTCGATGCGATTCTCTTGAAATTGCCCGTCGTTGGCGACCTGACGCAAACGGCCATACTCGAGCGGGTCTGTCGAATCCTGTCGTCGATGTTGCGCGCCGGTGTGGACCTCCCGAGATCGATGACCATTACCGCAGAGTCGTCCAATAATTCGGTGTACCGAGACGCCTTGTTGGGCATTCGCGACGAAATGATGGAAGGCCAGGGTCTCGCAGGTCCAATTGCGCGATCAGGACTTTTCCCGGGTGCGGCGCGCCAGATGTTCCGGGTCGGTGAGGAGACGGGAAGCTTGGATCAACAACTCGAGGTCGCCGCGACATATTACAATCGCGAACTCGAGACCAAGTTGGAGCGCGCGACGGCTTTGTTCGAGCCCGCGGTGATCATCATGATGGGCGTGGTGGTGGGATTCGTGGCAGTCGCTCTCATCTCGGCGATGTACGGCATATATTCCCAGGTCAAGACCTGATGTCGACAGCGGTTCGCTCAGTTCGTGGTGCCTTGCGCTCGCCGTTGAGAGATGAGCGGGGCTTCACCTTGGTCGAATTGCTGATTGTCATGATCATTGTGCCCATCATTATTGGCGCCATGAGCGTCAGCTTGATGTCGGTATTTTCTCTCCAGTCATCAGTGGCGAGTCGACTGGGCGGATCGGCGGATTCCCAGGTCGTCACCACGAGTTTTTCCGCTGACGTCCAGGGAGCGGTACAGATTACGACGAGTGCAACGCTGTCCCAGTGCGGCACGGGTACGCAACTGATGGGCCTTATCATGGGTCCAATATCGGGTTCATCTCAGCAAATCAGTTACGTGGAGGTGCTCGCGAGCGGCAGCTCGTATAATCTTGTGCGCAATCTTTGCAGTGACGTCTCGAATCTGTCTACGCCGATCTCCAGTCGAATACTCGCCTATGACATCGATCAGCCCTGTAGCTTGACGGTGACCTCGAATTGCCAGTTGCCACCCAACGCTTACACCAACTCGACGCTGGTGGCGACGACGACGACGATGTGGGTGCCAACGCAGGGCATCACAACCGTCGCATTTGACATAGTCGCGCCCAAGAGCAGTTACTTATACACAGCCTCCGCTGAGCCGCTCGGAGCCGACTCCACCGCCGCGAATCAACTCGGGTCGACGGCCACGGGGAACTCCTGTGGTTTCGCGCTCCCCGGTACCGGCTATTACGCGACCCAGTTGTGCTTTTTTGATTTCACTTCTTACTTCGCTAACGGGGCCGTCCCAAATAACACGCCGATCACTGAGTACGTGCCCGGTGGATATAAGTTCACGGCTGATTTGACGGTGACGGGCATGACCGACGTGATAGCGAAAATCTTCCCGACGTATTCGGCGGCGTTTCTGGGAAATGATATTGGCGGTTCGCCGTTTTACTCGGGAGTCGGATACCCGACGTCGGACCCGACGACGTCCGTGTATCTCTGTGTGACCGAGGGCACTTACTCGTGTATTTCGCCCCCGATCTATCAACAAGCCGGCGGTACCACGACAGTGACTCTTAGTAACATCAAACTCACCACCGTGACTGGTGCTCTGGCCACAGGGTACGAGATTGTGACGGCCGACGCGGAGACGACTGACGTCAATGAATCCCACACGTGGACTTCCAATCTGGGCTTTAATCAGGTCCCCGACACTCCTCCATCGTCACTCGAAGGTAACGCGTGTAGTTCCACCGACTCGAACGGTAATCCAATCGGCGGAGGAGACATGACTCCCAGCACAATTTCGAACTCGACGTCAGTATTTTGTGGATCGACGTGGCAGGACCCAGCCGATACTCCCCGCACCGGTACTCTGATTCTTGCCGTGTCGCCGCCTTCGAGTGGCACTGGCGCAAATGGCTCGACGTTTATTACTGACGTGATGGTCGGCACCGGTCTTCAGGGCGTCTCGTTCGGATTGCTCCTTCCATGATGTTGCTGCTCCGCCCAACAGTTCGCGCGACCGTGGCCCCGTTGATCACGTGTGATGGCGATTTGACGGGTTCTTTGTTAACAGATTTTGTAGCGATGTCGTACGAAGCACGGAGCTGATCATGAAGACCAGCGGTCGCCGTTCGTTCAAAGACCGGGGTGATACTCTCGTCGAGGTACTGCTCGCCCTCATCATCTTGGGTTTAGCCGGTGTCGCCCTCATCGTCGCGTTCGAGACGTCGATTAATGCGTCGGCCGAACATCGAAACCTCTCCGAAGTCACGACGGCCATCACTAACGTGACCACTTCGGCGTATTCAGAGGTCCGGATACTTGACGCCACTACCGATTTCTTCGCGCCACCTCAACAGCTACTCCCGTTCTATGTAAGTAATTTTGACCCCGCTCTCGACGCGAATCTGCCCTCCGGATTCACTGCTCAAGTGGTGTCAGTCCAGTACTGGAATGCCGCCAACCAGGACTTTGAATCAGGTTTCGTCGCCTATCAGCCCCAACTGATGACCGTGGATATCACGAACAATAATGTCAACCCGGCAACGGTGACCGTGCACGGTGTGATTTTGACTGACCCGACGCAGGTGGCTCCGGTGACGTACGGGACGACCCCGACTAAGCTGGTCTTCGCGGTGGAGCCCTCTGGAGCCACTCTCAACACCAACTTCACGACACAGCCCGCCGTCGTCGTCGAAGATGCGGCCGGCAACATAGTCCCGAGCGCATTGCCCTACATCACGATCACCATTTCGTCGGGGACGGATAGCAACGGAGCGGTCCTCTCCTCGACGTGTGCGGCGTCGGGCAATGGTACTGGTGTTTTCGTGTACAACAACTGCAGTATCAATGAATTGGGCACCGGGTACGAACTGGAAGTTGACGCTTTTGGGTCCTATTGGCTGAGTACACCCTTTAACGTGACCTCCGTTGCGCTCAATGTCCCCACCATCACCAATGTGACGGCATCGAGTACTACCGCGGGGGCACTTTCGGTGACCTTTACGGGCTCTTCTAACGCTCCCCCCGGTCAGAACTACGTCATGACGGCGTGCACCGACTCTCAGATGACTCAGAACTGCCGGAGTGCCTCCGTCTCCGCGCCGGGCGGCGACATCCCTAGTCTGGTTCAAGGAACGCCGTATTACGTGCAAGTTCAAGCCGCCGCGTCGTTGGGCTACATTGCCGCGACCTCGCCTACGTTCGGACCCGTCGGTACGTCGTCGCAACTCCTTGCCCCGACCAACGTGACACTGGGTTACGGTACGGTGGTCGGCTCGCTCATCGTGAACTTCACGGGTTCTTCTAACGCGCCCATTGGCGTCACCTATAGCGCCACCGCTTGCACTGACCTAGGCATGACCCAGAACTGCGTGACCAACGCGTCGATCGCCTCGGGTGGCCAGATTCCCCTTCTGAACTTCAGTTCGGGCCAACCTGGAACTCCCTACTACGTCACTGTGAGCGGCAATGCCATCTTGACTTATATTGCGTCGCCTCCCTCAGGTGTCAGCGCACCTCATGCTGACACCAGCTCGCTCATAGCCCCGACAAACCTGACCCTCGCCTCGTCGACCACGACGGCGGGCGCGGCCACCGCCACCTTCACCGCACCCACGGGCACCGCGCCGAGTTCCTACAGCGCCAAGGCCTGCACCGACGTGGCCATGACCCTGAGCTGCGTGATTCAGGCGAGTTACGTCTCGAGTGGTCAGTTCACGGGACTCATCCCGGGCACGAACTACTACTTCTTGATCACGGCGAACCCGCCGAGCGGTTACGTGAGCTCGAGCGTCGAGTCGGCCGGCACCATCCTCGCCACGACCCAGCTCACTTCCCCGACCGCCGTCACCCCGGGTTACGGCACGGTGGCTGGATCGATCAGCGTGAACTTCACTGGTTCATCCAATGCGCCGGGCGGCCAGACCTACAGCGCCAAGGCCTGTACCAACGCGGGCATGACCACGGGCTGCGTCTCCAACGCGTCGATCGCCTCGGGTGGCCAGATCATCGGCCTGGCCTACGTGGCGGGCTCGGCCGGCACCAGTTATCACGTCACCGTTAGCGCCAACGCCTCGAGTGGATTCTTGGCCTCAGCGGCGTCCGCGGTGAGTGGATCTCACGCGGCAACGAGTGTCCTCAACGCCCCGACAAACCTGAACCTCGCCTCGTCCACCACGACGGCGGGAGCGGTGACCGCCACTTTCACCGCGCCTGCAAACACCGCGCCGAGTTCTTATAGCGCCACCGCCTGCACTGATGTGGCTATGAGCCTGAACTGCGTGACTCTGGCGAGTTACTTATCGGGCGGTCAGTTCAGTGGCCTCACCCCTGGCACGAACTATTACGTCGTGATCACGGCGAACGGTCCAAGTGGGTTCTTGAACTCGAGCGTCGAGTCGGCCGGCACCATCCTCGCCACCTCGCAGCTCACCGCTCCGACTGGGGTCACCCTGGGCTACGGCACAGTCGCCGGATCGGTCAGCGTGACCTTCACTGGTTCCTCCAACGCAGCGGGCGGCCAGATCTACAGCGCCACGGCCTGCACGAACAACCTCATGACTCTGAACTGCGTCACGAGTGCCTCAATCGCCTCGGGTGGCCAGATCACGAGTCTGGCCTACGTCGCGGGCTCGGCGGGCACCAGTTACTTCGTCACGGTGAGTGCCACTGCCTCGAGTGGTTACTTGGTGTCGGCGGCGTCTTCGGTGAGCGCGGCGCATGCGGCGACGAGCATCTTGAAGGCCCCGACGGGACTGACCCTCGCCTCGTCCACCACGACGGCGGGTGCGGTGACTGCCTCGTTCACCGCACCTACGGGCACCGCGCCGACGTCGTACAGCGCCACCGCGTGCACCGACCTGGCGATGACCCTGAACTGCGTGACTAAGGCGAGTTACGCCTCGGGCGGTCAGTTGAGCGGCCTCACCCCGGGCACGAGCTACTACGTCGTTATCACGGCGAACGCGCCGAGTGGGTACCTGATCTCGAGTGTCGAGTCGGCCGGCACCGTGCTCGCCTCTTCCCAGCTCAACGCTCCGACCACCGTCACCCTCGGTTACGGCACAATCGCCGGATCAGTCAGCGTGACCTTCACTGGTTCATCCAATGCACCGGGCGGCCAGACCTACAGCGCCACCGCCTGTACTAATAACACCATGACCATTGGCTGCGTCACTAACGCGTCGATCGCCTCGGGCGGCCAGATCGCGGGTCTGGCCTACGTCACGGGCTCGGCAGGCACCAGTTACTTCGTCACGGTGAGTGCGAACGCCTCGAGTGGTTACCTGACGTCCGCCGTCTCCGCAGTGACCGCGACGGCCCAGCCGGCGACCAGCATCTTCAATACTCCGACCGCCGTCACCTTGGGTTACGGCACGACGGCCGGATCGATCAGCGTGACCTTCACCGCACCCACCGGCAGCGCGCCGACGTCCTACAGCGCCAAGGCCTGCACCAATAACGTCATGACCCTGAACTGCGTCACCACCGCCTCGATCGCCTCGGGTGGCCAGATCACTGGTCTGACCTACGTCGCGGGCTCGGCGGGCACCAGTTACTTCGTCACGGTGAGTGCGAACGCCTCGAGTGGTTACTTGGCCTCAGCGGCGTCCGCGGTGAGTGGATCTCACGCAGCAACCAGCGCCCTCAACGTTCCGACAAACCTGACCCTCGCCTCGTCCACCACGACGGCGGGTGCAGTCACCGCCACGTTCACCGCACCGACTGGCACCGCACCGACGTCGTACAGCGCCACAGCGTGCACCGACCTGGCGATGACGCTGAACTGCGTGACTCAGGCGAGTTACACCTCCGCGAGTCAGTTCAGCGGCCTGACCCCAGGCACGAACTACTACGTCGTGATCACGGCGAACGCTCCGGGCGGCTACGTGAATTCAAGCGTCGAGTCGGCCGGCACCGTGCTCGCCACCTCGCAACTCACCGCTCCGACCGCCGTCACCCTGGGTTACGGTACGGTCGCCGGATCGGTCAGCGTGACCTTCACGGGTTCGTCGAATGCGCCGGGCGGCCAGACGTACAGCGCCACGGCCTGCACGAACAACATCATGACCCTCAACTGCGTTACCAACGCGTCGATCGCCTCGGGTGGCCAGATCACGGGCCTGACCTACGTGGCGGGCTCGGCGGGTACGAGCTACTTCGTCACGGTGAGTGCGAACGCCTCGGGTGGCTACCTGGCGTCGGCCGCCTCGACGGTGACGGCGACGGCCCAGCCGGCGACCAGCATGCTGAACGTCCCGACGAGTCTGACTCTTACCCATATCAACAACGCTTCGATTAGGGCCAATTACACGGCACCCACGGGCACCGCGCCATCCTCCTACACGGCGCTGGTCTGCACCAACGCTGGCTTGACCACGGGCTGCCTCGCCCCGATCACGGGATACACGTCGGGCGCCACAATAAATGGAGTGGCGAGTCCGACGAATTACTACGTCCAGATCACGGCCATAGCAGCGGGGTACATCTCCAGCGCGGTATCCAACGGACCGGTCGTGGGTTAACGATGACGCGTCGTACTCCGATTCTTCATTTTGATGACTGTGAGGCAGCCCGATGATGCGTAATTTCTCCGCTTGGCGGAACGCACGTTCGAGGAACTCCGATGAGGATCGCGGAGCGATCCTCATCCTGGCCTTAATTTTCATCGTGGCCGTGGGATTGATCGTGACGGCGCTCGCTACGTGGGCGACCAACGATCTCAACAACAGCGGCACGTTTACGAATATCCAGAAATTGCACTCCGATGCCACAGGCATGATGAAGTTGTCAATTGGCTACGTTCGCTATAACCCCATTATTGAGGGCAATCAAGCCACTAATGTCGCGAGTCCAGTGACGGCGTGTTGGGGGGGCACGAACCCTCAACTGTTGCCAACCATTGACGGCTACCGAGTAGCGGTCTGGTGTAGCACCGTGTGGAACCCCTCATCGTCAAACACACGAGTCGTGACCTTCTACGCCTGCGAGGCCTACTCGTCCACCGGTGTGGCCATTCCCGCATCAGTGTGTACGACCCCCGGCGAGACCCTGCTGACAGAAGTGGTAACTTTCGACGACTACCCCACGGGAGTGAACGCTCCGAACCAGACTCTGTGCTCCATCCTCTGTGGAGAAGGGGAAACGATCGACTCATCACAATGGGGTAGCCCCACGGTTGACACCGTCGCAGTTACCCCGGCGTCGGCATCCTTCGTCGAAGAGCCCTCACCAACCACCGTCAATAATTCGACGACCGCCGAGGTTCAAGTTCTGGGCGGAAGCGGATTGCCGATTTCTGGAGACCTCGTCACGGTGTCGGTATCGGGTGTCGGCACCCTCTCGGGCACCAGCAACCTGACGGAGCCGACCAACACTTCGGGGATCGCGTACTTCACCAATATCGTCCCGGCGACTGCGGGCACGTTCATTCTGAATGCTACCGATGGCACCGTGAGCGTGACGTCGACGGCATTCACCGTCGGACAGGGAACAAATATCGTTACCTTGTCGGCTGTTCCCACCAACGCCCAGTCGGGAACCTCGGTCACTGTGACTGCTTCGGCGACGTCGGGTGACTCGATCGTCGTTGCCGGTACGACGAATATCTGCACCCCCACGACCGTGAATAATGTCAGCACCGTCGTTTTGGGACCGAATCTTGGGACATGTACCCTGACATTTACCGATAACGGAAATTCGAACTACGTTGCTGCTACCAATACCATGCAGTTCTCGGTGGTGGCTCCCGGGCCGACAAAGATCGCGATAACACCCGTGTCTTCATCCCCGACCGCCAGCGGCGTGACGAATGACTCGCTCAACGTAGCGTTGCAAACGTCGAATGGTACTGCCGCCGTGAGCAGTGGCACGACGACGGTGGCTCTCGCGCAGAACGGAAGTGGCTACTTCGCCACGACGAATGGTTCGGTTATGAATACGACGACGGTCACTTTCACCAACGGAGTGGGCAGCGTCAACGTCTACTTTGGCGACGCTGTCGCGCAGTCAGTGATAGTCACCGCTTCAAGCACTGGTCTCACCTCGGCGAACACCACGCTAGGTGTCCTCGCGGGTGCCGCGAGCCAAGTCGGAATGACCGCGAGTTCACCCGTGGTGGCCAGCGGCTCCACCAATGACGCAGTGACGCTGGCGATTCAAGACCAGTACGGAAATGCGGTGACACCGGCGGGAACGACGATCCTGACTCTCGCCAGCTCGGGGAGCGGCTTTTTCGCAGCAGCGACGGGGAGCTCCATCGCCATCACCACCGTGACGTTGGCCGCGGGCACTGGACAAAAGACCGTGTACTTTGGCGACACTGCTGCTCAGACCGCAACGTTGTCAGTGAGTGGTGCCGGCGGGCTCAGCGGTTCCACTTTCGTTGCGGTCTCGGCGGCGTCCGCCAATCAAATCGCGGTATCGCCGGGATCGAGCACTGCGGCGGCGTCGAGCTCCTCGAACGATCCGGTGATTATTAGCCTTCAGGACCAATTCGGCAATGCCGTGACGCCGTTGGCCAATACCACCGTGACTCTGGCGAGTTCGGGCGGTGGCTTTTTCACCGCAGCAAACGGAACGTCGACGAAGATCACCACGGCGACGATTAGCGCCGGAGCACTGTCGAAGACCGTGTACTTCGGCGACGCGAACCCGCAAAGTGCGACCCTCACGGTGAGCAGCGCAGGTCTCACGTCCGGGTCCGCTCAGATCACCGTATCGAATGCGGGACCAAGTCAATTGGGAGTCTCGGCCTCCGCGCCGACGCTGACAGCGACGAACGTCGGAACCGACACGATCACGTTGACGCTCGAGGACGTTAGCGGTAACGCCGTGACGGCGACTACGGCAGTGACGGTGACATTGGCGGATTCTGGCAACGGCTTCTATACGGCGGCGAAAAACTCCGGGACTCAGATCACCCATGCCACTATTGCAATTGGTTCCTCAACGGCCACCGTTTACTATGGCGACACGACGGCCGAGAACACAACCCTGCAGGCTGGAGGAACGTATTCGGGGACTACAGCAGTGACCGTCAATCCGGGGACTCCGACTCAAATAGTGATGACGCCGGCCACCACGAATCCCGGGCGCAATATTCGGACGAATGATCAGATCAGTATCCAGGCGGAAGATCAATTCGGGAATGCGACTGTCACTGCGCCGTCGTCCTCGTACACCATCACGACCAATACGGGCAATGGATTCTTTTCCACCGCAAACAACACCATTGTCTTCGCCGCGAATGCCTCAATCACCTTTAATTTGACGGCTGACGGAGGCCAGGCGACATACTTCTTCGGCGACAACAATAACAATGACAATCCCACCATTCAAATCTTCAATGCGAGTAACAGCCTGGTGGCTTCCGTTGGAGTTACTGCGTAAGTGCAGAAGTGGTTGAAGGGGACCTGGCCTCTCCCAGATTGATGCACGTGGACGTGGCCACATTGATATCGAGTCGGCATAATCGTGAGTGCAAAAAAAGGATTTTCGAGAAGCCGGATGACACGTTCGTCGAACGGATTTGGTGACTCGAACTTCAGGACTGAATCAAAACGTTCACAATCAAGACAATGGCGAATTGTGAGTCTAATTTTGGAATTGTGTACGCGTTGAGAAGCGAATGCCTCGACTCATGAGATGCGAAGAAATACGATTTCGCTGGACGCCGACAGACGTCGCATATGACAAGAATCGTATTTTTTAAAAGGCTCCTGATCAGTAATTACACTGGTCAACATTCGCCATCCGCGCAAGACCGATCACGTTGGTGAAGTCACATCGAACGGTGTACAAAGAACCTGAGGGGTTTCTTATGATTGTGTTCGTTGTGTCTATATTGTCTTGTTAAGCGGTTAGCCCGGCGTTAGCGTTATTTGTGACCTTGCGCCCGCAAAGTCTCCGCGTGTCGGAACGTAACATGAAATGAGAAACTAATGATTTCAACCCTGAAAAAGCTTCAGGCGAAGAAGGCGGCACAGGAGAACAGCGGCGGTTTTACGTTGATTGAACTCTTGATCGTCATCGTCGTCTTAGGCATCCTGGCCGCTGTGGTGGTCTTCTCCCTCGGAGGAGTTACTGGATCCAGTGTCGTTTCGGCGTGCCAAGCTGATGGTGCGACCGTTGAGACGGCTATGGCGTCCTACAACGCTCAGGTTGTTGGTGGTACTCCTACCAATGCGAACCTGGTGCCGACCTACATCGTCTCGTTCCCCAGCAGCACCCACTACGTGTTTGACATTGACACGACCGGTGTGTTGTGGGAAGCCAAGGGTGGCGTCGCCCTGCCGGGTACGAACACCCCAGCGGGAATCGCGGCCATCAACACGGCAGCGGGGACCAATGGTCCGATCTGGACGAAGTGGATTGGTTCAGCGACTTGCACCTCTGGCNNGGTGACTCAGGTCACTTGAGGTTGTTGTAGTACAAGGTTGGGGTGCCCGCAGAAGTATGGCGGGCACCCCAACTCCTACGAATGAACAGGAGTTGTCGCGTGGACATCGACGAATCGATTTCGATTGAAACTTGGCTCCAAATTCTCTGGGACCAAGGTGGATCTGACCTACTGCTCTCTGGAGGCTCACCTCCTCGCATACGGGTCGACGGAAAGCTCGCGCCGGTCGAGAACGCTCCAACTCTCTCGGGAGAGCAGATACGAGGCATAGCGTGGCCGCTGTTGACCGAGGGCCAGCGCGAGATTTTCGAGACTGAACAAGACGTGGACTTTGCTTTTTCTTGGCACGAACGCGCTCGCGTTCGCGGCAGCGTCTTCACACAACGCGGCACGATGGCTCTCGCTCTTCGGGTCATTCCCTCTCGGATTCCTACTTTTGAGGAACTTGGACTTCCGATGGCCGCCGAGATGGTATCTCGCCAACCTCGCGGTTTCGTCCTGGTCACCGGACCCACGGGGTCAGGAAAATCCACGACGTTGGCCTCCATCATCGACCGGGTCAATGAAACGCGCCCGGCGCACATCTTGACGATTGAAGACCCGGTGGAGTACGTCCACAATCACAAAATGGCGGCGGTGTCCCAGCGCGAGATTGGCCTCGATAGTCCCTCGTTTCAGCGGGCGTTGAGGTCGGCTCTGCGAGAAGACCCTGACGTGATGCTGATTGGCGAGATGCGCGACATCG
>PMTL01000048.1 GCA_003168075.1 Acidimicrobiaceae bacterium
GGGCCGTGCGCTTCCCGGGGCTGGCCGTCCCGGCCCGCGCACCGGCCCCCTCCACCGTCGTGGCGCCCAGCCCCCCGGCCCCCGGGGTGGTCGACAGCGTCGGCGCCGACCTCCCGGCCGGGACGTTGCGCACCAAGGTCACCCTTCCCGGCCGGCCACGTTGCTGCTCAGCGTGGCCTACGACCCGGGCTGGCACGCCTGGGTCGACGGTCGCCCGGTCCAGACCGAGATGTTGGCCCCGGCGCTGCTGGGGGTGGCGCTGGGGCCCGGCCCGCACGACGTGCTGTTCCGGTACGAGGGTTTCGCCTGGTACCCCGAATTGTGGGCTTTGGGGGTCTTCGGCCTGGTCGGACTGGGCGTGCTGGGATACCGGGAGCGCTAAGGGGTATCTTACGTGCAGGTGTAGCCGGGTCGTTCGGCTACTGGACAACCGAAGGGAGCTCTAATGCGCGGACTCAGCACCGGTGCACGAGCCGGGACAGCCTTGGCGGCGGCTGTGGTCCTGGTGGCGGGCGTTACCACCTCAACGGCCGCCACGGCCAGCGACTTGCCCCAGACGAACGGGCCCACGCTGCCGGGAGCCTTCGGCTCGCTGCCCCCGTCCAACGGCACGCCGACCAACGGGGGCGTGGTGACCATAGCCGAATCACCCGGCGCCGGCCCCACCTACATCATGCCCATCTTCCCGGCCGCCGACGCCAGCGTGGGCACGAACCAACAGTTCCAGCAGTACATGTACCGGGCCCTGTGGTGGTCGCCCAAGGGCGTCTCGCCGACCATCGACTACAAACAGAGCATGGCCGGGTACCCCGTCTTCAGCAACGCCAACAAGACGGTTACGGTCCACCTGTACCCGGGCTGGAAATGGTCCGACGGCCAGCCCATAACCTCACAGGACCTGGCTTTTTACTACTGGATCCTCGAAGCCGCCGTCAACAAGACCGTGGGGGGCAGCCCCGCCAATTACGGGGACTACACGCCCGGGCTCTTCCCTGACAACGTGACGTCTATCTCCACGCCCAACGCCAGCACCTTGATAATCAATTTCGACAAGACGTACAACCAGAACTTCGTCTTCCTCCAAGAGCTCGGGGCCGTGACCCCGATGCCGTCCCACGCCTGGGCCAGGACGAGCGCGGGCGGCCCCATCGTCGCGTTCAACAACCTGAAGAGCGCGGCGGCCATCTACAAGTTCTTGAACGCCCAGTCCAACGAGCTGCACACCTGGGGCTCCAACCCCCTCTGGCAGGTGGTGGACGGCCCGTATCACCTCACGTCGTACCAGCCCAACACCGAGGTGACGATCGGGGTGAACACCAAGTACTCCGGACCGGTGAAGCCGAAGCTGTCGTCGATCAAGTTCCTGAACTTCACGAGTGACTCGGCTGAGTACCTGGCGCTGTTGTCGGGGAGCCTCGACTACGGCTACGTTCCTTTCGCCGACGCTAAGGGTGACGCTCGTGTCAAGAGCCTGGGCTACGCGATCGATCCCTGGTCGCAGGGTGGCATGAACTACGCCGAGTACAACTACACGAACCCGGCGGTCGGGTCGATGTTCAAGCAGTTCTACGTCCGCGAGGCGATCCAGTCACTGGTGGACCAGCCGGCCTACATCAAAGCCGCCCTGTACGGATACGGCGTTCCGACCTACGGCCCGGTACCGGCGTTCACTCCCTCGGTCTCCTTCAACGGAGTCCCGGAGGCCGACCCCGCGCAACAGAAGAACCTGTATCCCTTCAGCGTGGCGAAGGCCAAGTCCCTGCTGAGCGCGAACGGATGGAGCGTCGTGCCCGGTGGCGTCGACACCTGCGCCAAGCCGGGGACCGCCAAGGGCGACTGCGGTGCTGGCGTGACCAAGGGTGAGAAGTTGAGTTTCCAGATCCTCTACCCGAGCGGTGTCATTCAGTACGGCGTGGAGCTCCAGGCGCTCGCGAGCACGGCCTCCGAGGCGGGCGTGCAGATGACTCTGCACCAGAACAGCGACAGCCAGGTCTTCGCGCTCACCGCGCTGTGCAAGAAGGGGGCCGCGTGCCCGTGGCAGGTCGGCTATCCCTTCTTGGGTGGCTGGCAGTACGGCCTACCACTCAACTACCCGGTTCCGTCGGTGGTCTTTGGGTGTGGCGGCTTCTACGTCGGTGGTTACTGCTCGGCTACGGCGAACCAGTTGATGGCCAAGGCCGAGGTTTCTCAGAGTGTGAAGGCGCTATACCCGCTCGAGGACTACTTGGCCAAGGACTTGCCGGTCATCTGGCTGCCGCTTCAGCCCTACTCCCTGTCGGCAATCTCGAGCCGTCTCCAAGGGGTCGACCCGCAGAACACGCAGGGACTGATCACGCCGGAGTTTTGGTCCGTGAAATAGGGTGATGAGGATCCTGGCACATGTTGCTCGCAATTGACAATCTCCAGACGTACGTCCGTCAACGCTCGGGTGTCGTGCGCGCCGTTGATGGCGTGTCGTTCACCGTCGACAAGGGTCAGACGGTCGGCGTCGTCGGCGAGTCGGGCTGTGGGAAGACCATGATGGGGATGTCAATCATGCGACTCCTTCCGGAGGGTGGATACCACGCGGGTGGGTCCATCAATTTCGACGGACGCGACTTGCTGACGCTGAGCGATCGAGAGATCCAAGACGTCCGGGGCAACGATATTGCGGTGATCTTCCAGGATCCGATGACGTCACTGAACCCGACGATGACCATCGGGCGCCAGATCGCTGAATCGGTGATTCGCCACCGCGGAGAGACCTCCGCGGTGGCGATGGACCGAGCGGCGGAGGTGCTCGACCTCGTCGGGATGCCTCGACCCAAAGAGCGGCTGCACGACTACCCCTTCCAACTCTCGGGAGGCCTTCGACAGCGGGTCATGATCGCGATGGCCATCGTGTGCGAGCCGCGGCTGCTCATCGCAGACGAGCCCACCACCGCTCTCGACGTCACGATTCAACGTCAGATCCTTGAGCTGCTCGACGACCTGAAGCAGCGACTCGGGATGGCCATGATCCTCATTACCCACGACATGGGGGTCATCGCGGGACGCAGCGACAAGGTTGTCGTGATGTACGCCGGCCAGGTCGTGGAACAGGCGGAGATCTTCGACCTTTTCGACCACCAGCGACACCCCTATACCGAAGCGCTGCTCTCTTCGATTCCCCAGCTCGATCACTCGCCGCGACGGCCGCTGTATTCCATCCCCGGCCTTCCACCAGATTTGACCAGAGAAATGGTGGGCTGTCGCTTCGCCCCGCGGTGTCGTTACGTCCAGCCGTCGTGCAGGACGATGTCGCCATCCCTGGAGGGTGTGGAGGACGGCCATCTGGTGGCTTGTTATTTCCCCGTCGGCACTCCTGCGCTCACCGAACCTGCACGCTCGGCGAGCGATCAGGCTGACGAGACGACAGTGTCAGCGGCGGTGGACAAAGTGCTGACTTCGAACCATGATGACGACGCCCCTCTGCTACTTCTCGATCAGGTCTCCAAGGAGTTCGAAGTCTCCTCGGGCGGCGTCTTCGGGAGGAAGAAAAGTTTCCTGAGCGCCGTCGAGAACGTCTCGCTCACCATCGCCAAGGGCGAGACCTTCGGACTCGTGGGCGAGTCCGGATGTGGCAAGTCCACGCTCGGCCGGATGATCACGGCACTTGATCTGCCCACCAAGGGCCAGATCACCGTCGGCGGCCGAGACCTGGCGTCGCTGGGTCGACGTGAGTTGCGCGTGGCGCGACGAGACCTTCAGCTGATGTTCCAAGATCCCTACGCCTCGCTTGACCCCCGCATGAGGGTCGGCACGATCCTCCGTGAGCCCTACGCCATCCAGGGACTCGGATCTCGGGACGAAAAACGGAAGTGGATTCAAGAGTTGCTAGCCGAGGTGGGCCTTCCCGCCAATGCGGTCGATCGCTACCCCCACGAATTCTCGGGTGGTCAGCGTCAACGTATTGGACTGGCGAGGGCGTTGGCCCTGCGTCCGAAGTTGATCGTGGCAGACGAGCCGGTGTCGGCTCTCGACGTGTCGGTTCGCTCGCAGATCCTCAATCTCATGAAGCGTCTACAGGATGCACACGAGTTGACGTATCTGGTCATCTCGCACGACCTGTCGGTGGTGCGATACCTGGCCGACCGCATTGGCGTGATGTACTTGGGGCAGATCGTCGAGATCGGATCGGCCGATGACATCTACGAACGCACGGTGCACCCGTATACGGAGGGTCTCCTCAACTCGATCCCTATCCCTAATCCCAGGATCGAGCGTGCGAAGCACGGGGCGATCGTTCGTGGGGAGATCCCGTCCCCCATCAACCCACCGTCTGGTTGCCGCTTCCGCACGCGCTGCACGCGCGCGAGCGAATTGTGCGGACAACAAGTGCCACCCCTCGTCCGTTTCGACTCCGGCCACCTGGCGGCCTGCCATCATCCACTTCGCGAGTCCACCGAGCTTGGTGAGACTGTCGTGGTCATTCGATCGACCCCGCATTCGGAGGATCGCTGACGGCCTCTCTAAAGGGGTAGTTGTCAATTGCCGTGGGATATTCCATGGTCAGGGTTATTGGAACAAAAACTCGTACTGGCAAGAATCTGATATTCGAGCAAAAGTATCTTGAGCGATCCAAGGCGCTTGGTTGGGACTGGGGAAGGAGCTGCCTCTGTGACGAGTGCGGAGCGCTCTGAGGAATGCTGCCATTGGCGATGCAAATTCAGTGCTTCGGGTGACAGGACAAAGGTAGGTTGGCATTATGGCTCGTCCAACTTCAGTCCACAATCGCACTGTCAGCCTCAGGGTGTGCAGTCGGATGTGCATCAAGGGTGTGCAAGTAGTTTCATCAGGGATTTTCGGAGGTTTTTCGGTCTAAGATGTCGTCGTACCTCGGTGCCCCCGCTACCAAGGGGTTTGCACCGAAGTTGGTCAAACTCGGCACCGAGGTCCCGGTCCCAAGGTCGAAGTCAGACCCGTACCGGGATTTCTGCTTTTCACCTGACCTTTATGGCGATCGTCGGCAGTGCTATTCCCGGTTCTCGTCTGAGATTCGCGAATGTGCCTGTGGGTCCAATTGTGCTGCCTAGTGTAGTCCGACGAGGCCGCGACGGGCGTGGCGCGCTCGATTGTGAACCTCGAAGTGATGGTCATCGATGCGGGCGTTGAGTTCCCACGTGTCGGCCTCGGGATTGCCAGAAAGGCCGTCTTCCACCATCTCACGGGCGATCATCTCGTTCGAATCAATGTCGTCCTGGTCCATCGTTGTGTGCATCTCGGAAAAGGGTTTTGATTTCATACATTCCACATTGCCGTACTTGAGGGCACCTCGTGCCATCTATTTTATAAATGGATATGATATCTATCATCTATTTAAGAGATGAGATGGCATCGGCGCGAGGACCCACTGGCGTTGTCCTCAGAAGGGTGAAGGTTCTACGAATCCAAGAGGTGAGAACGACGTGGCAATGGTTGATCGGTGGTCCCTTAGTGACGTACCCTCACTGTGGATTTTCGAACGACGATGTGGGCGGGTCAGTTTTGGCGGATAGAGCGGCGGAAGTGGCGGGGCTATCGAGATATCGCTTGACAATGAACCCCGAGCGTGCGACGGCTTCGACGAGTGCCAAACCCGCGAGCCCGGTCACCAGCGACTGTGCGGTGGCCGACGACGAACGTTCCACTGAACCCTGCGCGGACCGCAGAATCACGAGAATCAGTACCAGTCCATATTCGAGGCCACTGCGGCGCAGCACAATCGATTTGGTCTTTTTGATGGCGCGGACGAACATGACGCGAGCTCGGGCGTAGCCAATCGCGATTCCGATGGCTCCGCCCACGATGGCAACGAACAGGTGGGTCGTTGAATGCGAGATGAAGTGCCACATGAAGGGACCAATGATGATCACACTGATGACCGGGTCCAGGAGGGTGATGGCGAGTGGTCGAATTCTCTCTCTCGCTGCCAGGTTGGAGGATCGAGACTGGAGCCGACCTCGACGGACCAAGATCGAAATTGCCACGAGTGCGCCAATCAAGATGACGGCAATCAGCGGACTCGACGATTGTTGCATTGCCTAAGACTAGTTAGTGGCCCGTAGTGACAATGGCCTGCTTCGCGGGCAACGTTGGCTCCGGTTCGTGGACGCACAACTACAGTCGATTGGTCACTCTCTCGACACGCTCGTCGTCGGTATCATCAGCTCTAGCGCGTCAACGTGCGCGGCAAGGCGGAACCTCGTGAACGTTCTCTTTATCACCCTCGACCAGTTTCGTGCCGATTCCTACGGCGCTGGTGGACATCCCTTGGTGACGACTCCTGCGCTTGATCGCCTGGCGGACGAGGGTGTGCGCCTGGCCCGTCACTACTCCCAGGCGGCACCGTGCGCTCCCGGACGCGCCGCTCTCTATACGGGGACCTACCAGATGAATAATCGAGTGGTGGCGAACGGCTCGCCATTGGCGGACCGCTTCGACAACGTCGCTCGCCTCGCTCGGCGGGCGGGCTACGTGCCGACGTTGTTCGGCTACACCGACCAAGGTCTTGATCCCACTCTCGCCCAGGGTATTGACGACCCCCGCCTCGACAGTCACGACGGGATCTTGCCGGGTTTCGCCGTCGGCCACTATCTTCCCGAGAGCGAGGCTACCTGGGTTGAGTACTTGCGCGACCTCGGCTACGACGTACCATTTGGTTGGGCGCTAGCACTGCGCGGCGAATCAGATCGCCCGGCCGAGTATTCCCTCACTGGCTTCTTGACGGGCAAGTTCCTTGAGTGGCTTGAGATTCAGGAGCCCGGTTGGTTCGCCCATGTCAGTTTTCTGCGACCTCACCCGCCCTACGCGGCGGCGGGGGACTATTCGCGCCTCTACGACCCCGCCGACGTCGAACTGCCGATTGCGCCGGTCGACGCGCACCAGCGACACCCCCTCCACGAGATTGCCCTGGGCGTCGCCGCAAGCGCCGCGCCGCTCGAGGAAGAGTCGATGCGCCACCTGCGGGCCCAGTACTACGGCATGATTTCCGAGGTCGACTCGCACCTGGGCCGAATCATTTCACGCCTCGAGGAGCGTGGAGAGTACGGCGAGACGCTGATTGTCGTCACGTCGGACCATGGTGATCAGCTGGGCGACCACGGTTTGATCGAGAAGCTCGGTTTCTTTCCCCAGAGTTACAACATCCTGGGTATCTGGCGTGACCCACGATTGGATCTCGCCGGGCGCGTCATCGAGAACTATACGGAGAATGTTGACATCGCTCCCACGCTGGCCGACGCTCTCGGCCTGGAGATTCCGGCGCAATTCGATGGTCGCGTGATGACGCCGTTGTTCGAAGGTCGCGACGTCGAGTGGCGCACGTGCGCGCACTACGAATGGGATTACCGAGCTTTCTTCATTGGCCAGACGGCACAACCCTGGCCGTGGGACCGGTCGTTGTCACGACAGAACCTCGCTGTCGCGACCAATGAGGACACCGCGTACGTGCAGTTTGGTGATGGGTCGTATCTCTGCTTTGATCTCCTCGTCGACCCGACGTGGCGTACCGCCTGCACGGACCTGCAACAGGTCTTTCACGCCGCGCAAGAGATGTTGGTATGGCGCCAAGAACATACGGGACGAGACTTCACTGACATGTTGTTGGGCTCTGAACGTCTCGGTCGCTGGCCTTCCGCACTTCGACGTTGAGAGTGTGGTCACCTCGTAGAGATGATGTACTGCACGTGCCCGAACTGGACACACCGGGGCTCGGTAATCTTGCGGTGGCGTAGTGGTTCGATGTCGTGAGTGTGACGATTGTCCAACGATTTTTCACACGACGGTCGCAATGTCATCACTCGTCAGAATCTTTTCCACTGTTCGTCGCTCGGCCTTCGCAATCAATTCATTTACTTCAAAGTCGTGTCGCATTTTGGTGCAGTTATATGTGGTCATGAACCTCACCCCAAAAAAAACCAAGCGCGCTCACAAGGCACGCTTCATCGCCGCGGTCCTCGGGTCCACGGTCGCCGTATCGTCTCTGTCCGTAGTGAGCGTCAGTGCGGCTGCGTCGCACTCGTCGGTCCCGACCATCCTGCTGTACAACGCGCAAGGTTACGGTGACAAGGTCGCCGCGACCTTTAATGCGACGAACCCCGGCTTCAAGATTGTCGTTGACGACGATTCGACTGGTCCATTGTTCACGAAGATTCAGGCTGAGATGGCCGCCGGAAGCCCCAAGTGGGGAATGTTCTGGGCCGACGGTGCGACGGAGTTCGCCGCCCTCGACAAGTTGGGCTACCTGGTGCGTTACGTGATCCCCAAGACCGCGACCTACAACGCGTCAGGTCTGACCAACGTGCCCGCGGATCGTAGTTTCGCCCCCACCGGCGTGACGGCTACGGGTGCGCTCTGCTACGACTCGGTTGCGAGCAAGGGCATCAAGATTTCGACCACCATGGCGGACCTGACCACGATGCCCAAGGGCGCTGTGGGCATGAACAACCCGTCGCAGTCTGGTCCGACATACCCATTGATTGCTGGTGTCATGGCCCACTTGGGTGGAATCACCTACGAGGAGACCCCCACCACTGCTCAGGTGAACTCCGCCATCAAGAAGGGTGAAAGTTTCTACCTAGCGCTCAAGAAGAATGGTCTGCAGGTGCACGAAACCAACGGCCCGACCCTGGGAGCGATGCAGTCGAACCCAGCGACGCTCGACATGGCGACCATTCAGTCTTCGGCTTGCTACGGCAACATCGACGCTCAGCCCCAGTCATTGTGGTCGACCGGCAAGGTGAAGTACCTGGACTACTCGGTGGCGCTGCCCAGCAACATCGCGGTCGACAACAAGTTGTCTCCGGCCTTGCAGGCTGACGCCGAGAAGTTCGTGGCTTTCGTCACTTCCGCAAAAGGTCAGCTCGCGATGCAGAAGGGCGACCCCTACGGTGACGGTCTGTTCTGGCCAGTGATCAAGGGTGTGAACCCGGAGAAGTTCCTGCCGGCCTACGCCTCGGCCCGCGCCTACGCCATCAACCCCTACGTGTGGGGTCCGCTGGAGAACCAGATCAACACTTGGTTTACCAACAACATCATCAACTGATTCAGTTCCCCTCGAGACGGCCACGGCTACCTCAGTAGCCGTGGCCGTTTTGTAAGGATCGCTGCGCGTGACCACCTCCACTCTCACTCATCGGCTCGTGGCGCGATTACGTCGCGTACGGTGGTCGGGCCTCGTCCTGTGGATCGTCCTGCTGCTCTTGATCGTCATCCCTCTAGTGGCGTTCGTGTTGGTCGCGATTAGCCCGCGCCTCTTTCGCCAAGGCCCTTCGTACTTCACCCTCTCCAATATCTCGGCCGCCTTTCAGGGTTACACGGGCCAAGGCATTTTGGACTCACTGTGGGTCTCCACCCTGGCGGGTGTCTTCGCGGTCTCCTTCGCGACGACCATCGCTTGGATCGTGCAGCGAACCAATATCTTTGGTAGACGCATCTGGTCAGGATCGATGTGGCTACTGCTCTTGGTGCCGACGTGGATGACCACGCTGGGCTGGATCGACGTGGTGCAGCCGGGCGAACTGGGTTCGGCGCTCGGGGTGCATACGCTGTTTTTCTACCATATGTTCTTTGGCGCTTCGGGAATCGTGTTCGTCAACGCCACCGCGTCGCTGCCTTTTTGTTACTTCGTGATCTCCGTTGGTATGCGTGGCCTGGGATCGGAATTCGAGGACGCCGCGCGCGTGCACGGTGCGTCGCGTCTCCTCACCATCCGCACGGTGCTCCCCATCATCGCGCCCGCACTCTTGAGCGCTTTCGCCATCAGTTTCGCTGAAACCATGAGCGACTTCGGCGTCGCTTTTACGCTCGGTTCGACCTCACACTTTCCCATTGCCACCTACACTCTCTTCAACGCGATCTACGCCTTCCCCGCTAATTTCCCAGTGGCCGCGGTCATCGCGGCGGTGCTCATTCTCTCCACCGTGCCGCCAGTTTTCCTGCAAGCCCGGGTGATGCGCGGGCGCTCCTACGCGGTCTTGAGCGGTCGAACGAAGGCGGTACGGCGCCTGCAGTTCAGTCCCCTCGCACGCATTGGGGTCACGGCGGCAGTGGGAATCTTCATGTTCTTCGTGATTGGTCTGCCGCTGCTGGGCGCCATCACCAGCTCGTTGACCAATTCGTCGAGTTTCATTACCACGAGCGGCATTCACTGGACCTTCCAGTCGTACCGTGATGTCTTCAATTCACTACCGTCCTTTACATCGTTGGGTCAGCCGTTATGGACCTCGAGCCAGCTCGGCATCTACGTCGCGACGGGCACATTGATCCTGGCGTTCGTGCTCGCCAAGCGTCTCGCGTCGCGCACCTCGGGAATAAGTCAGCGTATCGCCGACGTCTTCTTGCTCGGCTCCATTGCGATCCCGGGCATCGTGCTGGGAGTGGGGTACATCTTTTTCTTCGACCAACGGTTCATCACCTCACACATCGTCGATCTCTATGAGACGATGCCGCTACTCATCATGGGCCTGATTGCCTCCTCGGTGCCGTCCCAGGCACGCCTCTTGACCGGACCGGTCGGCCAGATTCAGTCGTCGCTCAATGAAGCCGCTCGCGTGCACGGGGCTTCGAAGTGGCGCGCGTTTCTCACCACGTCGATGCCACTGCTATCGCGGGCGTTGGTCTGGGCGTGGCTGCTCACCTTCACGAAAACTATCTCGGAGTTGGCGATTGCCCAAATTCTTTATCAGCCCGGCCACGAACCAGCGTCGGTCGTGATTGAGACCTACCTCGGAACAATTTTTGCTTCCATCGGCTCCGCCGCTACCGTCATTACCCTGGTCGAAATGATCGGTGTCATCGCCCTGGTCCTCACTATCTTTCGCCTCGCGACGCCCAAGGGGTGGCGTCGCGTCGGTGAAGCAGGAGTTCGCTCATGAGCCGCGTGTGCACTGGTCCCTCGCGAGTGGAGATCTCCGAGGTGCGCAAGAAATTCGGGTCAAAAATGGCGCTCAACGGCGTGTCTCTCGTCGTCGAACCCGGTACGTTCACCGTCTTGTTGGGACCATCGGGTTCGGGAAAGACGACGTTACTGCGCTGCCTGGCCGGAATTGAGCAACCCACGAGTGGCTCGATCTCCATTGGTGATCACATCGTCTGTGGGGGTACGAAGTTCGTCGGCCCCGAGAAGCGCAATCTCTCCATGGTCTTTCAGGACTACGCCCTCTGGCCACACTTGACGGTGCGAAAGAATATTGCGTTTCCGCTGAATTCCTCTCCGCTGTCGAAGAAGGATCGCGTCGCGCGGGTTGACAATTTGCTCGAACGAGTTGGTATCGCCCACCTGGCTGACCGCTACCCCAACGAGCTCTCCGGGGGAGAGCAACAGCGCGTCGCACTGGCGCGCGCTTTATCCGCCGAGGTGGGTCTGGTGTTGTTCGACGAGCCGCTGTCGAACCTCGACGCGGACCGGCGCGACCAACTACGCATCGAAATCGCTACGTTGACGCGCGACGCCGGCGTCACCGCGGTCTACATCACCCACGATCAATCCGAAGCCTTCGCCCTGGCTGACCGGGTCGGCGTGCTGCGCAACGGCGAACTGGTGCAGTACTCGCGACCCGAGAAGATCTACCGGCACCCCAAGAGCGCCTTTGTGGCCCGCTTTACTGGTGTGTCGGGGGAGTTCGCCGTGGCGAAGGTTCGCGAGGTGAGCAATAAGCGCGTCGAGGTGCAGCTGCCCTTCGCCCCGCACATGTTCATCGAAGCCACCACGTCCGAGAACAGTTCGTACGACCAGGAACCTCATCTCTTCGTGCGAGCCGCCGGGGTTACCCTGGTTCCCGAGTGCGCCGCAGAGGGCGCGCTCGGGGTGATTCGCGACGTCGCCTACAATGGTCGTGGATACGAACACGTTGTGGAAGTGGGCGAGAAGGCGACCTTGACCAAGGTCTACGCCACCGACCGCTTTGATCGCGGGGACCACGTAAAAGTACTCTTTGATCCCCAATCGTGCTTCGTCATGAACGCACAGGAAGAAGTGTAAAAAGTGTTAGCAACAACCGTCTCGTCGGGTGTCGTCGTCCTGGTCGGAGCCGTCTTTTTGGCGTGCGCTGTGGAAATGGTCGAGGCTCTCACCATCGTCTTTGCCGTGGGACACACCCGCGGTTGGCGCTCGGCCTTCGAAGGAGTTGCGGCTGCTCTGGTGGTTCTCACCGCCCTGGTCGCGGCGTTCGGTCCCGCGCTGATTCACGTCCCCCTCTCCACTCTGCGCCTCATCGTCGGAGGCGTGCTCTTGATCTTCGGTATGCAGTGGCTGCGTAAGGCCATCCTGCGTTCGAGTGGTCTCAAGGCCAAGCACGACGA
>PMTL01000215.1 GCA_003168075.1 Acidimicrobiaceae bacterium
GACGCGCTGACGAGTGGTGGTCTGAGCATTGATGCGGCCTTAATCGCGCGCGACCTGCGCACAATTGAAGCCGCGGAGATCGTTGCCGGTGCGCTACTGGATTCGCCCAGTCCGCCGACCGCATTTTTTGCTGGTCGGAATCCTCTGACAATTGGAACCGTTCGCGCTATTCGTCAGCGCGGACTCCAAACGAACGTCGCACTCGTCGGGTTCGACGATTTCTTGCTCGCCGACTTGCTCGAACCGGCCATCACGGTTGTCGCTCAGGACCCCGTCGCCATAGCCCACGAAGCAGCGACGATGCTCTTCGCGCGTATTGATGGTGATGACGGACCATCGAAGAAGAAGATAGTCGAGACAACGTTTATCTCTCGTGGATCCGGCGAGATTCGACTGGTGATCAACGGCAACTCGCGCTAATCAGGGTTTACTTAATCCCTGAGATTTTCAGATTTCGTGAATGTGAAGTACGGGTCGAGGCGAACAAAAATATTGGTGACAAGTGTTTGACACGAAATGCCGTCATCGCTATTGTGAGACAACGTTGTCCAACACTCCGTGAGATGGTCTCATGGTTCGGGCAAAGGGGGAAGCAATAAAATGAAGTCACGTTCAATGCGACTGATTCAGGGTGCGGCTGTTGCCTCGACTCTGGCTGCGTCGATTTTCACGTTCGTTGGGGGAACCGCTTCGGTGGCCAACGCCGCGTCAAAGAAGTACACGGTTGCCTATGTTGTCGGTGCAGCCTCGGACCCGTTCTTTATATCCATGAAGGCGGGCGCTACGGCCGAAGCGAAGAAGTTGGGCATCAGTTTGGAATTCCAAGGCAATCCCAGCATTTACTCGTCGGCCACGCAGATTCCGATTGTTCAGACCCTGCTCGCTACCGCTCCCAACGCGCTGGTCTTGGCGCCGACCGACACCAAGGCTTTGCAGCCGCTGGTTAATGAGTACGTCGCCAAGAAGATCCCGGTCTTCAATGTCGACTCCGGTGACGCCAACCAGGCCAACATCACCGCGTGGGTCACGGGCAATAACCTTCAGGGTGGTCAAGCCGCCGCTGACGCATTGGCTGGGGCCATTGGCTACGCCAAGCACTGCACCTCGGCTTCGAAGTGCATCGTGGCGATTGGCGTGAGCTCCATCACGACGTCGACTGACGCTGCTCGTTTGAAGGGCTTCGCCGCTGAAGTCAAGGCCAAGTACCCGAATATCAAGGCACTGAATCCGATCGTCTCGAACTCGCAGCCCGCGGTTGCTACGTCGGGTTTCAAGCAGGACCTGGCCGCCAACAAGGTTGCGGGCATCTTCGCCATTGACGGTACGGACCTTGAGGGTGCCGCAGAGGCAATTCTCACCGACGGTTCCGCCGGCAAGAGCATCAAGGTTGTGGGCTACGACGCGTACGCGACCACAATTAAGAGCATGCAGGCTGGAAAGATCTCGGCGATCATTTCCCAGCAGCCCGCCCTTGAGGGTAAGGACATCATCGACGCGGTCTACGCGAAGCTGACGGGTAAGGGAAAAATTACTCACCTGACGACCTTGGCGAACATTGTCTTGACGCCGGCTAATTGCGCCAAGCTGTGCAGCACCTACGTCTACAAGACGGCCTAGCCGTACGCCGACTAGACCCCTGGACGCCCTTGTAGAGGCGTCCGGGGGTCTGGCCGTTTCTTGCAGTATTTTCAATTGAAGTGCATCTATGCCACGATGCCGTCCTAAGGAAGTGCCGTGTCAATTGTTGAGACACCCGTTGATCCGAGCGACGACGTTGGGCCGCCATCGCCGTTGCGACGAGTCGTAGCTTTTATTACCAGCCAGCAGGTCATTCTGCTCGTGGTGCTGGTGGCCGTCATGTTCTTTTTCGATTTTCATAACAGCCGTTTCTTCACGACCCCAGAGTTCTCAAACTTGATCGTCGACTTCTGCGAGGCCGTCCTCATTGCGGTCGCCGAGACCTACGTCATCATTTCGGGTGGCATCGACCTCTCGGTCGGTTCCACCATTGCGATATCGGGTGTCGCCGGCGCCTATGTCATTCAGAATCTTGAGAATCACCATTTTGGCGAACTGGGATCGCTGATCATCGGCGCCCTCGCGTGCGCCGGCGTGGGCGCAATCGTGGGAATCATCAATGCAATCCTCATTACGAAGGCCCGCTTGGTGCCCTTCGTCGCGACGCTCGTCACGTTGAGCGCCGGTGAGGGTTTGGCCCTCGTTTTTTCCAAGGGCGCCCAGGTTGGCTACGACCCCTCGGCCTCCGTCTGGAGTGCCACCGGTTTTTGGATCTTCACGTGGCTGTCAGTGATGGTGTTGGTGATCACCGCAATCCTGGGTGTGGTGTTGCACGTCTCGCGCTACGGTCGCTACAACTTCGCGATTGGTTCGAATCCCTTCGCTGCGCGTGCGGCGGGCATTAACGTCAACCGTCACGTGGCCTCGGTGTACATACTTTCGGGAATGTTGGCTGGATTGACCGGTATGCTCTATTACTTCCGAACCGGCGGTGGCGCACCGACCAGTGGAGTCGGCCTTGAGCTCGAGGCCATTGCCGCGGTGGTTATCGGTGGGGCCAGCCTGTTTGGTGGAGTGGGTCGTTTTACTGGCACACTTCTCGGCGTTGCCATCTTGACCGTCGTCAACGATGGTCTCACTTTTATCAATGTCGCCGTCACGTGGAATGAGGTGGTCGTGGCGGCCTTCATTGCGTTGGCCGCCGTCTTACAGTCGATTAGTTCGGGATCGAGGAAGCAATTATGAGCACCGATAGAGAACCCATTCTCGAGCTGCGCAACATCGATAAGTCCTACGGATCCGTGAAGGCCCTCATCGACGTGAGCTTCAAGGCCTACTCCGGGGAAGTCATCGGCATGGTCGGTGATAATGGGGCAGGAAAATCTACGTTAATCAAGATAATTTCGGGGGTTCACGCTCCCGACTCAGGAGAGTTATTTGTCGACGGTGTCCAGCGTCATTGGAAGTCACCGCACGACTCGATGGAAGCGGGCATCGAGACGCTGTATCAGGATTCAGGACTCGCACCAGACTTGACGATTGGCTCGAACATTTTTTTGGGCCGCGAATTGACGAAAAAGGGCCCGTTCGGCAAGCTCGGATTCCTCGACCAGAAGACCATGGAGCGCCAGGCACTCGAAGAACTGGAAAAGGTGGGCATTACTGTCCCGTTGTCCAAGCGCACGGTGTCGCAGTTGTCGGGTGGTCAGCGTCAGGCGGT
>PMTL01000011.1 GCA_003168075.1 Acidimicrobiaceae bacterium
CAGTCGGGACTCAGCGACACCGAAGTGGCTCAGACCAAGGCCTCGCCCGCGTATGCAGCGCTACTTGCCCAGCTACGCGACGCGGAGAATCGGGGCTTCTACGTCGACACCGAACTACCAATGCTGGTTACCGGTCGTTCGTTCGACGATGCCGACGACGTAGCTAGCGTCCTGCACCACCGCATCGATCGCTACGTGACCGGAGTGGGCTACCCCAGTTCACCGACGGGCGATCTCGTCGCTGGAATCTTCCCCCGGCCCAGCGGGATTGTCGACCCCGACGTCGTGCTCGCACTGAACGATCGTGCCGACGCCATCGAGCGGCGAGCCCGCGAACTGGCAACGATCGCCATTGAACGCGGTGACGCTTGGGTGCAGGACTTCGGCGATGCTCCCTCGACAAGTGAACTCTACGAGCGATGGGTACAAGGAGTTTCGGCCGGCGCGGCCTACATAGACCGCTGGGGCATTGACAACCCTGACACTATCCTCGACGAGGCAATTATTAGCCACGAACAAGAGGCCCAACGAAGCCGTATCCTTAATTCCGCCCAGAGGACCCATACACTTACTGTGGTTGAGACTGTACTGGCGAAAACTTCATACTTGTCTTACGGTGACGACCACTTGGATCCGCCCAACCAGGATTTTGGATTCGAACTATAGGCCGAACCCGTAAGTACTGTGGAAGTTTGTGAGAGGCCGTAAGCCATCCTACGAGGCCGATATCTCCCACCTTCGGATAATGAGGCTGACACCGTTCGTCCATACGGTTTTACGCCGTCCTCCATCTTCGCCCTGAACTTCTACGCAGCCGGGCTCACCCGCGAGTTGACAAACATCATCGTCGCGTGGCTGCCCGGGGCGTGATGAGGTCTCCTCGACCTGGCGTTAGTGATATCAGACGTCCCTGGGTTCGCTGACTTCCGCTCTGAGGCGTTTGCGTTGAAACATGCGAGTAACGCAGTAGCCTTCGAACAGGAACCTCACCAATCAGATTCGATCTTTCGAAAGACGGTAATGTCCGCCAAAACGACGACCAGCCCCAGCACACAGTTTGTGCACATGGTCTTGCACGCGCTCGCAAACTTACCCTGGTTCGCGTACGTGATCTTTGTCGGTGGATTCATTTTGTCGGTGGGATTTCCGGTGTCACGAAGACGTTCGCGCTGAGGAAACCTTGCGGGTTGATTCACGTTGTCCATAGCCATGGATGGTTGACACCGTCGTCCGCACCGGATCTCACGTCGGCACTACAAGTTTGCTTCTGTATGAGCACCTAGGAAAAGTCGAACAACCGCGAAACGGGCCATACTTGCCAGTTTGCATGACCAACGTCCCCTCGCCGCACTGTGGGCAGATCTCCATGGGATTACTTTCGTCACCGGCGAGTTTCACGTGGGGGTCCTTGATGAGCTCGACAACAAAGGGGGACATTTTGTCGGGTGGGGTGATCAGAACCACTTCGCGGCGTGCCCGCGTCATCGCCACATAAAGGAGACGGCGCTCTTCGGCGTGGGCGAACGATTCAGGCGCTGGCATTGCCAAGTCGAGGACCGGATCGTCCGTGATGTTGCTCGGGATCCCGTAAGTACCGGTGGTCATACCCGGGATAACGACGTAGTCGGCCTCCAGTCCTTTCGACCCATGCATGGTCCGAAAGGTGACGTCCAGTTTCGGCGGAAAGTTTCTAGGCAGGACGTCTCTTTGAAACTGATAACGACCAAGCACGTCGACGCTGACGGTGCCCGAGGGTCCGGCGGCGACACTACCGTCACTGACACCAGCGGACAGCCTGTCGAGGTACGAAGCCACGGCGACAGCGTCGTCATTGGCCCGCACGATCGTCACGGACCCGGCCGAATCCTCGTTCACCGAACGCATCGGCTTGTTGAACTGACTCGGATTCTTCGACACGAAGGCTTGTGCGACGTCGCAAATTGTCTGGGAGCACCGAAAGGTGGTCGTCAAGGCCAGTTGTGGTCCGCGGCCGAACCATTCTTCGAATCTGGTCATTACAGACAGGTCGGCCCCCGCGAAACGGTTGACCGACTGCCAGTCGTCACCCACGGCGAGCAGAAAGCGGCCCGGCTCGCTGACGAGGCCTCGAACTAGTCGCGCGCGGGCCTGGCTCGCGTCCTGGAACTCGTCGACCATGATCAAGTCATAGGGACACTCCGCTCTCCCAGCTTCGAGGTGATCAGCGGCCTGGACCAGCATGTCCTCAAAGTCGACGCTGTCATCTTCTCCAAGTAGCTTCTCCCACTCCGCGTGGACCGGCCAGTACACGTCGAGGAAAAGGTGGGTGCGAAATCCGTTGAGGTGAGCCATCTCCGAAGCAAGTCGACGTTCAAGAACTTCCTTCGTCCACGAGTTGGATTTGACGTGGGACATGAAGGTTCGCACGAGGCGCGCGAGATCCTCGTGTTTCATGGGCTTCACCCACGGGTCCTTGATCTGGCGATCCGGATTCCAGCCGAAAGTCAACCCAAGTCCCTTCAACTCCGCCTCGAGCTTCGCGAGGCCGTCACCAAACATGACCTCGGCCCACGTGGACTCCACAAGCTTTGTTCCATGCTCGGCGTGCACGCGGCGTTTCCACGTCATGCCCTTGGCGTAGTCGGAGAAATCGGTTGGGGGTTGGCCGTTCTGATCGAGAGCCCAGTGCTCGTGCCAGACATCAATGGCCGGATAGTAGAAATCGGGCTGATACTTCGAGTGGTCGGCATCGGCGGTTGAGTAGTCGTAGGTCCTCTCGTACTCGAACTCCACGCCGTTCAGGTACAGAAAGTCAGCAATCAATCGCTCGCCGTGACTCTTTACCACCGTGCCGGAGAACGTCTGGTAGCCCGTTGTTCGAGTGGACTTGTCGTAGCCATCTGGCGACTTCTCGTCGAGGTCCGTCGGTGCGTTAGCGAAGAGCAGTCGATACAGGTCCCAGTGGTAGCGAAACGACGACGAGGCGCCGCGGAGTTCGTCGACGATGCGCAACAACATTTCGATGTCCTGGCCCTGATCTAGCCAGCGCGCCAGACGAGGCTTCTCATCGGTCGCGCTGCCGATGACGCTTAGTCCAAAGGAGTGGAACGTGGACGCATGAATCCCGGTCGAGTCAATCCCAGCGTTCGTAAAGCGTGTTGTCACACGCTCCTGCAACTCGCTCGCCGCAGCCTTGTTGAAGGCCAACAGCAGGATGCGGTCGGGTGCAACGAATCCCCGGCTCACGGCGTAGGCGGCGCGGGCAACCATTACCGAGGTCTTGCCAGAGCCCGCAGCGGCGAGCACTTGGACGCGGTTATCGAAGCACACGACCGCGCGGGCCTGCTCGTCGGTCAATGGACTCTTCTCAATCGTGTCGAAAAACGATCGACGGGAGGAAAGCTCGGCCGCCATGATTTCTTCATTGGCCTCGCTGACCAGAGCCACAATGTCGGCCTCCAAAAAGGCAGCCGCCGCTAGCTGATCTGCATCGAACAATGTGTCGCACCGAGCAGCACGAACTCTGTCCAGGAGTCGCCGTTCGGGACGCTGAGCTATCAGCTCGTCAGTCTCCTCGGTCGTGATCCAGCGCTGTTCTGTGCGTCGCGCGCTGAAGAGCCGGACGACAGCGGCGTTCCAAACGACGGCATCCTCGACAGCAGCACGCCAAACGACGGCATCCTCGACAGCCTGTGCAGATTTAAGACGACGAAGCGCGGCCGCGAGGGAAGTCGACTCGCTCTTCCTGATGCCTCGGAGGCGGACGAGTGACGCGCCCTCATCGTAGAGACTCGACCGGAACCACCGTCGCCGCAGCAATAGTCGCGAAGCATCCGAGTCACGAATCGTAAGAACGTCAGCCACCCGTGCGATATGCACTTCATTTCCGGCGACGGTGACTCGCCAGCCCTTGCCCGACCATTCGTCGGTGCTCACGTTGACAACTTCACCGTCTGCATCCAAACGAAATACAGGCTCTTCATAGTTGGCTCCGCGGACAACAGACCAAACAAGCCTGCCGGTCGGCTTCAACTCGGACCCAATTTGCGCCTCGTATTTCATGAATTTCCATTCCGAGGCTCTCTGCGTAGACTTGCCCTTCCAACAGAGCTTGGCAATCCTTTGAGTTGTGGTAGGCAGCACGACCTTTAGTCACGAATACCTGGCTGTTGATTCCGGGAGGACGAATCCTGCACTCGGCGCATCGCACCTTGTCCAAGCCATGCTTGCATTCCACCATCGAAGCGATCCTAGATTCAAAATGACAATTGCTACATGACTTTTGAAGTATCTACCATTCGGTGCATCAATCAAAATCCATCGATATTTTCCACACGTCGAACAAGGTGGCGCAATAGGTATCAACGTGCGCGGACAACCGAGTCAGCTTCGATCATTCGGCAAATGCCCGGTATGACAGAGTCGCAAGAACAAACGACGTGACTGATACTCTCAAGGTATTTAGCCAGGCAAGTCAATCACAAAGGACCATCATCAGAGCACAAGGCCCGCTGGAATGAACATGATCCATGGGATATTTGCGTCGTAGTTGACAAGTCGCATTGCGTCAGAGTCACCATGTCTAGCCACCAGTGACGTTGCGTCGCTGAGCCGCGGGATGAGGTCTGCCAGGGTGATCTCATAACGTTCCGTGTTCGGGTCGTAGTCAGTTCGTGAATCAAGATTGTCGGTCGGTCCAACAATGGCTGTCCTGAGAGTGACAACTCCACAGTCATCAGGACCGTCGACTTCATACACTCGACTAGAGGTGTTCCCGTTTGGTCGAGGCCAGTGAATGTGCATCGATCGATTCGCGTCACCAGGAGGCAATGATGTCGTGATTCCAGCGATGAGTTCCCTGCTGCGTTCGTCTGCGAGCTCGTGGGTATAGGTCTCGATGGCATCGGTGCCGTCGTAGGTCCGCACCCACGGAGGGAGCGGATCATCACGCCTCACGCCGACCAACGCTTTCAATCGAGGCAGAAGCTCTGCGACGTTGCTGTTCACCACGTCCAGACGGACGGTACGTCCTTCAAGAACTGATTGCAAAAGACCAAAAGTCATGTGATCGGTGATCGGAAGCGAATAGCCGACGAGTGCAATCCGAGCCGCACTATGCAACGAGCTAAAGGCGTCCTGCCAGAGTTGGCGGGTGATCGGGTTATCGAAGTACGTGGATTTGGTCGCCAGCGGCGGCACAATGAAGCGCTCTCGGCCAGGTAGGTAGTCGCGTCGTACTTGGTCGCTCATCCGACGGGCGTTCCCGAAAGTGCCGTAGACCCCTTCTCGCAAAATCGTGGCGCCGGTCTGATCGGGAGGCGCCCACCACCAATCAACCGACCCATGAAGTTTGAGAAGACGCATCGACTTCGCGAGGTTCCGCGGTTGCTGGTGCGTGCCACCCGCTAACGGTGGGACGTGCCATAGCAGATCGGTCGCATCAATCTTTTCCATGGACCCTCCTCCAGCGAATACCTCAAGCCGGGTCGCGTTGGGCGATAAAGGCCTCGGAGAGGTCGGCATGAGGAAGTGAGATTCCACCGCGGTCTCAACAACGAGATCTTGGTTGAGCGAAACGATGCTGCTGTGCCATTGATTCAGGACGCTCAGCAGTTCGTAAAGCCAATTTGGTGGTTGTCTGTCAAACGCACTTTCCTGCGCTTTCTCCAGGACGACGGCAATCGCGGTGGTGAGTTCCGCTAGCTGAACCGCATTCCGACGATTCTGAAGTTCCGAAAGGTGTGGTTGCTTTTCGGCGAGCAGCGACAAAGCGAACTCAAACGGAAAGTCGAGCGAAAATTCTCGCCCCAACACCACACTCCCGCCACCCTCTTTCACATGTCGGTACGCACGGTTCCCGAGTTCGTTCGCGGTCGGAAGGTCGGTGCTGACGGCCGCCGAAAATCCCGCACCAAGCACAAGTGCCGTTGTCGGCTCATTAAGCGCTGCCACTTAAGAATTCCAATTCATTACGACCATCGCTTGCGTTGGCGAGCTCGCGCGAGCGTGCCGCACACTCGGCGCGGCCCGATGCTCGGTGACCGAAACGATCCGATAAGACGCAAGATGACAGGGCTCACAGACCACGTCTTTTGTACCATTCCACATCGTCAATCCAGCGACCCAAGTCGCGATCAAACCGAAGCACACCCGAATGACTAGATGGTAGTCGCTCATTCAGTTGCGCGATTGCTACTGGTGGAAGATCGTCTTCTAGGATTACTCGAACTTTACCGTCTTCAAGCTCAACTCCACCTACGTAATGCTCACGCAGTCGCCGATAGATGCTGTGGATTACGGCATTGGACTTGTTGCAAAGATCTTCGCCCACTTGCCCTAAGAAGCCCTTGGCCACAAGAACAATGACGGCAAGCGCGATGTCGCCGTCAGCCGACGCCGTAATTGCAGTTACCTGAGTGCGCGAGCCGAGAATAAGGTTTTCACCCGTGTAAGCTGCCTCAAGTTCATCGAGTAATGGGTCGGACTTCATGAGCCCACACTGTCACGCCGGGCTGCTCTCATACGCCAGATTACGTTTGTGGTGTAGTCCGTTTCAATCTTCTCTCTTCGGACCTACAAGCGCGAGCGCATCGNNTCATGAGCCCACACCGTCATGCCGAGCTGCTCTCATACGCCAGATTTCGCTTGCGGGATAGTCCGTTTCGATCCCCTCTCTCCGACTCTACGTGCGCGAGTACAACGAAGCCGCGTAAATCGCGGCGAGTTCTTCGACGTCCAAATACATCCGGTCTTCGAAGCTCAAAGATGAATCCCTGACCCGCTTCTCCCAGATCGGATCGAACGCCACAAGCATCCTTTGATATGTGGGGAGCACTGGGAAGTGCGAATTCCCGCCTTCACGCTCGATAGCATCGGCTTGCTCTCTCCAGCGGCCATCCCCAACTACGTACTTCGTGTACGCCCCCAATCGTGCTTCACGCTCGTCGTTGAAATCAAATCCCCGAAAAGTGAGGACGCCGTTTGCGTGCTCACCGATCTCCAACTTCGCCGCATCGTCGAGACGTTCGTAACTCGACTGGACGACCCTGAACATGTCGAGAATTCTCCATACCAACCTGCACTCTCGAACCGGAAGTTCCGGATCGTAGTTCCGAAAGAATCTGATGTACTCGCCAGAGAAACCACTCGCCAGCACCTCCGAGACCTGGAAGTGATACTCGCGCTCGGGATCACCCTCTTGACGAAGACGCGCCAAGATTTCGTGCTGAGTCGACAAAAGTTGACGTTCGACCAGCGTCAAACTCTGTGGACCGCTAGCTCGCCCCTCACTTCCTTCTCTGCCCAAGTACTCGTCTAAAGCGCTTCGCACGAAATCGCTAACGGTCGCGCCACGGCCACGAGCCAGGGCCTCTATCTCATTTCGAATCTCTTCATCAATCCTCAGAGTCAGAGTCGCCATTTTTCCGTCCTTATAGTACAGTACGACAATCTGTCTTACTGTATCACATTATGACGTGTGCGCGACGCTAATTCTTGGGTAGACCAACGAGCAGGAGGCTCGCGTGGACATCATGGATCGGATTCGCGGGTCGGTAAGTTCGGCCTCGAAACGCGCTTTCGAAATGGTGACTTCGATTATTCGATCACGCGTCCGTTGTTTCAGCGGATCGCTTCGCGAGTACGCAAGACTTCGTGGATGCTTCGACGACACAAGGGGGATCCATGATGAAGTATGTGAGTCGTCGAACGGATTTGAAAGAAGCATTCGCAGAACTGGTCTCACTGGCTACGCCGGTTCCTGAGCCGGGCAGAACTCTAGCGCCTCTCCATGCGATCTTCGGCGGAGCCAATCTCACGTTTGAGGGCAGCGGGTACTCCGCGCTGCAACGCGTCACGAATCAGCTGACCGACCATTCGTTGAGCACCGGTGGCCCAACGCGCACAACCGTTCAAGGTTGGTTGGCCTACGCTTGCCGTGTCGCACTCGACCAGGACGTGGACACTGGCTTCGCCGAGCTGGAACTCTTGATCGACGAGCCATTGCGAGAATGGACCGTACTCGAACACGTCCGCGGACACTTTGCACAAGCTCCCCTGCGAGTAGGACGGTGCATCGTGTATTTGACGCTCGAGTCCGTCCCGCAAGTCGGAGAAACGTCCGGGATGGCGAGTGTGCTCGCACATGAGACGCCTCCGCCCGTGCTCGCGACGGCAGTGCAAGCGCGAGATCATGAATCTGCGCGTATCCGGGCGCGCGATCGATTCGACGAGACTCGATCGATTCTCCACCTTATTGGAGAGCACATCAGCGGTGGCAGCACGGGCGCAGCGATTCTTGACGGCGAGGGTAATGCGCGATCTTCCACCAGCTCTGAAGAGAGATTCGTCGTCACCAGACTTGGCTTCGACGCCACAATGACACTCGGATATCGCGGTCTTGAGGCAGCCGCAGCAAAGTCTCCCGAAGACCGGAACGATTGGGAAACTCGCGTCCTCGCAGCGTCACTCTGGCTCCGTCGATGCTTCACAAGCGAGTGGCCATCTGAACGCGTTGCGGCCGCCATGAGCGCGCTGGAGTGTCTCTTTGTTGGAGGGACGTCCATTCGCCAGAGGAAGGGCAACGCGGTCGCTGATCATGTTGCACCCCTGGTGTCGATCGGAGGTATGACGCACGAGCAGGTCCACACCTGGGTCGAGAACCTCTATACGCGGCGTAATGATGCCTTGCACGAAGGCATCTGGATGCTCGACGATCTTGACGCGAGCCGACTCGTCGGGCTCGCGACGGAAATCCTGCGCTGGGCGTCGTTTCACCTTGATGAAGACCACAATCATCTCGAACCGTGCCGCGCGTGTGAAACTCGAGATGAGGCCGTCAGCGCGATTCCTTTTCTTCCAAACGCGCCAATTGAGACATGAGAAGGGAATCCGCGTTCGATCGAGAGAACGTACGCAGTGCTCCTACTCGCCAAGGGTGATGGTGTCACACGTAAGGATGTACACAATGCCCGGGTGGCTTGGATGCAATCCAAGGTCGACGGGCACGAGTCGATGATTCCCTTCTCCGACCTACCCGCCGAGACTCAGAACGAGGAGTCACCTTTCGTCCTCGCGATCCGAAGCGTCGCCCGAAGGCTCGATCGGAACCTGTGACCAGCCATACGGCCTGGTGCACAAACTTCTCGTATCATCGGTTCATGTCAACCCGCCATTTCCAGGGGCATCGGGTCTTGCCCAAGCACCGAGCCCAAAGTTTGGACGGTTGACCCGTGGCCAACGTCATCGAAAATCCAATCCTCAACTCACCCTACGAGGTGCCGACCCGCTACTGGAAGTTTGACGACGCCGGCATCACGGACCAGGTCCTAGAAGGCCGTAGACCTTCCGCCTACTTCATGCCGATCCCAGCGGCCAAGCGGAGACAGGCAGCCCAGGCGCAGCTCGAGTTCGTCGAGTGGACGAAAGACCGGATCGAGGAGACCCGATTCGTCAACGAGGTCCGAGTCGCCGTTAACCGTTGGCGACTGGAGGGGTGGACGGGGGCTACGGCGACGACCCGCATTCTCCTCGAACATTGGAACGCTCCGGAGCGGGAACGCCGACTCTTCTTCTGCCAGATCGAAGCAGTGGAGACGGCCATGTGGCTTTCCGAGATCGCCGGAAAGGCCGGGTCTGGCCGCTATTTCCTGTCCGAACTACAGCGGTACAACGACGATGCCAATCCGGGCTTGTTCCGCGTCGCACACAAGATGGCGACCGGCACGGGAAAGACAGCTGTGATGTCAATGATTATCGCCTGGCAGACCTTGAACAAAGCGGCGAATCCCCACGACGGTCGCTTTTCGGATGCGTTCCTCGTCGTCGCTCCTGGCATCACGATTCGTGACCGCCTCCGAGTGCTCTTTCCCTCTGATGTAGAGAACTACTACCGAGGTCTCGACATCGTCCCGTCACATCTGAGGGACCAACTTGGTCAGGCCAGGATCGTCGTCACCAATTTCCACGGCTTCCTGCATCGAGAGAAGGTTTCGATGCCGAAAGCAACTCGTGAGTTGCTCGGTGCCGATGTGCGCGGAGCCTTCACGGAGACGCCAGATCAAATGGTGCGCCGAGTGTGTCGAGACCTTGGGGCGAAGAAGAATATTGTCGTCTTGAACGACGAGGCCCATCATTGCTACCGCCGTAAACCGGACAACGATGACGAGGTCCTCATTGGGACCGAAGACCGGGCCGAGGCGAAACAGCGTGACGAAGAGGCACGGGTCTGGCTCTCGGGCCTGGAAGCCATTGCAAACAAGATCGGAATCCGAACGGTATACGACCTGTCGGCAACACCGTTTTTCCTCAAAGGTTCGGGTTACTCCGAGGGAACACTTTTCCCGTGGGTTGTCTCGGATTTCGGTCTCGTCGATGCTATCGAGGCTGGCCTCGTCAAAATTCCTCGAGTCCCGATCGAGGACGACACGCTCCAAGAAGGTGGTGCTCCGACCTACCGGAACCTGTGGGGCCGGATTCGAGACGACCTCCCGAAGAAGGGGAGGAAGACGGACGCCATCACAGGTCCGCCACAACTACCTGCCCCGCTTCAAGGCGCGCTCCACAGTCTGTATGCCAACTACCAGAAGGCGTTTGAGCGCTGGGACGATGCAGGGGCCGATGGCTCGACGCCCCCCGTCTTCATCGTGGTGTGTAACAACACGAACGTCTCGAAACTTGTCTACGACTACGTCTCGGGGTTCGAGAAGACGAACCAGGATGGATCAACGACGATAGTTCCAGGAGCACTCCCGCTCTTTTCGAACGAACATGCTGGAGGTTGGACACACCGACCAGTCACCATCCTCGTGGACTCTGAGCAGCTTGACCGAGGGGATGCGCTGTCTCCGGAGTTCAGGCGGGCTGCATCCGCAGAGATTGAGCAGTTCAAACGTGAGTACCGAGAGCGCTTTCCCGGCGCAGACGTCGAGATCCTCACGGACGAGGACGTTCTCCGGGAAGTCATGAACACGGTCGGCAAGCCTGGCAAGCTCGGAAGCAACGTCCGATGCGTCGTATCTGTCTCTATGTTGACGGAAGGCTGGGACGCTACGACGGTTACGCACATTCTTGGGGTCCGAGCCTTCGGAACACAGCTTCTCTGCGAGCAGGTTGTGGGTCGGGGCCTTCGCCGCCGATCATTCGCACTCGATGACGATGGACATTTCTCTCCCGAATATGCCGAAGTGTACGGAGTGCCGTTTTCGTTCATCCCGGCATCAGGAGCAACAAAGGAACCTCCTCCACGCCAACCGATTGCACATGTGCGGTCGCTGCCTGAGCGTGCCGCGGCATTGATAACTTTTCCTCGACTCGACGGCTATCGCTGGGAGGTTCCGGACCAGAACCTTGACGCCGATTGGACACACGAGTCGAAAATGCTTCTCTCAGCCCGCCATATCCCCACGACAACGGAAGTCGCAGGGATTGTCGGAGAGACCGAAGTCCACACGCTCGACGACCTGAAGGCTCAGCGTCCCAAGACAATCGCCTTCGAGTTGGCGAAGTTGGTCCTTGACCGCTACTTCCAGAACCCCGAATCGGCGGACGGCGACAGCATGGTACAGGGTCCAAGGCCCTGGCTCTTCCCCAGGCTCGTCGAGATTTCTCGCTCATGGATGGCCGAGTGCGTGACCTGCCAGGACCATGCTTTTCCGCAGCTCCTCCTTCTCCACGAGAATCGCAACGACGCAGCGGAGCGCATCTACCACTCGATCGTTCGCACTGCAGGTGGGGATCGCCGCCTCGTGGCCATGCTCAAGCCGTACGACACCGTGGGCTCGACGGAATGGGTGGACTTCGACACGTCGAAGTCGGTGCGTCAGACCGACCCCGACAAGTGCCATGTGAACTACACGGTGGCGGACAGTAGGTGGGAACACGTGCTGGACCTCACGCTTGAAGAGATTCCGGAGGTTCTTCGCTACGTCAAGAACCAGGGACTCGGCTTCATCATTCCATACAGCCTCGACGGACAACCGAAGGCGTACTACCCGGACTTCCTCGTTGAACTCAATGATGGCCGCGGTGCCGACGATCCGCTACACCTCATCATTGAAGTGTCCGGAGAACGAGACCGAGCGAAGCAGATCAAGGTGGACACTGCTCGTACTCTATGGATTCCCGCTGTCAACAATGCCAGACGCTTCGGACGATGGCGCTTCGTCGAAGTTACCGATCCCTACGAGGGTGCGGACATCATCGGCTCGATCGTTGCGGAGTCCATAAGTGAAGGAGCGAGTTGATGCCACCCCGTAAGGCGACTGCACCGAAGCAGGTACAGTCAACAGTCCACTCGGATAAGCGGACGAACATCCCGACCGAGGAGCTTCGGGACTTCGTGGCCGACGACGAGCGGAACCCGATTCCCGTCACATATGAACGTCCGTTGCTCTACCCACGTGATCCGGACGCCGACCCTCAACTCGTTTGGAGGGGGAAAGACGAGCAAGATGTCGGTCCTCTGACTGTTCCCGCCGTCCCTTTGTACATCCAAGAAAAGATCGATCCCAGGGCACTCGTTGAAGCATTGCGCCGAGCGAGTACGGCCGACAAACCAACCGAACAACTTCTGCTCTTCGACGACTTCGATGGACTCGAAGGCTACGAGAAGGTGGAGTTCTACGAGCACGCCGCTAACTGGTCCAACCGCATGGTACTCGGTGATGCACTTCTGGTCATGAACAGCATGGCCGAGAAGGAGAAGCTCCGGGGACAGGTCCAGATGATCTACATCGACCCGCCCTACGGGATCAAGTTCGGGTCGAACTGGCAAGTCTCGACTCGAAAGCGTGATGTGAAAGACGGCTCAGACGCTAGTCGCGAGCCGGAGCAAGTCAAGGCGTTCCGGGACACTTGGCAGGACGGGATCAACTCGTATTTGACTTACCTACGTGATCGACTCGTCGTAGCCCGTGACCTCTTGACCGAGTCGGGATCGATCTTCATTCAGATGGGCGATGAGAACGTTCACCTCGTCCGTTCTCTCTTGGACGAGGTGTTTGGCCCGGAGAACTTCGTAAGTCAGATAATCGTTCGGAAGACCACGAGTGAAGGTTCTACTCATCTGGGTTCGACTGCCGACTACATCCTTTGGTACGGGAAGGATCGGTCCCATACAAAGTCGCGGAAGCTTTTCCTTAGGCGGTCAGACATGGCCGAGGCTCGCTACGACCAAGTCATGAATTTTGATGGCACAGTTCGTCCAGCAAGTGCAGCTGAGAAGGGAGGCATTACCCCTTTACCAGAAGGTGCTCGACTCTTCCGGGTTGACAACATCACCAGTTCACGACCCGCTCGCCAAGGCGACTTAAAGGAGTTCGAAGTATCAGGCCGACGATTTACGCCCGGTGCGGGAACGTTCAAAACCAATCTTGAAGGAATGACCAGGCTTGCATTATCCAACCGGCTGCACGTAACTTCGAATGGTTCCATCGGATATAGGCGATTCGCTGATGACTTCGGCTTCGGATCGATCGGCAACCTCTGGAACGATATTAGCGGTGCAGTTCAGAGTCGTTCTGACCCAAAGATCTACGTCGTGCAATCTTCAACCGCACTCATTGAGCGGTGCATGCTCCTATCAACCGACCCCGGAGACCTCGTTCTTGATCCGACCTGCGGCTCCGGCACAACGGCGTTCGTAGCTGAGCAGTGGGGACGACGCTGGATCACGGTCGACACGAGCCGGGTTGCGCTTGCACTCGCCAAGACCAGACTCATGGCCGCCCGGTATCCGTTCTATGTCCTCGCGGACTCAGACGAAGGGGCAGCAAAGGAGCGAGCGCTAAGTACCCACGACTTCCCAACGGCGAAGCACAACTGCGATATCCGGCACGGATTCGTCTACGAGCGTGTCCCGCACATCATGCTCGGCGACATTGCCCGCAACGAAAAGATCGTTCCAGGCCTGAGCCAAAACAAGATCGATCAACTCATCTCGGTTGGAGCAGAACAGGAACTCCTAGTCGATCGTCCCTACGAAGACACCGTCAAAGTCCGAGTCAGCGGTCGCTTTACAGTCGAATCACTGTCCCCTCACCGTACTCTCGATGACCCCAGTCGAGCGGGCAGCGGCAACGACGAGTCGTTTGTCTCGACCATCGTGGAAAACCTCCAAACATCAGGCGTGCAGAACACGTTTCGTGGCGAACGTCTAACGTTCGACGTGCTGGAACCGTACGCTGGCGACGGCATTCTCCACGCACACGGGACCATCACCGATGCGACTGGGGAGGTCCGTACAGTCGCTATCATGATCGGCCCAGAACACGGGACAGTCAGTCCGGACATGGTCAAGGATGCTGCTCGGGAAGCACTCAAAGGCGCAGGGTTCGACATTCTTGTTGTCTGTGGCTTCGCCTTCGAGGCGTATGCATCGGAGACAGCTAAGGAGTTCGCACCATCTGGCGATGGCTTCGTTGCGGCTGAAGACGAGCGGAAGATGGGACGGTTACGGGTTCTCCTCACCCACATGAACCCCGATCTAGCCATGTCGAACGAACTGCTTAAGAAGACCGGCTCCGGGAACCTGTTCACAGTATTTGGTGAGCCTGATGTCACCATCAACTCGACCGACGGCAAGATAATCGTCGAGGTCCACGGAGTGGACGTCTATGACCCAACAACCGGAGTGGTTCGACCTTCGTCCACCGATGACATTGCTTGTTGGTTCATCGACACGGACTACGACGGCGAGCAGTTCTTCGTTCGTCACGCCTACTTCACAGGAGCAGACAAGCCGTACGAGAGACTCCAACGCTCCCTGAATGCCGAAATCGACGAGACAGCGTGGGCATCGCTTTACTCAACGAAGTCCCGACTCTTCGCCCGCCCAACTACCGGGTGCATCGCCGTGAAGGTCATCAACCACTACGGCGATGAAGTCCTTCAAGTCTACGACGTGGGCGAGTAAGTGTCCAGGGAATCCAGCAGCCCATGTCACTCACAACTGAGCTAGCGAAACCGTCCTCGCCGATTACGCAGTACGTGAAGCTCGTGGGCGCACTCGTGGCCGATGCCAGCCAAGGAACGCTGTGGGCGGACCCATGCAGGCGGCTTCTCGGCTTGGACGCTCTCCCTTCGGCAACGGTGGTTCCAGTGGTGCCAGGGGCTGACGCCGGAATGGTCGGGACAGCGTTCGACTACCGGCTGCGATTCCATCTTGCTCCGTGTCGATCGAAGGAGTTCGTGGCGTGGAAGGGGGCTTCGCTGCTCACCCGCCTCGAACCGTCCGCGGACAACGCCGTGTCACGGTTCTTCTCCCATCTGGACACTCTCACTTCGAGACTTTCGCCCGCTGGGCAAGTACTCAACGACAAAGATGAGGCGCTTCTGAGCACCTACTGCGTCGTCCTTGCCCAGTTCGAGTCTATTTTCCGGACACGTGGCGGATGGGTGCCGCATTTGCCATCAGAGAGCACGGTTGATGCCGGTCCTGAGGCGGAGTCTCTTTTGCAACTCGCTCCCGTTGCGGTGGTCGATGAAGTAGTGAACCTCTCTCGTTCTGCGAGTGACGCCATGTCTCCCCTTATTTCATACGTCGCCAACGGAAGCCTGCCTTACTACTCAAATCCTGTATTCGCCGGAAGTAGCGCAGTCGGTGGAGTCGATGCCGATTTCATCGTTGCGGGCACCATCTTCGAGTTAAAGACGACGAAAACGCTCAACGCCACCGCCGTTTGCAACGCACTCCTGCAAATGCTCGGCTACAGCCTCCTCGACTACGACGACGAGTTCGAGATACGTCGAATCGGGGTGTACTTCGCTCGCCATGCCTGGGTGTCAGCGTGGCCCTTGTGGGAGTTGATTTTCCCACCCGCCGACGTGGTGCAGCACTCTCTTTCCGGGACGGAGCCAACCGACAAGGAAATCGCCGCTCGTTTGCAAAGGCTTCGTGGGTTGATGCAGCGGGTGGTCGATGGCGAAGCGATCAACTACGAGGGGTCCTTCTCGTAGTTGACGTCACCACCGTCTTCTAAGTGCGCTCGCCGGACGCCTTGATCCCGGCGATGGCCTGCTCACCGTCTTCGGNNGCACGCGGATTGAAACTTAGTCCAAGTGCGCGATGATTGGACAAACCTCTGCGCAACCGTCGGGAGGAGAAGTGGTCCCATGGTTCTAGCGCTGTGAAGCTCGGTAAGCGTGGGTTCGCAATCGCTGCCGTTGGCTGCGCCTCGTCTACGTCGAAGATCGACTCTGTCGTCTCATGGCCTCAACCCCAAGGGCGATGGCAGCACTCGGCGCTTCTGTCGCTGCCCACTCTGTCCAAAACTGTCGAGTTGCGGAATCCGGTTTGATCTGTGGTGGATCAACCTGAATCCTTGTTGGTAGTACAACCGCATCACCAAGGACGAGTGCCTCACCCACGTCCAGCAGCGGAAGTATCGCTGTCAGTCCGCCCATGGACTCTGGCATGAGGTGTTGAACCACCGACTGATCCTGGTCATTCGTCAACCTCAGAACAATGAAATTGTTGCATTGACTAAGGACAGTTCTACTGACATCCGCTGGACGCTGACTCACGATGAGGAGAGAGACGCCATACTTTCTTCCCTCCTTGGCAATACGCTCAAATACTTCAACACCTCGTGTCGCCACGGCGTCAGCGCTGTCACGGACCGGCATATATAGGTGGGCCTCATCACAAACAAGACTGATGGGGGTTCGTGCATCTGGCGCCATCCAAAACTGAAGATCAAAGACCAATCTTCCGAGCACACCGACGACGACAGGCAACACATCGGACGGTACCTCGGAGAAGTCAATAATCTTGATACCTCGCTGCCCGTTCTCCGAACCCAGTAAGCGGCCGAGCAATGTCGGCAACCAGTCGTATTGCATGGACCCGGCTGGCGCTTCAAACATGAAGCCATAGCGTCGATCTAGTCTCTTGGCTTCCAACCGCTGGACAAACCGCGTGAGCTTTCCGTAATACGTGCCCCCTACGTCCTTTGATGTCGCACCAGGGACCCTCTCAGTATCGTCCGCTCGCAGTGCATCGAGCAGATCGTCCATCGAATACGGAATCGGAGAATCAACAGTAAAGGTAGTGGCAACTTCACTGTGACCCGTCGTCGTCAGAGTTGCTCCCTTGAGGGTACGCACGTGCGTGAGAAATCGAGCTGCCTGATTCGGAGCATTATTGTCGCTTCGGTCAAGGAGCATCGCCAACATTTCCTCGTGGTTTAGAAGCCAATGAGGGAGGAAGAGCACATCAGGCCCCGGTGCAGCAAGATCGCCCGGTCCCGCAACACGAAAACTTTGGGCGAACCCTCCAGCCTCGTCAGTCAATGGGGCATACTCACCATGCAGATCAAAAACGATCAGGTTTGGGAACCTTAGCTTGCTGGCACGTTCCAGAATCAAAGCCACTGTCCAACTCTTTCCGGAGCCGGTGCTGCCAAGAAGAGCCCCATGTCGTTGAAAGAGGCGGTTGCCATCAGCGATAGCTGAGGCAGTGGAGTCTGCGACAAACGATCCAAGGATCAGTCGTTCCTCCATTGGCACGCCCGCAGAAAGGGTCGACATGAGTAACTGGAGATTGCCACCTTCAATTAGAAAACATGATCGGTCAAGCTTGGGAAAGGAATCTGCCCCTCGCTTAAACGTGTTGTGCGCGCTCCCTTCAACGGTTCGGTACGTGCCCACGAGAACGAGCCTCAATAGGTCCCGCTCAGCAGTGAGCGCCTGAGCGAAATCTTCCTCATCGTCTTCCTGGTCGAGGCTGAGCCGCTCCTCAGTGTCACGAATTACCCGATCAACGATGCCGATGAGGTATTCCGTTGAAAGTGCCCCTTGCACGGCAACCAGGTCACCGACGGATACACGAGTAACGAGGGCCGCATCGCTCCCGACAATGGTCACTCGGTTGGTATCAACTCGGGCAACTTTTCCAAGAAGGGGCTCACTACCAAAATCAATCACTACGTCCGTCATGTCAAGACCTCCTCTACAAAGTTGGCTAATGCCCAAATTGAGATTCCTCGGAAAACATCGTCCGATGAACTCGTTAATACATGTGTACCAGGCGGATCATTACTCTCTTCAAGAGCGATCATCGCGGGGTGCGCAAGAATACACTTCCGAGCATTTGGAGTGAGTTCCTTGGTGATTACAACAGCCGGTACACCGGAAGCGAGACGGACTCGAAGATGCGTCTCAAGATGGTGATCGTTGAAGCCGTAACCAATGATAAGGAAACGTGCCGCGTTATCAATCGCATTGTTAGATCGCTCACGATGCAGGTCGAATGGTATGTCGTATCCTCGAAGAAATTTAGAGGAGCCGGGTGCCACCATCAATCTCGGTTCGAGCAGATTGAGGACCGAGCGAACTGGTTCATTTGCCAAAAGGTACCAATCAAGACTGCCATGAGGCTTGGACAGTCGTACGTGCTTGTGCGTGCGCCGCTTAGCACTGCTACGACCGACGGGCACCCACTCGCGCACTTGCTTCTTCGCCGCAGCCTCATCCAAGCGCGAGTAGTAGGCCGAGGGAAAGGAGCAATCAACCCGATATCCGGCCATCTCGACAGCGATCTCGATGAGGCGGTCGTAGTTCGTGGTGATGACCTCAGCCCTATTCGTAGCATAAAGGAGATGGGAAACAAGAGCGCCGAACGGCATCAGCTTGCCAGCCCGAAGTGTGTCTTGAATGGCTTTGGTCTCGGCTGAAATCAAGAGACCAGCAGACTCCTCCACGATCAATGGGATAAGGACCGAACCATGGGGAATTGCGTCCAAGGCAGCCTCCAAGTCCGCTCCAGCGGTCAATCGTGATTCAACCTCATCCCACTCGCTGTTGGGCGTTCCGGCAAGATGAAGTGGAATAATTTTGCGAAGATGTTCAGATAACTCTCCCATTGTCGGAAGTCCATGGCTCGCCGAGAGACCGAGCCCGACAATCGTAACCAGGCCGTCGCTCAGGTGCTGCTGAAGCCTTAGCTTCAGCTCATCGAGAGTCATGGCGTAGGACTCCTATGGGCCACCCAGGACCCCTTTACCATGGTGGCAGAAGCGGCGAAAAACAAGTCATATAAGTAACTCCCGTGAGCGAACAAGCAGCGAGTGGGCTGGGCCAGAGAAACCATGAGTAGACCGTACGATAGCGAATCATATTGCTCCGGGATCTCAAACCGAGCTAATGATCACTCCTTGATCCTGACTGGAGCCGTTGCTTCGTCTTGCGGTGAGTGACTCCATGGACATAGTCCGAAGGCGTTAGCCTCTTGCGGCGAACGTCGTCTCGAACAACTCGTCCATAACCATAGGCACTGGTTCCTGCCCAGGGAACTGCGTCTGCATTCACCGGGCCGTCAATGCGTGCCGCCTGAAGGACCTGGATTCCCACTGGACTGAAGATTCTGCTTTTCCGACGCTGTGCTGAGCGTTGCCTCTCCGCTTCTTTCGCATCCAATTGGTTGGTGCGGGCCACTCGTCGATCTTGGACGTTTTTGAAACGCCAATGAAGGATCGCGATTATGCGAGCGACAGCGAGTCCAGGAACGACGCTTCCGATGATAAACATCAACACGACGGCCGCGTCCGCTCTCAGGATCGCAGGATCCGGTCCTATAGGCGTCGTCAGCCTGGGGCGACATTTCGCGATTCCGCTCGACCAGCCGCACCGCCAAGTCAACGAGAAGTACCTTCAGGAATCGCGAAGCATCGGCTGGAGTTGGGACACATGCTGCCTCTGCGCTTGACACGCCTAGAGAGCATCGCTGGGAGAATAACTCTGCGTTAGATGCTGTCTTCGCCCGAGAGTAGACGAAATTTAACCGTGGGCCCGGAACGAGCCGATCCGCTGATCGTGTCGCGCAGCCGCAAACTACCTGCTCTGCCGGTTGCGATATTCGACGCACTCCAGACCTGTCCCCCAGCGAGACACAGGCGGTCCGAGCCACCATCTCTCCCTCTCACCAATCACGGTCAGATTTTCGAGATCCGATTCAATCGACTCAATTGCGATTGGGGCTTCGGCGCCGTCCGCGGGAATCACGTACCTCACTTCGCTAGTCCCTTCGGCTTCCAATAAATGAAGTTCGAGACCCCCACGATGGCGTTCACGTATCTGCCTGAATCTCTCTTTCAACACTCCCCACACATCCGCGCCTGCCTTACCTGCAAATCCCGACGCGAAAGCAACTGTGATAAAGCCGGTGAACTCGACGATGATGTTTTCTATTGGCGTGCCCGTACTGAGATACACCAATTGATTGTTGGACGAAGCGTAAGTTATGCCATCAACTTCGAGTTCACTCTGAACGAAGAGCTGTATCCGTTCCGGAACGGCCCTCGAAAAGAGCACTTTGAGACCCAATTCATTCATGAACATCCTTTCCACCACCAGTATTGGCGATTGCAGCCGCGATTAGAGTGAATGGCCCGGCTTAGTTAGACGCGCGTTGCGAACGCTGGTCAACCGAAATTTGAACGCGCACTATCGCTACTTATGCCGTCTTCCTAAGTATCCTGAGTCAAAGATCAACCGGAAGGCGGGTAAGAAAATTCCAGCTTCGACTTTTGTAGCTAAATTTTTCGCTCCTTGGGAGTCCACAATCTCGTCCTGGGATGACGCGAAGAAGATCGTCGAGAAGATTGTTGACAATGCCGGCGCATCGCGGCAGATGGCCTGGCGCGGGGTCGTGAACGCCGACTATCCGGTGCACAGCTCCATCTACCGTTGGTACGTGCAAGAAAATGGTAGACATCCGACTGAACTTCAGCTGGCGAGTGTCGAGAGGAAGATTCTCAATAACGCAAAGACCAAGTGGCGCTTTGACAACGTGCCCGCCCTCGAGATTTTTGCCCAGTCACAGCATTTAGGAGGAAAATCTCGACTTCTAGACGTGACACTAAATCCGTACGTTGCTCTCTGGTTTGCGGCAGAAGAAAAGAACCCTGATCTGGATAATTCAAATTCGGCTGACGGTCGTTTGTTCGCTTTCGACGTGACAAATCGGCAAATTGAATTGAACCGGTTCTGGCGCTCTCGCGTCATCCCTTGGAGCGACGGCACCCCAGACGCAAATTCTCCACTTGAACAAACAATGAGCGAGTGGAGAACTAGTCTCCCACTACTGTGGCGACCTCCTCAGTACAACGAACGAATCTTTGCGCAGAATGCCGCATTTTTGGTTGGCGGAGTCCCCCAGTACGTTGCGGGTTCGAACGCGCGGTATCGCAAAGCGCCTGGCAATGCGAACGCTGGAAAGGGTAACTGGAAAATCTCAGAAGTTCGAGAGGTCACCTCCGTGGGACTGTCAATGTCAAGACTGGGAACAGCACTGAGGTTTGGGGAACAAAGAAAGTCCACTCCGACATTCACAGTTCTTGTTTCTCAGTCCGCAAAGGCCGAGATCCGAAATCGCCTACGCGAAACCATGGGACTCGACTACTGGACTATCTATCCAGATATTCTCGGCCTTGCCAACCTCGGACACGTCATTTAGTCGCTCGCACGCAAGGTAGTGCCGCTCAATACCTTGACTTAGCGCTGGCCTGCGGTTCGGAGATTGGTCGTCTCAACGAAGGGTTAAACGACCCACGCAGCGGTTTCCAAAACCGTGTCGATAGTAGGCAACTGAGTTCGCCAAGTCCAACGAAGTTTCCAGCACAACCTCAGCACAACAATTACCGTGAATGGCCGGGAATAGTGGGTGATTTCCCAACTCTCTGATGGCCTTCAAACCAGGCCATTTACGAGTAATCGCAAGGAATTTACTGGGTTTCCGAGGAGGAAGGTACGCCCCATAATTCGGTTTAGGAAACCATTGCTCTATCCGTACTGAGCCGCGGAACCATTACCCATCGCTCCAATCATGCTCCACTCTTCAGAGCGTTCTACAAATCGCGCTGGGATACCGCAATTTTACGGGCTCCATCCTTCCAACACGATTGCTGCATTCAATAAGAAAATCACCAGACGTCTGAGCAGACCCTCGAGTGATACGTGAAACCGCTGCGACATTCCTCTATCAGCGGCACTTGTGTACCTAAAAGTCTGATTGCGTTGGTGGAATAGTTCGATGCCAACTTGCTCTCGAAATCACCATCGCCGAAATTGTGACGGAATTGTTCTAATGGCGGCTGAAAACACGATGTCTCGAGTGCACCAAAGATTCTTCTTTGCACCATCAATCGTGAAATCGAATCGTTCGATTTCACCCGAAGGGGTTGAAATGAAGAGGTAAATCAATGAACAGGCAATCCAACAACGAGGGATGTCCTAATTGTGGCTGGTTGACCGATGAGGACACTCATAAGTGCCCCGAATGTGACCGCGAGCATCGCGAGGTCTGGGACCTCAGTTACCGCATGAAATAATCTTTATCATCGCGATGAACGCGGCGTCGGTTTTCTCCTCTCAGTGGACCGGCGCCGCCATCGTCGCGATTTTCCAAACCGAGTTGATCGCGAATTGCCCACGATCAGGCGATAGCCAGGAAAACTCAAGTTTCAAGGTGCTTAGAAGAGGTTGATAAACCTAGAAGTACGCTCATCGTCGCGATTCAAAGGTTCACTTTGCTAACGCCAGTGGAACCCCCAAGCCACGGTCTCTTGCGAAATTGGCCGAAATAAATGTAACTTGATCAGTATTTAAGTAGTAGACGTTCGCAAACGCAGGCCACTGTCAACGCGCATCCAAAACAGTGATCCTCACAAATTAGATTTGACTTGAAGCTTCAGCAGCCCGGTGTGACCTCCATTGCCAGCGGATTACCTGATTGTTTAGAGCGCCAAGCTTCAGTTGCGTCTCGAGTCTTTCCAGGGGCAACACTGCTTCGCGAAGTTTCATTGATTTTAAATTGCCGCGGCCTGAAAACTCCTTGGGTTCGTCTCGCCTGGAACTGGCGTTGACTGAGCTTCAACACCTAGGTACTTAGCCGCTTCACCACCGGACGCTGCATTCGGCTTTTCAACTTGAATGAGCGACACCGTGGACTGGACCGCAAAGAACAATATGGGAACGATGACGCCTATTGTCAGAGCGATGAGAACGAATCTCGCCCACGGCACAGCGGAGGACCACCACTCCAATTCTGCAAGAGATGCCATCACGCCGCCCAGGGCCATGAGCGTAAGCGCTCCGGCGCCATACACGCTCACCTTTTTCAAGGTACTGATCGGCTGGCCTCCCACCATCACTGGCGGAGTCGCTCCGAATCCCGCGATCAGGGGCGCAATTCCAGCAATGGCCGCGTAGGCCGCGTTCAGCATGGCGAATCGGTAGAGCGGCACTCCCGGGAACGCCGACGCGATCGAGCCAGACGCGCTGATGATCGCCCCGAACAGTGCGCTCACGAAAGTGATGTTGGTCGCCCAACTGTTCTTGAACGACCAGTTGGAACCGGCCTCCAAGGCCTGCCCTTTAATCCTCCTCATGCAGCCCGCTAGAAAGATTGCCGCAAACAGCATTCCGAGGATCAGGGGGAAGAGGACTTCGTGCACGAGTCCGAGCGCACGCTGGACGGAGAGTTGAATCGTCGCCGGACTGGAGAATGTCTGTTGTGTATCGCCGGGGTCACCGAAGACCGCAAGAGTGACCGCACTGGGCATCTTCGTAAATCTGTCAGCGAACTGGAGCGTCACCTTATTGACCGTTCCGCCCGTCAATGCACAGCCAGGCGGCGGCGCAGGAGAAATGGTCGGCGCTCCAACGATTGGTGCGTCTGCGTATCGCGAAGAGACTAAGAGTTCGTAATCAACCGCGCTCGCGCAAGCTCCCGAATTTGCCACGAAAATCGTCGTGGCCCACCCGGCGTACGTTCTCAGGAGTACCGGAGCAGTAGGAGAAATGGTCAGCCCAATTGGAGACGAACCACTTCCTGTCGCCCCGGCAGAATTAGCCACACCACCGAAAAATAAAAACGGCACGACGAGACCCGATATCGCGACCACACAGAAGGTAATGATTCGTCGCATTCGCCACCCCAGTGCGATGCTAGTTCGCCAGCCCCCTCCGCTCAATTAACGCATTGTAAAATGGCTTCTGACATTGACGGGCCACTCAATACCAAGTGCACACCAAAACATGATTGCGCCACCGCATTCGGCGCGCCATGATTGGTGGCCCTCCAGAAGGCTCTGAATGAAGTGGACCCCAGATCAAGGCCAACTTGTCCACTGAACGGGGTCAAGGCCACTTGAAGCTGACCGAGGGGGAATTTTCAAATCTGATCACGTAGTTTGAGGGTTGCCAAGTCGGACCAAGAAAGTGGCGTCAGCCACGTTTCTCAAGCCGACTTACACATCAACCACGTGCGGCTGTTTTTTGGCCAGCGTTTACTCTCACTGATTTGATCTCCCTCTTTCAGATCTGACAGAAGTTTGACCCAGCACCAATCTTCAAAATGCAATACCACGATTCCGCCTTCCCACCTCACATTGACCACAGTTCGGCAGTCAATCATCCAACTTGGTATTCCCCCGCTTAGTGAACTGCTCTCCCACCCCGATGGTGGCACCCCGCATCTTTCTTTCACGTGCAGCGGCGTAGTGGCGCTAAGTAGTCATAGGTGACTTGTGGCGCAGAACAGCCTGGGCGGTGGCAGCATCATTGCCGAGAGCCTCGAGTTCGAATACGGTGTACGAACGTAACGATTTGAAAGTAACCAAGTCTGCTCCTTGGCGATCACGACGAGCACCTCTGATTCGGCCAGGTATATGTGGGAGCTTTCAGAAACCCGGGCCGAATTGGTGAGGTCGATGTACGAACCTTTCAATAACTTACCGAATGATTTCAACCATCTTCATAGTCTTTAGAGAAAACTTGATGACATCTTGTTTCTGCGCATCGGCAACAAAAAGGTTGTCACCAATAACTTCTAAAGCCGTGGGCTCTTGCAGTTCTCCCGAACCTATATGATGCACTCCCACTCCCTGACAACCAGTTGATGACACCAGGGAAACGTCGTGACCGAGCATATTGGCGACGAATACAAAATCGCCGGACAATGCAACCGACTCGGGCGTCATAAACCCATCCGAGAAATGACACAGTAAGTGTACGTGAGACCGTCCTGAGACATCAAATTTGGATAGTGAACTCGATGCTACGTTGGCTACCCAAAGATGATTACCCACGAGCAAAATTGGTCCTGGCCCATCCAATTTATCGTCTGAGCCCTGGATATCAGAGGTTACCTTGTAGGTAGTCGAACTTATTCCAATTATGGAATTACTCTCTGAGCACGATGCCCAAACGGTGCCGTTAGAAAATATGAGAGCCGTCGGTGACAGACAGCCTTCCGATGCAATGTGAAGTATCCGAATCTTATGTGTTGCGATGGAAATGGTGGTAATTGTGCTCGAATGCAAGTTTGCCACCCAAAGCATTCCGTCTTCGTAGATCATCGACTGCGGACTTGAAAAATCGTACTTGGAACCCTGCAACACGGTGGAATTACGTGATCCCGTGCCCCATTCGGTAACAGAGTTGTTTCCAAAATTTGCGACCCAAACATTGTTCATCGTCGCGACAATGGCTACTGGGGAATTCATTTCATATTTGGAACCCCCGAACATTCGAATAATCTTGCCTGAAGATGAATTCACCTCTGTAACTACATTTGCTGAGGTATTCACTACATATAGGTCGTTGCCGACCGCCGTCAACGCAGTTGGCTCGCCAAAATTTGAAGCAGCCAAGGCCTCGCCGTTCGAAACAAAACCAGCCAACAACAAGGTCAAACCAGCGAAGCTCATAAATAGGCGTAAAAGTCTAATTGGCAAACTTTCGCCCATTCCAATTCGCACTCGTGACAGAAGTTCCAAAGCTCGAGCCTCCAAAATCAATCTCCATCAGTTTGAGATAATTGAATTTAATCCAAGTACTCCCAAAGCACTTCCAATATCTTTACCCGCTGCGATGGCGAGTCGCTGTTTGCAGGCACAACTTCGGCGACCAAATCTCAATTCTGCCTACGGCCCTCACTCTGACTACAACGGAGTGGTTATTGAATTACTAAGAGGAGCCGGTTGCCACCCTGATGCGGTTGGACCCAGGACCATCAGTTGAGACGAATCCGCGCACGACGACTTTGTCGTAGGGCAAGAACTTGAAACCGTCTCGACCCAGGGCTTCGAGCTTCCAACATTCAACAGATTTTGGACAGACGAATTCGAACTCCCAAGGGTGCTACTGGAACTTTGACCAGTCTCTGAGACCGTCGTCAGTGACGGAGTTCCATTCCCACCAATCCAGACCAAATTACCTGCGACGACCGAAGGGCTTGCGACTCCTATTCCTATTGAGCCGGTTTCATCCGAAGTGTACGTAGTATTCCAAGACAACCCATTATTCGACGAATTCAAGACTGTTATCAGATAGCCATCGGAATTCGTCTCAGAGGGCGCCGATGCTACAAGAGCCACCGATCCGTCATTGAATCCTCCTGCCACAGTAAGTGCCGATCCACTGATTGAGGCTGGAACGGCCACTACCTTCCAGGAATTCCCTTGATCGCTACTTACAGCCAACTGACTATTTGTTGGTCCACCGACCAACCACAGTGCTCCATTGACATCAGTCACCGTTCCTCCAAAAGGAGATGAATCGTTAGTCCACAAACCGTTCACATTCGAATACCCGATCCAACCCCCAACCGAGAAGTTAGAAGAGGTGGTCACGTCATACGCCAGGCCGACAAGCGAATTCCCCTCGCCCACAAGAGATACGCTCCCCACTTGTTCGGCAACGTTTGGTAATGATTCAGCAAGCCACGACACGCCGTTGTCCATGGAGACGTCCACGACGGGTATTCCGTTCTCAATGCCCGCAACCCAAACGGCACTTCCTCTTACAACAACGCTCTCAACCAGAGCTGCCGGGATCGGTGAACTGACGACGCTCCACTGACTTCCACCGTCATTGGACAACTGCAGCCCTACGTTCGTTACGGCCCAGCCGTATCCATCAGAATTTGCACCAACATTGGCGTTGAAATAAGTAGAACCAATATTTGCGCCACTACTCAACAGACCGACAGCGTGATCATTCTTGTTTTCCCGTGCCGTTCCATGAGGCGCCAAGTTGAATCCTCCGACGACAATGGCGGCGATGACGACGATTGCAGTTCCGGTAATCCGCTGCGAGCGTAACCTCCCTAGACGTTCCATTTCCGTAACCACCTCTCCGAATTCGTATTCATACTATTGGTAGTAAATTGGTCCGTCTGCATTGTCTCTATCAATGTTAATTTTATCTCCGCCAAATGTTTCATTATGGCCTGCGGTATACTGCTTCAGGCGTTGATGGTTCACCCAATCTCCGGTAGGTACTCCAAGCATCACAGTCGTGTCCGGATTATTGTCCGCGTCTGCGCCCCATATAAAGTTCGGTGCTGGGCTTCCCGTCAAACTAGATATGTACGAGGCTTCTGTCGATCCATAAACACCAGCAACCACGTTAGGCGCTGCTTGCAACTTAGCGTCCCAACCTTTAACAAAAGACTCTTCCGCGGCAATACAGCCGCTTGTTCCGTTATATCCCTCCATGTCATAAGCAATCTCATCGTTGCCCGCTATCGATGGCGACATTCCTAATGCGGATAATTCGATAATTGCACTCACGGCCTCATCGCCACCTTGAAGATAGGCGGTTGAGACATTCAGCGAGAACAATGTGGCTGGATGAGCGGTATAACAAGGATCTTCTGAGCCAGCCCAAATGGGTACCAAACCCCAACCGTAGTCAGAGACAGTGGTCACCCAGGACGCATTCAAGTTCGGTTGGCTACAAGTCCTATTCACACCCCCGATATAGATTCCAATCCAATCAAAAGGGCTGGTCCCTGACCACGCATTCATATAGGCCGTGGTAGGAGCGGCGCACGTATCAAAGCCCAAAAACTGCTCCTTAATCACCTGGGCCGATGCCGTCGTCGGTGAATATATCAATGGGAGTCCGGATATTGAAACCAGCAACAGAAACGACGTCAGTAGACGAACACTAGGAATACTCGACCTGGAACTCAACTCAATCTCCTTCATTGATTTAGTCTTCGAACTTCATTAAGGTCACGCCGGCGATCTTTGCCTTCTTCTTCGGCATTATTCTCACCTTGAATATTCGATCTGCGCTTGGTGTTGAGTCAATAGTTCAATCTGGGCCGCCATGCTTCCAATTACGTCGAGGCCAAGACGATTACTTAGACTATGGCACACAGCGATTGCGACAGATTCTTAGTGTCATTCAGAATTTTGCGTAGTGTCTACATGCCGGTCACGAAATAGGCAGTTGGCTCTCGCTGTGCATCTCGCCTTGTTTGAAGGCCTTATAGTACTCAACGGGATTGTTGTCGAAAATGCTGAAACCTAACGAGCAATCCTTCAGCGACAGCGGCGAAGGGTGGCCCCGCCTTTAGTAACGCCGACGTCTACATGCGGTCTCATCCGAACGTCAGCGAATTAAGACACCAATATTTCGACCAAATAAGGCTAACAGCGAACTTCGGCGAACTGGAAAGGAGCGCATGGCATGCAAGAGATCCAGGGTTCAAATCCCCTTACCTCCGCAGTCGGGCCCGGGCCGGCCTCATTTTAGGCCTCATATTTCTCCAACACTACGAGACCAGACCGACAAGGGACAACGCGATTCCTTGAAAAAAACGACCAGCCCGACCGCACCGACACACCCCATCCATCTGAGGCTTTCTCTTAATCAACAGGTTCCGGGTTCAAGTCCCGGCCGGTGCACTATTCAAAAGTCCTGATAAATTCGCACTTCTGCCGAAAGCGCTCGCCTCACAAGAGGCATTTTAGGCCTCATTTTGTGAGGCCCGTCCTGTTAGAAGGCCACTTATTGAAGGACGCATTTCAGTCGAAATTTCTTCGAAGGATGGCGCCCATCTCGCCAAAGATGTCCGCGAGCTTCTGATGGCGCTGCGACTGCCTTATGTATCCCTCTGACAGATTTTCCCAGTGGGCTACAAATTCATTGGTCGTGATTCCACCGGCACCGCTCAACGGGAGGCGCGACTCGAGCGAAAGGACTTTATTTTCATCGTCAATCTCCCGAAAAGTGTTTGCGGTGTCTTGCCAAAGTTCAATGAATCTTGCGAATTCTCCCCTGGGTAAATCCTGTAAGTTATGCGGTTCCATTGCTAGGCCCCTTTCAGTCTGAACCAGCCAAAATCTCGAAGAATCTGCTGCCTGTCCAAGATAATCTCCTGCCAACGAATCACTTTCTTGAGGCATCCGGGCGAGCCTTGTATTCTCGATACCTCTGCATTGGGCGGTTGAGCGGACAAGATGTGAGACGATCGGTCTAGGAGGAGCGCATGTCTAAGAAGCGTCGGCGCCCTGCTCCCACATCCCTGGCTGAACTAGCAGACGGGGTTGTTAATGAGCGCGACTCGCTAATTAAATTTTCCACCGCCTTACAGCTTTGTCCTCAGAACGCAACGAAATGGATGCGTTTCGATCGACTGCGCGAAATCGTCTCATCGATTACTCCGACGCCGCCCCAATACCCCGTAAGTGCCGGTCGCCTCCGTCACTTGTTGACTAACCCGCCGATTGCCTCCGAGCAGGTTATTTCCAACGAGGACCCCAATGAAGAGTCGTTCGTCTCTTCCGTTGCTTTTCATGGCGGTAATTTTCGTGTAGTCGCTGGAGGAGCCCCTGAGGCTCACGCGGGCTGTCAGATCGTCTTAAGTGCAATTGAGCATCTCCCCGAAGCCTGCGACAGTTTCAAGAATGCAGCACAGAATGATGCCTTCATTTTGTTGTCGCTGTCTGAAGAAATGTGCCGAGCGGCGAATCTAGAGAATTGGCTTCCAGCACCATTGACTCTCGATCAAGATTTATTTGTTCCATCCGACGCTGTTCTCCAATTCCTCAGCAACGCCGCCACGTTCTCAGCGGGCCGTCTCAGTGAAGTCTTGGGCACATTGAGCCATGACATATCCGCGTTCGTTTCTAGTGGACCTCTTGAACTCCACGAACACGAGACAGAGTCCCCTACCGACGACCGAGTTTGCCTCTTCCCGCTCATGGAACTCTCCAATGGCAAACTAATTGTCGCCTCTCCAGGAAACGTTGCAGCGTCTCTCACGCACCGCATTCTGCTGTACGCGACAGAATACGGATATCTTGAAGTCTTTTCAGAGTTTTTGCAAGAGTCGTTACTGCGCGCAACGAGTAGATTCTTGTCGCGACTTCGGTGGAAGCCCATTTCGCGTCCAATCTCGCTGGATCCGTCAGTCCGATACCGCGAACAGTTCTTTCGTTTTGACTCAGACAAGATTGCCCACGTCGTCAGCATTGTTGACCCCCTTGTTGACTACCTTCCAGGTGAACCTTTTGGCTCTTTCGACGCAAGCGCGATTCAGACAGAATTAGACGCTCGGTTCATTGAAGTTAACGAGGCGGTGCGCGCAAAAGGAACCCCCAATATCTTGCACGTCATTGTCTCAGCGCGACTGGGTCGTGAGTTCTTTATCGGGATAAGAAAAGAGGCAGTCGATGCTGGGTCGGCCGTGCTGATCTTTTCCAGTGACGAACTTGACGTGATAACACGACTTGAAGCGCCCGAGCCACTAGGCCTATGGCGTTTCGCGACTTCGTTGACCCGTCTACAGGACAGCACGCGTGTTCAGTCTTTTTCTCAGCTGGACGAGTACGCCATTTATCGCGAACACGACTCCAGCTTCTACCTCAGCGACGAGAAACTTCCGGATGCGATGCTCATTTCGCCGGCAAGCGCGGCTGACATGCGAATGAAAGAACGCAAGCGCCTGAATCAGCATGCGGCCATCCTGTATAACGAAGCCACGGTTGTTGAGGTATCCCGCTGGCCCGCCGACGACGGCACGCCAATTTACCGACCCGATGATCCGGATCTCCATTCACTTCACTTGGTTGAATTGGATGGTCAGTGCTGGGTGATACCTAGCCCACATGATTCGACCGAGACAGAAGCGAGCGAAGATCTCGCTGAAGCCGTTGCTTTTTGGATTTGGAAGTGTCGAGATCTTATACAGGAAGCCCTTTCGATACTCGCTCTTGAATCGAAGTCGTTGAAGGTGAGAACGCGATTCGCGAGCCAATCCATCGAAGTAGAAGGAACCAAGGATTTTTACCCAGTTTCCAGATGGCTTGCCTGTGAAACTCAGGCCGATAAACAAACGGTAAATTTGACGTTGCTCGACGGAGCCGCGATCCAGATGTCAGTGCCTGGAAACGATGCGGAGCGAGCCATCGCTGCGGCCCTTGTATGCGCCATAAGTGAAATCAAAGGCACTGACGACCGTGACGCAAATATCGTCGAGGCGTCGCTCGAACATGGTCCAATGAAAATGATGCAGGTTTTTGGAGTCGAGGATGACTTGCTTCTCGCGATGGGATATACGGGCGCACCGAGGCTCCTCTCGTCTGCCGATGTGGAAGTCGTCCTCGCGGAAGTCGGTCGAATCGCTGCGGTTGCCGCCGGTGATTCCACCGGAAGTATCGACGCCGAACGAAGAACAAAAGTTCTAAACCAGATCGTCGCTGAGCTCTTTGAGTCTCTAGGAGCCAAACTACGTTTGCTCAGTCCCGACGGGCTTTTTGAGTCCCTCGCAAGCGAACAAGAGAGCCTCATATTTATGGAGGCTCGTAACGGCCTTCTCATCCCCTCGTACGCGGCCTGCTTCGGAAGCGAGTCCTCTGCGCTTCGCCGCGCGATGTCATCTTCTCGCGAGTTGACCACCACGGCGATTGCAAACCGATTCCTCATTGAGTTCGCAACTGCGATCGGGCCCATGGGAAATCAAGCACTTTCCTGCGGTATCTACGACGAGATGATCGCGATTGCGCAAGAAATTGTTCAATTGGGATTCCTGAGCGATGCCATTCGTCACGGACTTTCAACTGCCGAGCTAAGTATTTTGCCGTCAGGACGACTCGGTATAAGCCGCGATGAACCCTATTACAAGGCTATTGGTAGCTTCAGTCGGCTGGCATCTGGTCGGTTTCTCGAAGAGGCCTCAAAGTACTTCGCAAGTCACTGGGCGAGTAGAGATGAGGGCGTTCAAACGTCTGACGCGCCGAGTTTGGAAGGGGCATTCGACTCCGAGTTCGGCATCACGGCGTCAGAATTGGGGCAGCTTTCGGCTGAACTTATTGAACTTTCAAGATCGAACGATCGACAAATCTGCACCTGGACCTCCGAAGCCCTTCTTGGCCACCTTCGAGAAGCATTGGCGTGGCCGGACGAGAAATTGCATGCTGCCATGGACTTGTTGTCACTCGGACCCTTGGAGGAATATCCTCCGACAGAGAACCGAGCGGATTCCTATCCGTGGCGTTTCTCTCGCAACCGTTCGTCGGTGCGAAGGCCATTGCTCCATCGAACCGACAACGATGTCGTGGAGATTGTCTGGGGTCCCCGCGCGGTTTATCGCGCTGGACGCTACCTATTCGATCAAATTCTGGCAGATCGAATAGGTAGTAAATCGAAGCCGATGCAACTGTTTATTGCGGATGCTCGTAGAGCAGTGGCCTTAGCGTTCCAGCACGAAGTCGCCAATCTCTTCAGAAACGTCGAAACCTGCGACGTTCGGGAAAACGTGAAGAAAATTGGAAGACTTCGTTTGACACGATCAGAGGGCGAGGACATAGGAGACATCGACGTCTTTGTGATCGACCATGCAAGCAAGCTCCTCTTGGCGATTGAAGTCAAAGACTTTGAATTCGCGAGAACGCCCGTTGAACTAAAACATGAGTTGGACAAACTCTTCATCGGGGACAAGTCGACTTTGTTCCATCACAAAGAGCGTCTTCGTTTTCTCGAAACCAATCTCGAGCAGATCCACCAGCATTTCGCGCTCCAAGGGGCAATCAGTGAATGGCGTATTCAGGGCGAAATTGTTGCAAGTCGGGATTTGCTGGCCAACCACCTGATGGATCATCTAAATCAGGCATCACCCATCGTGCTGTCAAATTTCGACGATTTGGTCGAGCGCGCGAATCAGGGGCAGTTAGTCAGACGAGAGCCTTAACTGTCGGGCTAATTACCGTGAGACAGAAGTAGGTTTCCGACGTCAATCCGAGGAGAGCATTGCAAACAGCGCCGCAACTGCGATGAGAGTTAACCCGGCGGCGATGCCCCGTTGATTTCTCTGCTTCGCATTTGCCGCGGCGGTGATCGCATCGACAAGGAGTTGGAATTCGAGGCTCGCAGGCAATGGAAGAACCCAGCCGACGACGGTCGCAATCAGTTGGCCGTCGGGACTCTTAAATACGCCCACTAGGCTGATCTCATTGAACTCAACATCGTTCAACAATTCCGCCGTAACGGTTTCAACGGTCTTAAGTGTCATCAACCAACCACTTGAGCCGTAGGCCCAACTTGGGTGGCTCCTCGTCCATTTCTCTAGGAACGCATAAAGCTTCAGTGCGTTTGGGTTGCCTTGGTAATCCATAGTGTTACCTCCTATTCCGAAGTGGCTGAGTAGGCAAGAATGATCAGGGCAAGAGTCACACCGATTCCAGCCAGGAAAGGTGCGAACTCGTTTCGGTTGACAGTTCCCCCGCTGGAATCGTTTCCGGCCATCAGGCCAGCGACGCCTTTTTGACACCTCGGACACCGGCCTACTACCAAAAAATCCTGACCAGTGAGGGACTCTCCGCATTCACAGGTCCCCAGAACCTGGCCCAAGCGCCCGTCAAGGGCAACAGCGGCATCCCGTACGCGAGTCAGCTCGGATTGGAGTTCGTGAGTTCGCTGTTCGAGGACTCGGATTGATGATTCGTTTTCAGCAGCCTCCAGCCCGCGAGATAAGAGATCCGAGACTCCGGAAGCCAGCGACATTCCGTGCCCCTTGGCGTATTGATCAGTTGCCTCTTTCAACTCAGGTCCAACTCGGGCGTAGATGGTGTCTGACATAAAATTCACCTTAGCCCGATGTCCAATGGATTGCAAGGAATAAGCAATGAAAAACTTGCATCCCATAATGGGAAAATGGGATAACCTAGTGAGACAAACTTGGAGGAAAAATGAGCATCATCGAAACGGATGAGCGTAGCCGCGTCGTTCTAACCGGTCACCCAAACCAAAGTTTTGTCATTAGGGAAAATGAGGATGGAAGCATTCTCCTTCAGCCCGCTCGCATCGTCACAGATGCTCAACTGGAGCATGACGAGAGTCCCGAGCTTCAGGAACTCCTGTCTCGAGCTGCAGCATCTAAGACCGTTCAACGTCCTCGTCGCAGGAAGTGAGCAACGACTCGGGTTACTCCGAGATTGCCAACGAACAACTCGATGAGATCGAGGCGTCTGACGCGAATCTCTACAGCGACGTTGTTACCATCTGCGAATTCATTCTTGATAATCCCGGTCAAGCTCAGTCTCTCTCAAGCGCGTTGACAACGAAGGAGGGGATCCGCTTTCGGCTGTCTGTGCCAGGACACCATCCTTACAAAGTCTTTTGGTCGAGCAGAGGCCCGCGTATCGAAGCCGTATTTCCTCACCCGTGAGATACCAAGAAAGTAGCTTTCCTGGAGTCACTCAGAACAATCTAAAACAGGCCTCATTTCAAGCTGCCACCAAAGTTAAAATTCTGCCAACTTGAATCCCAGCACAACCTCAGCACAACAATTACCGGGAATCGCCGGGAATAGTGGGTGATTTCCNNCGCCCCATAATTCGGTTTAGGAAGACGCCGCTCTTTCCCCAACACTCCATTTGCAACATCTTGACAATACTGGTTTTCGGGAAAACCTTCATGAGTTGATTGTCGCCACGTGCGACGTGCTCGAAGTGGCACGAAAAACCCACCCTTGGCGATCGCATTTGCCGACGATTCCCCACTTCTTACGACACACGACGACGAATTGCAATTCCAGCGACGTTACATCCGATTCCCGAGCCAGGTCTTCCGTCCACCTTCAAGGGACATTTACAAAAACCTAATGGTTGTGCGTCCACCGTTCCCGAGTGGCACAATTGCGTGAGCACTGGAAAGAGGCCCCGAATTGGACGAACTCCGAGTACTGCACGTCGCCGACCTGCATATCGACAGCCCGATGCGAGGTTTG
>PMTL01000005.1 GCA_003168075.1 Acidimicrobiaceae bacterium
CGCCTATTCGAATTCGTAAAGTGCTGACGTGTTTCGGACCCAGAAGCTCGAAAAATGAAGGGCTTCGTGGCAATACGACATTTCCGAAGTCGGAGATCCAACAGCAACGTAATAGCGATCGCTCATTGTCCCGTCACGATTGTTCTTGCGTTGCCAGAATTCTGGAGAACGAGCGTGTTTCGCGCAGTGGTCTGACACGGCGATGTGGTCGATCAGCCCGATTTCCTCCTACTGCATAGGGCCAGTGTCGTTGAAGTCCGTCAGGCAACGAGGCCACGGTCGCTTTTCCCTAAATCCCAGTTGCCGAAACAATCTCCTGTTGTCGAATCACCTGGTGGAACTGTCACTTTCCCCGTGGCTTGCCGGCGTCGTCACGCTTCTTTCGCCATTCGCCGTCCTTGTCGCGCGAACGGTCCTTCGTTCCACCGCCGTGGGCTGGGACCTGCGGCACCTCATGCTTCTTCTTCTCAACCATCGTCTCACTCACTTTCAAACGCAGCTCGCCTGCTTGACATATCTATACACCGCGACTGTGACACTTCAGACAGAGAGAGGAGGGGGATCCATTCATCGATTTGCGAGCGAAATTTGACCACCCGTGAAGGTACGAGAACCGGCCATCGTGGACCGCTTTCATGCTCTAGTGCCAAAAGCGGTTAGCTATGCGGAGCAACGGTGGCACAGCGTTGCGACTTACCCGAGCGGTCACCCAGCCGTTTTATAGGCTCTTTATTCCTAGTTCCCCACTGGGATGAGGCGATCTTATTGCACTTGGTAGAAAAACGAGTATAATATCTACCATGACATCGCGCCCCACCTCAGCTGCTCAACGGATTCAAGCGAATGTCAACGCTCGGACGCCGGGAGAACCCTTCACGGTCAGGGAACTGCGCGAACTCGGACCACGTGCTGCCGTGTACAACACGCTTTCGCGACTCGTACACCAAGGCGCACTCAACTGGGTGGCCCAAGGTGTGTACGTTCGTCCGCGGCTGAACCGTTTCGTGGGTGCCGTCACCCCTTCTGCCGAGAGCGTCGTTCGTGCTCTGGCCGGCGCAACCAATTCCGACGTAGAAGTACATGGCGCCGAGGCAGCTCGCCAGTTCGGACTGACCACTCAAGTCCCGATGAGTCAGGTTTTCGTCACGTCCTGCCCCTCTCGCACGCTTCATCTCGGTGCTTCCGAAGTCGAATTGCGTCACGCTGCCCCAAGTCGGCTGCTGTTTGCGGGAACACCAGCTGGGCGAGCCTTCTCCGCGCTGAACTATCTGGGACGACGTGAAGTGACGCCTGAGATTGTCGAGAAAGTCGCGCGACAACTTTCTCCCGAAGAGTTGACGCGATTAGTGGAGGGTCGAGTCCAGATGCCTGCCTGGCTCGATGACTTGCTGGCTCCGTTGGCTCAGCGAGAGCTCGCTCACAGTGCCTGAAGCCTTCCTCACACTCTCGGAGTTAGAACGTAATGGCATCCTCGCCAAGCATTCCGCTGAATCCGGTAAGAGCGTGCGAGTGCTGGAGAAAGACGTGTGGGTCTGCTGGGCGCTGGACGTACTCTTCACGATGCCCGGTGCCTATCCGATGGCATTCAAGGGCGGGACTTCTCTTTCGAAAGTCTTTGAAGTCATAGCCAGATTCTCTGAAGATATCGACGTCACCATCGACTACAGAAGCCTCGACGATTCAATTGATCCGTTCGCGGATTCGACGACGAACAACCAGCGCCAAAAACTGACCACCCACCTCCGCGACCTAGTCAACGATCATGTCGCAACAGTTGTCGCTCCGCACTTTCGTGCTCGCCTGAGCGATGAGCTCGGCCTCGACGGGGATGAGGTCTACCTCGACCCGGCAGAACCTGAGGCCGTGTGGGTGAGATACCCGAGCGCGCTCGATGACCGAGACGAGTATCTCGCGGATGTAGTGAAGCTCGAGTTTGGCGGTCGCAACGCCATCACACCGAGCGAGTCTCACACGATCGTGCCCTACCTAGCCGACGCATCATCGGACCTGACGTTTCCCTCTGCAACAGTGTCGGTCCTCGCTGCGGAGCGCACTTTTTGGGAAAAGGCCACGCTCATTCATGCAGAGCTGGGACGCAGTGAGTTCCGCCCCGGCGTTGATCGAATCTCGCGGCACTGGTACGACCTCGATCGGCTCGCATCAGCGACGATCGGCAGTCGGGCGCTGGCGGATCGGGACCTCTTCGCCGACGTTGTCCGAGTCAAGAGCGTCTTCTACCGTGCGAAGCATGCCGACTACGACTTGTGCACCACGGGAGGATTACGACTCGTTCCAGTTGACGAGGTCGCCACTCACTATCTTCACAATGACTACAACGAAATGGTTCGGTCGAGTATGTTCAACGGAACCCCCACTGACTTTGGAGACATCTTGAACCGACTCGATGCCTTGGCGGCACGAATAAACAGCAAGGCCTTTTGAGAGTTTCGTTGCGGCGTAGAACGTGAGCCAACGCGATTCTCAATTGCACTGTTCTCTCACATTTCCCACATTTCATCCCGTTACCTTATTCAGTACCCCTAGAAATGGGATTCTGGAGGTGCCTTAACCAGCCGGGCCCGGCATGATTATTCATCCTTGTTGTTCATGATCTTCTGTGTGTTGTCACCGGGCCCGGATGGTAGTGCGTGATCGCTGATAGGAGCTGGACCCGAGCGTGTTGCTCGAGGCCATACGTAACGTGGATGCCGAGACTCGCTGCTTTGGTTAACCGAATTGGATTGCCAAGAACGGAGGAGAAATGGGAGAAGCAGTTGTTGGTTACGACAGCGTCGACGTGTTCGTCGGCGTGGACGTGGGCAAGGGAGAGCACCACGCGGTGGCCCTCGACAAGGCGGGCCAGCGCCTCTTCGATAAGGCGCTGCCCAACGACGAGAAGAAACTACGCGAGCTGATCGGCGGATTGAAACGCCACGGGACGGTGCTCTTCGTCGTGGACCAGCCCAAGACCATTGGGGCGCTGCCGGTCGCCGTTGCCTACGACGAGGGCGTCCTCGTGGGCTACCTGCCGGGGCTCTCCATGCGCAGAATCGCCGACCTGCACGCCGGCGAAGCCAAGACCGACGCGAGAGACGCGGTCATCATCGCCGAGGCGGCGCGTTCCATGCCCCACGCCCTGCGCTCGCTCAGCCTCGTGGACGAGCAGGTGAGTGAGCTCTCGGCGCTCTGTGGATTCGACGACGACCTCGCGACGCAGATCACCGCCGCCAGCAACCGGATTCGAGGCTTTCTCACCCAGATCCACCCAGCCCTGGAACGGGTTCTGGGCCCCCAGCTGGGCCACCCCGCTGTCGTTGACCTGCTGCAGCGCTACCCGTCGCCCGCAGCCCTTCACGCGGCCGGCGAGACGCGGATCGCGAGTCGTCTCGTGAAGCTCGCGCCGCGCCTGGGGCGGCGCCTCGCGACCGAGATCATGGCGGCTCTCGCCGAGCAGACCGTCGTGGTTCCCGGCACCAGTGCCGCCGCCACGGTGCTGGCCAAACTCTGCGAACAGCTCATCACGCTTCGTCGTCAGCGTGATGAAGTGGCGCTCGAGGTCGAGCGTCTCTTGGAGGCCCACCCTCTTTACCAAGTCCTGACGAGCATGCCGGGAGTCGGCGTCAGGACGTGCGCTCGACTCATCACCGAACTCTCGGGCAAGGACTTCGCCAGTGCGGCCCACCTCGCCGCTTACGCGGGTCTCGCTCCGGTCACTCGTCGATCTGGTTCGTCGATCCGAGGTGAACACTCCTCTCATCGAGGCAACAAGATGCTGAAGCGAACGCTCTACCTCTCGGCCTTCGCGGCCCTCAACGACGCACACTCGAGGGCCTACTACGACCGCAAGAGAGCTCAAGGAAAACGACACAACCAGGCCTTAATCGCATTGGCTCGTCGGCGCTGCGACGTCCTCTACGCAATGATGCGAGACGGAACTCTTTATCAATCGCCATTGGAAAACGCTGCGTGAGGAAGTCGAAAATCCCTTCGTTTTGACTTGACAAAACCATAGGAGCACAAGGTGCCGGGATCGAGACC
>PMTL01000070.1:0-268 GCA_003168075.1 Acidimicrobiaceae bacterium
CCGACGTTTCGCGGTGACCAGCGTTCGCGCTCGACGCTCGAGATCTTGACTGAGGCGCGCGCCCTGGTCGCCGGCGGCGTCCAGGAGATTGTGCTGATTGCCCAGGACCTCGCCAGCTGGGGCCATGACCGTCGGCGCGCCGCGTTGGGTGAAGCGGTGGAGGTGCTCGACGAGGGCGGTACCCAACCGCTCATCGAGCTCACGCGCGCGCTGTCGAATGAAGTAGAGCGGGTTCGCCTGTTGTACTTGTACCCGTCGGGGCTCACCT
>PMTL01000070.1:299-17116 GCA_003168075.1 Acidimicrobiaceae bacterium
CCCGGCGAGACCGAGGAGGACCAACGCAACCTGCTCGAGTTCATTGAGGAGGCGCAACTCGACTGGGCCGGCTTCTTCACTTTCTCCGATGAGGACGGCACTTTCGCGCACGACCTGGGTCAGCACGTTCCCCATGAGTTGGCGCTCGAGCGCCTGCGCGAGGTCTCAGAACTCCAGGACGAGATCACCGCGGCGCGCCGCGACGCCCTCGTGGGCACTCGCCAACGAGTGTTGGTCGATGCGCCCGGCGTCGGCCGTAGTGTACGAGAGTGCCCGGAAATTGACGGCATCGTGATGGTCGACCCGGCGCTTCGCGTCGGGTCGTTTGCGACAGTAGAGATCGTGGCGAGTCACGGGACGGATGTGGAGGGGGTGACGATATGACGACGCGCGACCGTATTTATGGAGAATCAGCCCTGCTCACGCCGGCGAACCTCATGACGTTTTTCCGTCTGGCCGTCGCACCGGTGTTCATGTACATGATCATTGTGCATCGCATTTCGTGGTGGACGACGGGCGTCGGAGCACTGGCGGCCGCGTCGGACTACTTCGACGGCATCGTCGCGCGACGCCACGGCACCACGACGTCGGGTGCCTTCCTCGACCCCCTGGCTGACAAAATCGTCCTCTTGGGCGGTCTCTACGCCATCATCATCTCGCGTCCGCACGGCGTCAGCAGCTTCATCATCCCTTCGATCATCATCACGTTGCGCGAGATATGGATGAGCGTGCACCGCGCTCGCGCCGCCCGGCGGGGATTTTCGATCCCGGCGGTGAAGATCGCCAAGTGGAAGACGTTCGTGCAGGACTGGGCGATCGCCTTTTGCGTGATCCCGCTGACGGCGCGTCACCTCTGGATTGCCGACGTGACGATTTGGGTCGCTGTCGTAATGACCGTCTACACCGGTTGGCGGTACTACCTCGACGGTAGGGAGTTGTTTGCCCGTGCGAGTTGAGATTGTCGCCGTCGGAACCGAACTGCTCCTCGGTCAGATCCCCGACACCAATTCGCAGTGGCTCGGCGAGCGACTGACCGCCAACGGGATTGCGTCGCACTACCACCAGCACGTGGGCGACAACCACGAGCGCATCGTGTCCGCCTTTCGCGTCGCTCTGAGCCGTAGTGACGCCGTTATCGTCTGCGGGGGCCTCGGTCCCACCCAAGACGACATCACCCGCGCCGCATTGGCGGAAGTAATGGGCGTCACGCTGGTGCGCCACGACGAGATCATTGCGAAGATCCGTTCTTTCTTCGACGCCCGAGGGCGCACGATGTCCGAGAACAATCTGCTCCAAGCCGACGTCCCCGACGGGGCCACGATTATCGAACAAGTGCGTGGCACCGCGCCGGGTTTGATGTGTCCGCTCGGCGACCAGGTGATGTACGCAGTACCGGGCGTGCCCTACGAGATGAGCGACATGTTCGAGCGAGCGATTCTGCCCGACTTGCTCGCTCGCCAGCGCGCCCTGGGCCAGATCTCGGTCATCGTGAGCCGGGTATTGCGCACCTGGGGTGCGAGTGAATCAGGCCTCGCCGAGGCAGTTGCGGAGCGCTTCGATGCGCTGATTGACTCTGATCGGGTGACCATTGCATTCCTGGCGTCGGGGATCGAGGGCATCAAGGTGCGTATTACTGCGCGCGGCAATGACCGCGACCACGCGCTGTCGCTACTTGACGAAGAAGAGCAACTAGTGCGCGCCCTGATCGCGAGCGCGTACGGCGACATCGTCTTCGGCATTGACGACGAGACGATGGAATTCGCCATTTCCCAACGACTTCTCGCACGCGGGTGGACGTTGGGACTCGCCGAGTCGTTAACCGGCGGTCTCGTCGCCAGTCGCTTGGTGAACGTGCCGGGAGCCTCGACGTGGTTTCGAGGGGGACTGGTGAGTTACGCATCAGATGTGAAGTTCGAGTTGCTCCACGTCACTCCGGGGCCAGTGGTGAGCGCTTCGGCGGCCGAGGAGATGGCCCGTGGAGCGAAGATATTGCTCAAGGTCGACGTGGCACTTGCCATCACCGGTGTCGCGGGACCCGACGAGCAGGACGGGTATCAGCCCGGCACAGTGTTCGTGGGACTGGCCATTGGAGACGAGGTCAGCCACGTACAATTGCGAGTCCCCGGCGACCGGTCGCGGGTGCGTTCCTTTAGCGCCATCGGTGCCCTCGACGCTCTACGTCGAGGTCTTGATCGTCTGGACTGAGAGATTTTTCGAAGAAATCCTCGGCGCTGTGGGCGCAAAAAAGCAGGTGTCCTCGGTAGCGGCGAACACCTTTTCGACCAGGGAAAAGATCGCGCACTCCTGCCTGCGAAAATTATGGTTTAAGAGCATCGTCGTATTTCACTGCTATGCGTATTAGCCGCTTTCTTCTATGGTCACTCGTCGTCGAACTTACAAGCCATAGCCAATAGTGAGGTCGCCACCGTATCGGGGCCTTTTTGTGTCGCTCGCCCTTGGGCCACGCGCCGGTGGAACTGAAGATGTCAATGAACACCATGCCGCCCTTGTGACTCTCTACAAGGAACCCTTTAGTAGCCACTCCAATTCGCGCCTTCTTCGCTCGCGGCCAAATGACCCGGGAGCGGTCGTTATCAAATCGCAAGGTCTGATCCACATCGCCGAAGTTGTAAACAAAGACCGCAGCGCTGCGCTCAAATGGGCGGGGCTCTCTGCTAATTACTTGAGTGGTGCGGTACTCAATAGTATCGAGATGCCTCGCCACCCTCATTCGTATCGGATTTGACCATCCCGTAAGTGCCCTGCCGTGGTGTTAAGCACGGTACGCGATCACCATGCTCGCCCCAGTAAACGCGGCGACACAGACGGTCGCGATTGTGCCTGCAGGCCAATGCATTCCCAAAGTCTAAACCTCGGGTTCGTTCTCCTCAGGCTCCTCATTGGGGGCGTCCACGCCGCCCTCGACCCCTGGGTCGCTGACGATGTCAGGCTGCGTTTCTTCGACGCCAGCCCCCTCGAAAATGGCTGCCAGGACCTCGTCGGGCTCCATATCGAGGCCGATTTTCTCGTCGGGGTCGTATTGGTCGTTTCCCATGATTTCCAGCCTAACGGGGGGTTAGAGTGATTTTGGACAATGTTTTTTTGCGCACACAACGCCAAATCCCCGATACGAACACTTGTTCGTAGTACGGTAACTTTCAGCGGAGAGCGACCGATGTGACTAGGGGTCGATAGCGTGCCCCAAGTGACGAAGAACAAGGAGACATCAATGGCAACCGACGATCGGGCTAAGGCCCTCGAATCGGCCCTCGGCCAGATTGAGAAGCAGTTTGGCAAGGGCTCGATCATGCGCATGGGCGAGAACTTGCACATGAACATCGAGTCCATCCCGACTGGCGCTCTCGCTCTCGACATGGCACTCGGCATCGGCGGACTACCGCGCGGGCGCATCGTCGAGCTCTACGGCCCCGAGTCCTCTGGAAAGTCGACCTTGGCGATGCACGTGGTCGCCGAAGCCCAGCGAAACGGCGGCGTCTGCGCCTACATCGACGCGGAGCACGCGATGGACCCGATCTACGCGCGCGCCATCGGCGTCAACGTGGACGATCTCCTGATCTCGCAGCCCGACACCGGCGAGCAGGCCCTCGAGATATGCGACATGCTCATCCGTTCGGGCGCACTGGACGTGATCGTCATCGACTCGGTAGCGGCCCTGACGCCGCGCGCCGAAATCGAGGGCGACATGGGTGACTCGCACGTCGGTCTCCAGGCGCGACTGATGAGCCAGGCCCTTCGCAAGTTGACCGGCGGGCTGTCGAAGTCCAACACCGTCGCGCTGTTCATTAACCAACTGCGCGAGAAGATCGGCGTTATGTACGGCTCGCCCGAGGTGACCCCCGGTGGACGTGCGCTGAAGTTCTACTCCTCGGTTCGTCTCGACATCCGTCGTATCGAGTCGATCAAGGACGGCACCGAAGTCGTGGGTAACCGTACCCGTGTCAAGGTCGTCAAAAATAAGTGCGCCGCGCCGTTCAAGCAAGCCGAGTTTGACATCATGTACGGCCAGGGCATCAGCCGCGAAGGTTCGGTGCTCGACGTAGCCGTGGAACTGGGTTTTGTGAAGAAGGCCGGTGCCTGGTTCACCTACGAGGGTGAGCAGATGGGTCAGGGTCGCGAAAATGTGAAGACATTCCTGCGTGAGAATCCCCAGACCATGGCCGAGATCGATGGCCGCGTTCGTGAGCGCCTGGCCACTGCATTGTTGCCCGACGTCGTCGGAGCTGAGGTCGACATCGACGCCCCATTGACGCTGGATTAATCCAGGTCGACGCATCGCGATGTAAGTACACCTTTCGAGGCGACAGAATTGAAGTCAAGGAGGTGTGCTGATGCGCGGAACGATTAGACGCTGCGGATTCTTGCTGGTCGCGATTGCCCTGGATGCAACCTTGTGGTCGAGTGCAATGCCCGCGGCGGCAACGTCGAGCCGGGCGCCGACCACATTGGCCCCGGGCACCATTGTCGCGGGACGATTCGTTAAGGCCTTCGCATTGGATGGCGGAGCCTTTCGCGTTGTGCCCGCACCCGCCGACATGGGGACCCGCGACGTTCCTCGTGCCATTGTTACCGAGGCGTGGGCAACGTCGCAGGCGCAGGGATATTCGATCAAGGGTATTGCCTTCGGTTTGGTCACTGTCGTCGAGAGATTCAGAGGCGTCCGAGTGGTCCACTCCCAGCCCGCATGGGTCGGTTTGGTCCAGTTCAGCGACGCCATCTACCAATGCACGGCGTTCAATGGACCACAAAAGACGGCTCCATCCTCCTCGGGTTGGGCCGCGGTCGTGCTGGGATCTGGAAAAAATCCGCCCGACGTCGTGTACCGAGCGAACGACGTGCGCTGCGGGCACTACGTTCACTCCAGTTTGGTAAATGCGAGTGAGACGGTTTCGCTGCCGTGGCGAGACGACAACGGCGGAGCATTGGTTCAAATGCCGGCGTGCTCCACCGTGAACATGGCGGCATCGGGCGGTTCGCGAACGGGTCCCCCAGACCTGGCGATTTGGGTAACGCGTGTCGATGACCCTGCGGCCCCGGGCTGCACGCCGTCGCACCCCCGGGTGATTGCTGGCAGTGAGAGTGCCGTAGCCGGCGACCCTTCGACGACCCACGACCCGATAGGCCCCGTGCCAATGGTGAATCCCGGCGCCCGCTAGCTGCCGCTCACAAGTAGCGTTGTCGCGGTGAACACGCGGCTTCGATTTCGACGGTGGCTCGGCGAGCGCATTCGCGCCGCCCGTCGATACGCTAATGACCTGGCGAACGTTGGCCCGCACGACGCCTATGCAAAGAAATTCTTTTACTTCGGTAGTGGAGCTGGTCTCATGGCGCCCCAGGGAATCATCTACAACGAGCGCTACCTCTCCATCGGCGAGCAGACGCTGATCGGACCCAATGTCTGTCTCACCGCCGGTATCAGTGGCGAGCAAGAGATGCTGCACGCCCCCGTCGTCACGATTGGCAAGAAGTGCGTCGTCGGTCGTGGTTCTCACATCATCGGGCACTGGTCCATCACAATCGGCGACGAGGTCCAGACCGGACCCTACGTCTACATCACCGACCAGAACCACACGTACCTCGACCCCGACACTCCCGTGGGATGGCAAACACCTGAAGAGTCGGCGGTATCGATCGGTTCGGGTAGCTGGCTGGGTACGAATGTCGTCATCCTTCCCGGCACGCACCTCGGGCGCAACACCACGGTCGCCGCCGGAGCGGTCGTGCGCGGAACGTACCCCGACCACGTGGTACTCGGGGGAGTGCCCGCCAAGGTGCTGCGCCACTTCACCCCCGACTCGGGCTGGCTGAGCGGACCACCGGCGTGAAGCAACATCTGGGCGTTGACCTCACGCCACTGCGCGTCTCGAAGGAGTATCGAAAGCTCTATGTCGCGGGGCTCATCACGGCCCTGGGGTCCCAGGCCACGTACGTGACGATCCCTTATCAACTCAAGCAGTTGACACACTCGCCACTCGACGTCGGTGCACTTGGACTTTTCGAATTGGTTCCCCTCGTCGTCTTCGGGCTCTACGGAGGGATTTTGGCCGACCGTATGAATCGTCGGACTCTCATCATCACGATGGAGATGCTGCTCATGATCGCGACGGCCGTGGTGCTGGTCAACGCTCTGCTCCCGCACCCCCAGGTGTGGATCCTCTACGCCGACGCAGTGGTGGCCGCCGCAGTCTCGAGTCTGCAACGTCCGAGCATCGAGGCACTCAATCAGACATTCGTACCCCACGATCTGCAGCGCGCGGCCTCGACCCTCGCCAACGTTCGCTACACCACGGCGTCAATCATTGGCCCGGCTCTCGGTGGTCTCGTCGCAGTGGGCGCCGGACCGGGTTTCGTCTACGGCGCGAATCTTGTGACATTCGCAATCTCGCTGTACCTCTTGTCGGGTCTCGCTCACCAACTCGCCCCCACGTCACTCGACGACAATGACCGCGCGGCGCTGAGAGCAGGCGTGTCGTTCTTGAAGTCGCGCCCCGACATCGTGGGTACGTACATTATTGACTTGCTCGCCATGACTTTCGCGTTTCCCGTGGCGATGTTGCCCTTCGTCGCGGCGAGGTTCCACTCCACTTACGCCCTCTCGCTGCTCTACTGCGGGCTGCCCGCGGGAGCGCTCGTCTTCACGCTTATCTCGGGATGGACCAAGCGAGTGCACCACTACGGACGCGCCGTCGTCGCCTCGGCGGCGGTCTGGGGATTGGGCATTGCCATTTTTGGATACTTCTCATCACTTTGGCTAGTTCTAGGGGGTCTGGCGATTGCCGGTGGAGCAGACTCGTTGAGCGGAATCTTTCGCAGCACGATGTGGAACGAGTCGATTCCGCCCGACATCCGTGGTCGCATGGCCGGCATGGAGATGATCTCGTATTCCTTCGGGCCCACCGCCGGGCAGTTTCGCGCTGGTGTCATGGCGGCGTGGACCAGTCTGCGTTTCTCGCTGACGTTCGGTGGCCTGGCGTGCTCGGGTTCGGTGGGCGTGGTCGGGGCGGCGTTGCCATCGCTCTGGCAGTTCGACGCCCGCACCGACGCCAACGTCGCTTCCGTACGAGAACTCAGAGCTCGCGAAGAGCAGCAATAGCACTTTGTTGAAACCCCGTAGCATTTAACCGTGCCCCGCGCTACCTACCTCGTCACCGTCTCTGGACCCGACCGCGTCGGCGTTGGGGCCGAACTTTTCGCCGCTCTCGCGCGAGTCACGCAGTCCGGTGGACAACTCTCCGACGTCGCGCAGATCACGATTCGCGGTGCACTGGTGCTCTGTGGCGAAGTGACGGTGGATGATTCTGTGAGTGAAGATGACGTGCGCGTCGCCCTCGCGACTCGCGACATTGACCGCGACGGAATTGTGGCCCACGTCGAGCAGGTCGTACCTGACGTGGCCTTGGAAGGTGGTCGACTCCTGGTGACGCTGCTCGCGACGAGGATTGGCGCGGACCAACTCGAGGCCATTTTTCGCGCCATTGCCTCGGCGGACGCCACGTGTGAACGCATCGTGCATCTGGCAAATTATCCAGTTGACTGCTACGAACTGGTCGTGCGCGGTCGCGACCACTCCGCCTTGCGCGAAGCCGTGACGTCGGTGGCGCAGCGAAACGGCGTCGACCTCGCAGTGCAGCGGGCGGGTTTGCACCGCCGCGCCAAGCACCTCGTCGTGATGGACGCCGACTCGACGTTGCTCCAAGACGAAGTCATCGACCTACTGGCCGAAGAGTGCCACTGCGCAGAAGAAGTCTCAAAAATCACTGAGCTGGCGATGGCTGGTGAACTCGACTTTGCGGAATCGCTGCGTCGTCGCGTCGCGCTTCTTGAAGGCCTGGACGCTCGCGTTCTCGACCGGGTTCGCGAGCGGCTGCGCCTCACCCCGGGGGCACGAACGCTGCTGCGCACCCTTCACCGCTTGGGCTACGTTCCCGCGGTGGTGTCGGGTGGATTTGTTGAAGTCTTGGCACCATTGCTGGCGGAACTGCACGTCGACTACCTCGCCGCCAATCGTCTCGAGATCGTGGACGGCAAACTGACGGGTCGCCTGGCGGCGCCCATCGTGGACCGCGCGGGCAAGGCCCGCGCTCTCGAGCGTTTCGCCGCCGAAGTGGGCGTTCCGTTGGCGCAAACGGTGGCCGTGGGCGACGGTGCCAACGACATCGACATGATCTCGGTCGCCGGTCTCGGAATCGCCTTCAACGCCAAGCCCGTGGTGCGCGAGCACGCCGACGCGGCTTTGTCAGTTCCCTATCTCGATGCGGTGCTGTACTTCCTCGGCATCAGCCGAGAAGAGATTGAGACGGAATGATTTATTGTCTCAGGTCGTCGAGTACTAGCGAAGGTTGAGGTCGCTCGGGCCGCTCGCCCACAGTCCCGCCATCCATGCTTCGATCTCGTCAACGCTCCGCGGCAGTGCTGCGGAGAGATTCAACGATCCGTCGGCGGTCACGAGGACGTCGTCTTCGATGCGTACCCCGATTCCGCGATACTCCTCGGGAACCGTCAAATCGTTCGCTTGGAAATAGAGGCCCGGCTCAACGGTCAAGACGTAACCCTCGAGCAGCTCGCCGTGGTACTTCTCGTTTCGGGCGTTGGCGCAGTCGTGTACGTCGATGCCGAGCATGTGGCTCGTACCGTGCAGCGTGTAGCGGCGATACAACTGTCGGTCCGGCCGCAGCGCTTCCTCGGGCTCCTCGCGAAGAATGCCGAGCCCGTGGAGTCCCTCGGTGAGAACCTTCATGGCGACGCGGTGAGGGGTGCGAAAGTCGACACCCGGACGCACCGCGTCAATGCCGGCTTGTTGTGCGGCGAGTACCAATTCGTAGACGCGACGCTGGGCGGGCGAGAACTTTCCGTTGACCGGCATTGTGCGCGTGACGTCGGCGGTGTAGAGCTGGTGACACTCCACGCCGGCGTCGAGCAGTAGCAGATCACCGTTGTGCACTTCGCCGTCGTTGCGTATCCAGTGCAGGATTGTGGCGTGCGATCCGCTGGCGGCGATGGTGTCGTAACCTACGTCGTTGCCCTCGACCCGGGCCCGCAGATTGAAGACGCCTTCGATCACGCGCTCGCCGCGACCGACGGCCGTCGGCAGGGCGCGCACGACGTCCTCGAAGCCGCGCACGGTGTGGGCAATCGCTTCTTGGAGTTGAGCAACTTCGTAAGCGTCCTTGATCAGTCGCATCTCGGACAGCGAGGTCGCCAAGCGCTCGTCCTCGGAATTGACGGGGATGAGCCCGTCGACAACGGAGTCAAACCCTCGCACACTCAACACGTTCGTGGCGGAGAGGGAGGTCAAGTCCTTCTCCAGGTGTTCAATGGGTGCGGTCTCGACGCCGTAGTACGTGGCGCACTCCTCGACTCCGCGTCGCGGTCCGACCCAGAGTTCGCCGTAGCGTGCGTCGGTGTAGAAATCGTGCGACTGGAAGTCTCGGCGCGGAGCCACGTACAGGGTGCTGCGCGGACCCGCCGCGCTCGGCGAGATGACCAGTACTGCGTCGGGCTCTTGGCAGCCGGTGAGGTAGAAGAAATCAGTACCCGCACGGAAGCGAAAGTCGGTGTCGTTCGCGCGGACCTTGGGATTGCCGGTCGACACGACGAGCGTGGCGTCGCCAAAGTGGCGAGCGACCGCCTCGCGACGGGCCGCGAAGTTGGCCGCGGCCGGGTGCACGTCGGAACTAATGTCGACCGGCGCCCAATTGGCGGTCATGTGGTCGACGAGAACCCGAGGGATTGCGGGACGGTGGTACCCGGCCCAGACCCAGTGCTCAGAAACGGGACTTTTCTCGGAGACGTCTGGTTCGAGTGGTTCAGGAATCACGTCGCTCATGGTGTCTAACTTACCGTCGAGAGACGAAGGACCGTCCCGCGGTACTCAGCTCTTAGTGGAACGGTCGACGAAACGCCACGTGGTCGGTAGCAGCGTCCCGGCGACGACCGCTTTCGCAAGGTCGAAAATCAAATATGGCGTCATCCCAATGGAGATGGCCTTGAGCAGTGACATGTGCAGGTCAATGGCCAACCACGGCACGCCGATTGCGTAAATGGCTAGCTCGCCAATGATGAAGAGACCCAAGGCGCTCACGACGTTACGGTCATTGCCCTTTGACGCGAGCCAGCTCATCAGAGTGACCGAGAGGACGAAGCCGAGCAGATAGCCAAACAGCAGCGATGAGTAGCCACTTGCGTGCCCGGCGAACCACGGCAGGCCCACAAGTCCCGCGACGACGTAGAGCGCCATTGAAGCGAGGGCGCGGCGGATGCCGAGGGTGCTGCCCACGAGAAGAACGCCGAGGGTCTGGCCCGTGAAGGGAACGACGAAGGGGTGGATCGTGAATGAAATTTGAGCGAGCAGTCCGACGAAGGCAGCGGCGCCGACGACCAGAATGGCGTCCGCGAGGAGCGACTTCGAGACGACGTCGGCGAGGACCGGGCGACGTGAGGGGACAGCGACGGTGGACATGAAAACTCCTTCAAGGATGTCGTTGCACCACTGTAGGCCAGCCCCGCGGACCGACGACATAGTTACTACGCAGTAGCGACCCAACCGTGGTCGCGAGCAATCTGTTCGGGGTCGCCGATGCGCAGGCCGGAACGGTGCTGGAGCGTGCGAATCAGCCCGCCCGCTTCGTAGAGCGATTCGTGGGTGCCAGTGTCAAGCCACGTCGTGGCGCGCGACAAGGTCTGCACGTTGAGTTCGCCCAATTCGAGGTAGGCGTTGTTGAGCGCCGTAATTTCGAGTTCCCCGCGCGCCGACGGGGTAAGGGTTTTCGCCAAGGCCGGCGCCTTCTCGTCGTAGAAGTACAGACCAGGAATCGCGTAATGGCTCTTGGGTTCCTTGGGCTTCTCCTCAATTGAGAGAACCTTGCCGTCGTCGCCGAATTCCACGACGCCGTACGACGTCGGGTCCGACACCTCGTAGGCGTAGATGAGCGCACCTTTGATGTCGGTGTTCTCGCTCAAGTGCGAACCGAGTCCCGGTCCGTGGAACAAGTTGTCGCCGAGAATCAGAGCGCACTTGTCGCCGGCCAAGAACTCCTCACCGAGTATGAGGGCTTGCGCCAGTCCGTTGGGCTGGTCCTGGATCACCCAGGAGATCTCGAGACCGAGGTGCGAACCGTCGCCCAAGAGGCGCTGGAACGCGGCCTGGTCGTGGGGAGTCGTGATGAGGAGAATCTCGCGCAGTCCCGTCAGCATCAGAGTGCTGAGGGGATAGTAAATCATGGGCTTGTCGTACACCGGGAGCAGTTGCTTGGAGGTGGCTCGGGTAATAGGGAAGAGACGCGTACCACTACCGCCGGCCAGAATGATTCCCTTCACTCCATTAGTATAGAAGTCCGTCAACCCCTAGCTAAGGCCGAGGTATCGCCATGCGCATTGTGATCACCGGAGCGGCCGGATTTATCGGTTCGCGCTTCGCCGAGATGTTATTGGAGGCGCAGCACCTGCAATACGACGACATCGTGATCCTCGATGCACTGACCTATTCGGGCCGTCGCGAGAACATCGAAGGGGTCCTGCGCGACACGCGCGTGACGTTCGTTGAAGGCTCCATCACCAACCCTGACGTGACCGAGAAGACCCTGCGCGGAGCCCAGGCCGTCGTGCACTTCGCCGCCGAGAGCCACGTGGACCGCTCCATCACCGGGGCGCGGACATTTTTCGAGACCAACGTGATCGGCACCCAAACGCTGCTCGAGAGTGCTCGTCGCCACCACGTCGAGCGCTTCGTGCACGTCTCGACCGACGAGGTCTATGGTTCGATTTCCGAGGGTTCTTGGAGTGAAGGGCATATCCTCGAACCCAACTCGCCGTATTCGTCGTCGAAGGCTGGTTCAGACCTGGCCGCGCTCGCCTATCACCGCACCTACGGTCTTCACGTCAACGTGACGCGCTGTTCGAACAACTACGGCCCACGCCAGTTCCCCGAGAAGGTGATCCCGCTTTTCGCGACCAACTTGATGGACGGTCACAAGGTCCCCCTCTACGGCGACGGACTCAACGTGCGCGACTGGCTGCACGTCGACGACCACTGCCGCGGCATCCTGCTGGTGCTCGAGGGCGGCCGGGCGGGAGAGATCTACAACATCGGCGGCGGCACGGAACTCACGAACAAAGAATTGACGTACCGTCTGCTGCAACTGTGTGACAAGACCGAAGACAGTATTGAGTCTGTCGCCGACCGCCTCGGTCACGACCGCCGCTATTCGGTCGACTGCTCGAAGATCCGCAACGAGCTTGGCTACAGCCCCCAGGTTCCCTTCGACGACGGACTCGAGGCCGTGGTGCAGTGGTACTTCGACAATGAGTCCTGGTGGCGCCCGTTAAAGGACGTCAAGTGAACCTGCGCGAACTCGACATTGCGGGCCTCTACGTCGCCGAGTCGCGCGTCTTCGGGGACGATCGCGGCTTCTTTCGCGAGTGGTTCAAGCTGTCCGACTTCGAAGCAACGGGACTCACTTTCTCGACTGAGCAGTCGAACCTCTCAATGTCGACGCGCAATGTGGTGCGCGGACTGCACTATTCACTGGCACCGCGCGGCCAGGCCAAAGCAGTGACCTGCGTCTACGGAAACCTGGACGACGTCATCGTTGACATCCGCGTAGGGTCGCCCACGTACGGACGTGTGGTGAGCGTCTCACTCGCCGCAGACGAAGGCACCACGGTGGTGCTGCCCGCGGGGGTGGCCCACGGCTTTTGCGTGACGTCCGAGACGGCAGTTCTGGCGTATCTACTCTCGTCTCCCTTCGACGCTCACAACGAACTTGAAATCAATCCGTTGGACCCCGAGATCAACGTGCCCTGGGCCTTGACTGGTGAGGCGATCTTGAGCGAGAAGGACGCCGCGGCGCCGTCCCTGGCGCAGCGTCACGCCGCGGGAGAATTGCCTTCTTTCTGAGCCGCCGCGACGTCGCGTTGGAGCTACTGAGTCGGCGATGACGCCAGCAGAGCTCGCCGCCAGCCACGAAGTGAATTAAAAACAGCGATGTCGTCGGTGCTCACGAGGTCCTTCGCGAGTACCACACCTTCGCTGATCTCGCCTCGCTCGAGTAGTACCTCGCGAGCAATACCGGGCATGCAGCCCGACGACAGCGGCGGGGTGAGCCAGGCGCTCCCACGGCGAACGGCAAAATTGGCCGTGGTTACCTCAGTACACTCCCCGCGCTCGTTGACCATGATGACGTCATCGGCGCTGGGAAATCGACGCTGGCGACGGTTGTAGAGGGAGCGTCGGGTTGTTTTGTGGAACAACATGAGGTCGTCGCTCGCGACGGCTTCGTCGTCGAGCACCAAGCGCACTGGCTTGTCACTGCGTTCAGGCGCGGGCGAATGTTGGATCGAGAGACGTCCGTCGAGAGAGAGCAGCACCCGCACCCGAGCCTCGTACTCCACGAGAGCGAGGCGACGATGCACCACGTCGCTCAGGTCCGCGGGCCACCGAAAGCCCAGTCGTAACGCCGAACGTTGAAGGCGCGCAAGGTGTCGTTCGCGCACTTTTGTTGGCCCTTCGGGAATATGACGAAACGTTTCCAGGAGTCGATAACCCTGTGGCGGCGGTGACCGGAGCTGCTGGGCCTTGAGGAGCATTTCGCCGTATTCACGTGACGACTCGGAGTTCGTGACGATTCCGCCCCCCGAACCGAACTCGCCGCCCTGCGCGGTGATGACGGCCGTGCGAATAGCGACGTTGAAGGTGGCGTGGACTCCGTCATCGATCGGCTCGAGGAGTCCCACCGCACCGCAGTACACCCCGCGTGGCGTCTCTTCGATTGACGCGATGAGCGACATCGCGCTGGGCTTGGGCGCACCGGTGACCGAGCCACTGGGGAACAGAGCTGCGACGACGTCGGTGAATCCAACGCCGGGTTCGGTCTCACACGTAATCTCTGAGACCAGTTGCCAGACGTTCGGGTAGGGCTCGAGTTCAAGGAGCGACTGCACTTTGACCGAGCCGAGTTGGGCGACCTTGGCCATGTCGTTGCGAACGAGGTCGACAATCATGATGTTCTCGGCCTGCTCCTTGTGCGACGAGAGAAGCGACGTGGCCAACGCGTCGTCCTCGCCGACGAAGTAGCCACGTCGTTGGGTTCCCTTCATGGGACGACATCTCAGGAGTGAATGGTGCCACTCGAAAAACAGTTCCGGAGACGCGCTGACCACGGCGAACTCGTCGTGAGTTATCAGCGCGCCGTACTGAGGTTGTTGAGCCACCAAGAGTTGCCGGTACAGCTCGATCGGGTCAATGGGGTCAGTGGTTGTCGCCCGGGTCGTGAAATTGACCTGGTAGACGTCACCGGCTCGAATTCGATCACGAATATCCTCGACGCGCTGCACGTAGTCACTTTCTTCGGTGTTCAATGACCAGTTCGGCCGCGACTGCGCTCGTGATGAGCGCGCCAGTTCGAAGTTGGCAACTCGAGCCTCCGCGAAGACGCCGAACCACGCCAGCGGGAGCGGATTCTTCGAGTGAGAGGTCACTGTGAGTGCGTCATCGAAGGCCGGTGCGGCGTCGTACGAGATGAAGCCGCCGACCCAATTGCCTTCTCGAGCGGCGTGTTCTGCGGCCCGAACGGCGGGCTGCACGTCATCGAGTGAGTCGGCGCGTATATCGCGGAGGAAGTGCGCGAGGTACGTCGTCGTATGCGTCGCCATATTGTCGAAACGCAGCGTGGGAGGCGTATCGGCCCCCATCACGACACGTGGTCGTTCCGAGTCTCGTGCTCGAATCACATTTCACCTTTCGCCACTAGTGCCAGCAATTATGCATCGGCCCCACTGCGGGCACGAACTTGACGAGTGCTGCGAAGGAGGCGCGAAGGGCCCTTTCGCGGTCGAATTCGCGCAATGTGCGCCGTTGGAAGGCGTCGGGGTACATTGATAGCCTGACCAAGATGAGTATTGCTCCTCTTCGGCTTGTCGACGCGCGTGATCGCGGTGTCTTGGTCCCGGCGGTGATCTCGGTTCCTACCATGCATAACGAAGACGAACTGCGCCGCTACGTGAGCGGCCTCAGCGGCGTCGATGCGGTTGGCGCCGAGAGTCGAGCCGCCAAGCTGGGTACTCGATCGCTCAAGAAAACGACCAAGATGACGGCAATTGACCTCGCGATTTCGATGGTGGACCTGACGACGCTGGAAGGAGCAGACACCTTCGGGCGAGTGACGTCGCTCTGTACCAAGGCCCGGCGACCTGACCCGAGTGATGTGAAAGTACCCCACGTCGCTGCCGTGTGCGTCTACCCTGACCTGGTCGCTCACGCCCGGCGCGTGTTGGGCGACTCTGGCGTCGCGGTGGCGGCGGTGGCGACCTCGTTCCCGTCGGGGCGCGCATCACTCAACGTCAAGCTGCTCGACGTGAACGAAGCCGTGCAAGCGGGAGCGAACGAGATTGACATGGTCATCGACCGCGGGGCGTTTCTCTCGGGTCGATGGGGACAAGTGTTCGACGAAATTGTGGCCGTCAAGGCGGCGTGCGGCGGCGCCCACCTCAAAGTCATCCTCGAGACGGGCGAATTGGTCACGTACGACAACGTAAAGCGAGCGAGCTGGATCGCCCTGCTCGCCGGTGCGGACTTCATCAAGACCTCGACCGGCAAGGTGAGCGTCAACGCGACGCTGCCGGTGGCCCTCGTCATGCTCGAGTCGGTGCGCGACTTTGCCGAACTCACGGGGCAGTTGGTGGGCGTCAAGGTCGCCGGTGGAATCCGGACCACCAAGGACGCCCTGAAGTATCTCGTGCTGGTGAATGAAACGGTCGGAGCCACGTGGCTGACGTCTGACTACTTTCGTTTCGGCGCGTCGTCACTGCTCAACGACTTGCTCATGCAACGGATGAAGCAATGCACCGGGGCGTACGTTCGGCCCGATGAATTCTCAGGGGACTGACGTGACCGACAATTCATTGACCTCCGAGCTCGGCGCGCTGACCTACGACGAGGCCTCCGAATCGACGTCGATTGCTCGCCTGCAGCCGAGTTACGGCCTCTTTCTCGACGGGAAGTTCACGTCAGCTGACTCGCACGAGCAGTTCGCCTCGCTGAATCCGGCCACTGAAGAGACGCTGGCGACGGTGGCACTGGCGAGTGCGGGCGACGTCGACCGCGCTGTCGTCTCCGCTCGACGTGCCTATACCAAAGTGTGGAGGAAGACCACCGGGACCGAACGGGCCAAATACCTGTACCGCATTGCGCGTCTCATCCAAGAGCGGTCGCGGGAGTTGGCGGTCGTCGAGACGTTGGACAACGGCAAGCCGATTCGCGAATCGCGCGACGTCGACGTTCCCTTGGCGGCCGCTCATTTCTTCTACTACGCCGGTTGGGCCGACAAGTTGGAGCATGCGGGCTTCGGTGCGAACCCGCAACCCGTCGGCGTCGCTGGGCAGATTATCCCTTGGAACTTTCCGCTACTGATGGCGGCGTGGAAGTTGGCTCCGGCCCTGGCGGCGGGCAACACGTGCGTACTGAAGCCCGCCGAAACGACGCCGCTCTCGGCGTTGATTTTGGCCGAGATCTTCCAGCAGGCGGGTCTGCCTGATGGCGTCGTGAACATCGTGACCGGTGACGGCACCACCGGCGCCGCGCTGGTGGACCACCCCGAGGTCGACAAGATTGCCTTTACTGGATCCACGGAAGTCGGCCGACTCATCCAGGAGCGGGTCGCCGCCACGTCAAAGAGATTGACGCTGGAGCTCGGGGGCAAAGGCGCCAACATCGTCTTCGAGGATGCCCCCATCGACGAGATGATCGAGGGCATCATCGACGGTATCTTCTTCAATCAGGGACACGTCTGCTGCGCCGGTTCGCG
>PMTL01000131.1 GCA_003168075.1 Acidimicrobiaceae bacterium
GACCTGCGCGACGGCAATCAGGCCCTCATCGACCCCATGGACTTAGAGCGTAAGAAAGTCATGTTCGAACAGCTGGTCCTGATGGGCTTTAAGGAGATTGAAGTCGGTTTCCCCTCGGCCTCGCAGCCCGATTTCGACTTCGTGCGCCACATCATCGAACAGGGACTGATTCCCGACGACGTCACCGTCCAAGTCCTCACGCAGTCACGCCCGGATTTGATTCGACGTACCTACGAGTCTCTTCACGGGGCGCGACGTGCGATTGTGCACTTCTACAATTCGACCTCCACACTGCAACGACGGGTGGTTTTCGGTCTCGACAAGGACGGGGTCAAGCAGATTGCCCTCGACGCGGCGTCACTATGTCGAAGTCTCGAGCACACGTCGCCCGACACGGAGTTTGTCTACGAGTACTCGCCCGAGAGCNNAGCTTCACCGGCACCGAACTCGACTACGCCCTCGAGGTATGCAACGCCGTGATTGAGATCATTGATCCCACCCCCGAGCGCCCGCTGATCTTGAATCTGCCGGCCACCGTGGAGATGTACACCCCGAACCTCTACGCCGACGCCATTGAATTCTTCCTTCGTCACGTGGACCGGCGCGACTCGATCATCTTGTCGTTGCACCCCCACAACGACCGTGGCACTGGCGTCGCTGCCGCAGAGTTGGGCGTCCTGGCGGGTGCCGACCGCGTCGAGGGGACGCTCTTTGGCAATGGCGAACGCACCGGCAACGTCGACGTCGTGAACCTGGCACTCAATTTGTTCTCTCAGGGCGTGGACCCCGAACTCGACGTTCGCGACATTGATAAGGCCCGCCATGTGGCGGAGTACGCGAATCGTCTGCCCATTCACCCTCGTCACCCCTACGTTGGCGAACTGGTCTACACGGCGTTTTCGGGCTCGCATCAGGACGCCATCAAGAAGGGAATGACCGCCATCGGCGACACCTACGACGTGTGGGAAGTGCCATATTTGCCGATTGACCCAAAGCACACCGGGCGCACCTACGAAGCGATTATCCGTGTCAACTCCCAATCGGGCAAGGGCGGCGTTGCCTACCTGCTCAGTTCCGAGCACGGCCTCGACTTGCCGCGAGCTATGCAGGTCGAGTTCTCCCAGCAGGTGCAAAAGGTGACCGAACAGAGCGGCACGGAGATCTCTCCCGCCGAGATCTGGGAAGTATTCACCACGACGTACCTGCCCGAGAGCCCCAAGATCCAGCTCATCTCGAGTGAAGTCGCGGCCGATCAGCACCAGACCCGCATCTTCGCCCAGTTGCTTGTCAATGGTCAGCACGTCACTGTCAAGGGCGAGGGCAACGGCCCGATCGACGCGCTGATGGCCGGGCTACGCAACGAGATGGACGTCAATTTCAATGTGCGCAACTACACCGAGCACGCCCTCACCGCTGGTTCGGGTGCGTCGGCGGTGGCGTATGTCGAAGCTGAGGGACCCGACGGAACGACGTGGTGGGGAGTCGGCATGAGCTCGTCGATCCTCGATGCGTCACTCGAGGCCGTAATTTCTGCGGCCAATCGCCGTCGATAGGTTTTTGCGCTCCTAGACTGGTGGGGTATCGCACCCCCTCGTTGTTACGATTTCGTAAGTTGGTTATGTGTCTCAATCGCTAGTTGTGCTGGTTTCCTGGGGCGCCGTGACGGCTGGGACGTTGGCCATGGCTGCGCAATATCGCCGAGTGAACGTACAGGGAATCGAAGGGGTATCGCTCGCCACCTGGCTCCTCTTTAGCCTGATCGGCGGGTTTTGGATCTTCTACGGAGCATTGAGCGCACACTCACCGGCGGTCGTCCTCGGCAGCCTGTTGTGCTGGCCCTTGCAGTTGGCAATCGTGTTCCGACTCTCGCCGTGGCGACACCGTCGCGGCTCGATTCAGGCCGTGGCGCTGTTTCTGTCGTGTTGCGTCGCCCCGGGATTCGTCGGCGGGTGGTCGGCGTGCGTCTACGGAACCGGTCTCGCGATGACGTTGTTGCGCGTACCGCAGTTCCTCGCGCTCGTGCGCTCGAGAGACGCCAGCGGAGTCTCGTCGGCCTCGTGGTTCATCGGGGTGGGCTGTGCGACGTTGTGGATCATTTACTACTGGAACATCCACCTGTGGGCGCCGCTCATCGCCACGGCCTGCTCGGGTCTGGCGAGCACGGTCCTGGGCTCAATGGCCGTGTGGCGTCACCGTCTCGCGACCGAAGAGTTCGTCCGGCGAGAAGTCTTCGCCAGCTGACCTAGCGCGACTGGACGCGACCCGACTCGTCGAAGAGTCCGGTCAACGTGGGCGCATGAGAAGTGGTCTCGTACGAGGTGATATCACCCTCATGGCGCATCGTGAGGCCGATGTCGTCCCATCCGTTGAGTAGTCGCTCGCGCGTCATCGAGTCAAGTGCGAATGAACGCTGCCAGCCGTTGGCGGGCAATTCGACGAGACCTGACTCGACGTCGACCACCACGAGGTGCGACGGGTCGTCGTGAATCTGTGCCATCAGGTCGTCGACGTCCTCGACGCTGAGCTGGGCGATAACGAGGCCTTGTTTCGAAGAATTGTTGCGAAAGATGTCGCCAAAGGACGGTGCGATGATTGCTTCGAATCCGTAGTCCATCAACGCCCACACCGCGTGCTCGCGCGAGGAACCCGTGCCGAAGCGAGGCCCGGCGACGAGTACTTTCGCCCCAGCGAACTGGGCGTCGTTGAGAACGAAGGTTGGATCGTCTCGCCACTCGCTGAAGAGACCTCGGCCAAATCCGGTGCGTTCGACTCGTTTGAGCCAGTCCGAGGGGATGATCTGGTCGGTATCGACGTCGGAGCGCTCCAGGGGAACGGCTCGGCCCTCTATGACGTGCACGGCTTTCACTAGTTCACCTCGTCGGGCGCGGCGAAACGTCCGAAGATTGCCGTCGCGGCGGCGACGACGGGCGAGACCAGGTGGGTGCGTCCGCCGCGGCCCTGGCGGCCTTCGAAGTTACGGTTCGACGTCGAGGCGCTGCGTTGCCCCGGCTTCAACTGGTCGGGGTTCATGCCCAAACACATCGAGCATCCCGGTTCGCGCCATTCGAAACCTGCTTCACGAAATACCTGATCAAGACCCTCAGATTCGGCTTGGCTCTTGACGCGGTGCGAGCCGGGCACCACGAGTGCGCGTACGGTGTCGGCCACGTGATGACCGCGGGCGACCGCGGCGGCGGCGCGGAGGTCTTCGATGCGGCTGTTGGTACACGAGCCGATAAAGACCACGTCGACAGGGATTTGCTTGATGGGTGTGCCGGGGGTGAGTCCCATGTAGGTGAGGGAACGCTCCGTGGTGCTCGCGAGGTCGGGGTCCGCGAAGTCGGCGGGGTTGGGCACGACACCACTGAGAGCGACCACCTGCGCGGGGTTGGTGCCCCAGGTGACGAAGGGCACGAGGTCGGCGGCGTTGATAGTCACGACGGCGTCAAAGTCCGCGTCATCGTCACTGACGAAACCGCGCCAGCGAGTGGCCGCCTCCTCGAAGGCGTCGCCCGAGGGTACGCCGGATCGACCGCGCAGGTAGTCAATGGTGGTCTCGTCCACCGCGACGAGTCCGGCGCGCGCGCCGGCCTCGATGCTCATATTGCACAGCGTCATGCGGCCTTCCATTGAAAGGTCGCGAATTGCCTGGCCACGGTATTCCACGACGTAACCCGCGCCGCCCCCGGTGCCCAACGTGGCGACGATGGCTAACACGATGTCCTTGGCGGTGACGCCCGCCGGGGCGGAGCCTTCGACGTTGACCGCCATGGTCCTGGCGCGCTGCTGGGGAAGCGTCTGGGTCGCGAGCACGTGCTCCACTTCACTGGTACCGATGCCGAAGGCCAACGCTCCAAAGGCACCGTGGGTTGAGGTGTGTGAATCGCCGCAGACGATCGTCATGCCGGGCTGGGTGACGCCGAGCTCGGGTCCGATGACGTGGACGATGCCCTGGTTCTCGTGCCCGCGCGGAAAGACGGTGATACCGAATTCCTCACAGTTCTCCTCGAGCGCCTCGAGTTGGCGGCGCGAGATCGGGTCATTCACCGGAACCGACAGCGGTTCGGTGGGCACGTTGTGGTCGGCGGTCGCGAGAGTGCGGTCGGGTCGGCGAACGCCACGATTGTTGAGGCGAAGTCCGTCGAAGGCCTGGGGCGAGGTGACCTCGTGCACCAGGTGGAGGTCGACGTACATGACCGCCGGTTCACCCAGGGGCGCGGCGACGAGATGCTCCTCCCAGATCTTTTCGTAGAGGGTGCGTCGCGCCATTCCTAGCGAAGCCCCACGATCTTGACTCGCAACACCCCCGAGGGCGCTTCGTACTCCACCAGGTCGTCCACGGCGTGACCGAGCAGCGCCGAACCCAGCGGCGAGGTCGGCGAGGCGACGAGAACGCCCTCGGGCTTCTCCTCGATGGAGCCAATGAAGAATTCCTGAAAGTCCTCGTCGGCGTCACCCTCATAGACGATCTGCACAATGGAAGCGTGCTGGGCGACGCGGGCGTGCTCGTCACGTTCGACGAGCTCGTGGTTGCGGATCACGGTATCGATCTGGCGAATGCGCGACTCCATCTTGCCCTGCTCGTCCTTGGCGGCGTGGTAGTCACCGTTCTCGCTCAAATCGCCCAGTAAGCGCGCCGACTCGATGATACGCGCGATATCGGTGCGCCCAACCGTCGTCAGGTGGTGGTACTCCGTGCGGAGTTTGTCCAGTGTTTCTTGTGTGATGCGATGAATTTCGCCCGCCATGGCACTTTCCCAACTAGAGCAGAGGATTCAATTCTACCGAGTCGACTCGCGGACACGGCGTGCGGGTTTGCTCCGTCACTGTCGGGCCGGGCAAAATGGGTACGACAAGGAGACGACTCATGACCCAGCATGTTCACTCGATTGCCGTTATCGGGGGCGACGGAATCGGCCCCGAGGTAACGGCCGCCGCCCTCGAGGTGGTCCAGGCCGCGGGCGTTTCGTTCGCGACCGAGCAATTCGACCTGGGCGCCGCGCGGTACCTGCGCGACGGATTCGTGCTCGATGACGCGACCTTGGAGCGTCTGAGGGGCTTTGACGCCATCATGCTCGGGGCGATCGGCCCGGCGATCGGCGACACGCGCATCTCCGGGGGCACCCTGGAGCGCGGACTGCTGTTGCGAATGCGCTTCGGACTCGATCTCTACATCAACTATCGCCCCTTTCACGGGGTGGACGGTTCTCTCGCGCAAGGGTGCGACTTCGCTGTAGTGCGCGAGAATACCGAGGGACCTTACGCCGGCGAGGGGGGCGTCTTGCGATACGGCACGCCCCACGAAATCGCCACACAGGGATCGGTCAACACCCGCTTCGGCGTTGAGCGCTGTGTGCGCTACGCCTTCGAGCGAGCTCAGCGTGCCGCCCGCCCCAAGGTGACCTTGGTGCACAAGACGAACGTGTTGACCTTCGCGGGAGATCTGTGGTCGCGCGTGCTCGCTGAGGTGAAGCTCGACTACCCCGAGGTCGAAGTGGACTACAACCACGTCGACGCCGCGTGCATCTACCTGGTCGAGGACCCGCATCGCTACAGCGTGATCGTCACCGACAATCTCTTTGGCGATATTTTGTCGGATCTTGCAGGAGCCGTGACCGGGGGCATTGGGTACGCCGCAAGCGCAAATATCAACCCCAACAAATTTGGAGCATCGCTCTTTGAGCCGGTGCACGGAGCGGCCCACGACATCGTCGGAACCAATCGGGCCAATCCGCTCGCGGCCGTGTCCTCAGCTGTTTTGATGCTCGAGTACCTGGGCGAGGACGATGCGGCCGCGAGCATCGCTCGCGCAGTGAGAGACTTTGAAGGTGACGTCTCGATTCTCGGGACGTCAGGAATCACGACTCAACTATTAGAGAGGTTGTAAATGCCCATCACCCCCACCAAGAAGATCTGGATGGATGGTCAACTCGTCGACTGGGACAAGGCCACGACGCACGTTTTGACCCACACCCTTCACTACGGCACCGGGGCGTTCGAGGGCATTCGCGCCTACAAAACGCCGACCGGTCCGGCGGTCTTTCGCCTTCGCGAGCACATCGAGCGCCTGTTGCGCAGTTGCAAGATCTTGATGATCCCCGTTTCCTACAGCCTCGACGAGCTCGTCGAGGCCTGCATCGAAGTGGTGCGCGTCAATGACCTCGCAGACGGGTGCTACCTGCGACCAATCGTGTACCTGGGCTACGGCGAAATGGGCATCAATCCACTCAACTGTCCGGTCAACGTCGCCATTGCGGCCTGGCCGTGGGGCGCCTACCTGGGTGACCACGGTCTCGAGAATGGCGTACGCATGAAGGTCTCGTCGTGGGTGCGACACGCGCCCAACTCGATGCCCACCGGCTCGAAGACCGTTGGCGGCTACGTGAACTCCACCCTCGCCAAGGTCGAGGCCATCAAGGCCGGGTACGACGAAGCGATCATGCTCGGTCCCGACGCTCGCGTCTCGGAGTGCACCGGTGAGAACCTCTTCATCGTTCGCGACGGGCTCATCATCTCGCCACCACCCTCCGAGGCCGGGGCGCTGACCGGTATCACCCTGCACAGCATCGTGACCATCGCCAAGGACCTCGGCTACGAGGTGAGTTTCGAAGCGCTACGCCGCGACGACCTCTATATTGCTGACGAGGCGTTCCTCACCGGAACCGCGGCCGAGGTTGTGCCGATCGGCTCGGTGGACGACCGTGTGGTCGGTGACGGGGTCCCCGGACCCATCACCAAGGCCGTGCAAGCGACGTACTTCAAGGCCGTGCGCGGCGAGTTGCCGCAGTACGAGAGCTGGTTGACGAGGGTCTAACTCACCGGCGGGTAGTCTCAAAGCGTGACGCAGCCTACCTTTTCTCCCGTTTCGCGCAGTGGAGAAGTCCGACCCACGGACAAGACCTCGACGCCGGAGATCGGCCGTGCCCCTAAGGCCGGCCTGTTGCGCCACGCTCCGACGGGTCCCATGAGTGGGACGAACGCCCCCGGCGAAGGCTTCGCAATGTCGCTGGCGCAACACGAATGCGCCGCGTTACACGTGGAGGGTGTCGAGCACCACGACCTGGTGATGGGTATTGCTCTCGTGGCCGCCAAACGCGCTAGCTTGGCCGGTCGGGGTCCGACCGTCTACGACGTGCGCGTGGCTCTCGACGTCTTTGGGCTGCGCGAGAGTGGCACGACGAACGTCGCGGACTTCGCGGGTATCGCGCACAGTTACGTCGCCCAACGTCGTTTCGTCGACGCCGTCACCGAGGAACAGCTTTTCCCCCAGCCATAGCCGTCTCAACGAGGAGCCCGCATGAGTTTCGTATTGAATGAGGAACAGCGGACCTTTCGAGATGTTCTGAAGGGATTCGTCGACGAGCGAATTGCGCCGCACGCCGCACGCTACGACCGTGAGCAGGAATTTCCCCAGGACAGTTGGAACGCGTGCGTCGAGATGGAGTTGCCAGCTCTGTGGGTACCCGAAGAATACGGCGGAGTCGGCGCCGACATGGTCACCCAAGCAGTCGTCGCGGAAGAATTGGCCCGAGGCTGCGCCTCGACGTCGGTGACCTGGCTCATCTCCAAGCTGGGCATGTTGCCGGTCATGAACTTTGCGTCAGAGGAACTTAAATCCGCGTACTTGCCCAAAGTTGCCGCGGGGACGGCCCAGGCCAGCTACTGCCTCTCAGAGGCCGACGCGGGTTCCGACGTGGCTGCCATGAGCTGTCGCGCCGAACGAGTCGGCGACGAGTATGTACTCAACGGTTCGAAGTACTGGATTACCAACGCCGGTGTCTCGGACACCTACACGGTTTTTGCGAGCACCGATCTCAAGGCGAAGAGTCGCGGCATCACTTGTTTCTTGGTCGAGAAGGAGTGGGGAGTGCAGTTCCCCAAGCACGAAGACAAGTTGGGACTTCGCGCTTCGCCGACCGGCGAAGTCGTCTTCGACAATGTGCGCGTGCCGCTGTCGCACCGCATTGGTGAAGAGGGGGACGGCTTTCGCATTGCGATGCACACCCTCGACCGATCTCGTCCAACGATCGGCGCCCAGGCGGTGGGCATTTCTCAAGCGGCGATTGACTACGCCGCTGGGTACATGACGACGCGTAAGGCCTTTGGATCGCCAATCTCCAAGCTGCAGGGACTGCGCTTCATGTTGGCGGACATGGCGATTCGCAATGAGGCCTCGCGTTCTCTGGTGTACGCCGCATGCGCCACGATCGACGCCGGAGACCCCGATCACAATCTCAATTATCTCGGTGCAGCAGCGAAGTCCTTCGCGTCTGACACCGCGATGAGCGTTACCACCGATGCTGTGCAGCTACTAGGTGGCTACGGTTTCACGAAGGATTTCCCAGTCGAGCGCTTCATGCGCGACGCCAAGATCACCCAGATCTACGAGGGCACGAATCAAGTGCAGCGAGTGGTTGTCGCGAAGCACTTGCTCAAATAAGATCGCGATGCAGTTTGCGGGGGCGGATTCACGGGATCGGCGCAACACACTTCATTTGACAGAAAATATTTCTGTTCATCGAGCCATTACCTAAGCGATTGAGCCGCATCGGCGCAATTCCTCGCTATCTCTTTTTGCTTTAGGCGCATTAATGTCGCCATACGGTCAAGGTCGTAGACGAGATTTACGCTCTTCACTAAGTTCTCGGCCATCGCCCAATGAGCCTTCACTCATTCAAATCCGCTGCTCTGATAACGGAGGCGATCCTAAGCCCGATAATTGGTTCCAATCCCCTAGGATCGGTTCGCGTCACTAGGGAAGGATTTTCCAATGAGCTATATGGGTTATTACTTCTTACCCGACGCAATTGCCTCAATCAACGACATTGAGAATGAAGAAGAAAAGCACCGTGCCGAAAACGAAGCACGGGAAACCGAAGAACTGCAGGAAGCCGGACACGGCGCTGCTCTGTCAGGGGACCTTGAGTCGATCTTGGCCCTCTCACCAGCACAATTCGAGTACACAATGGCCGCCATCCTACGGATGCTCGGGATGACCGAAATCCAACGAGTTGGCCGATGAGGTCACCTTGCTGTCGATATCACGGCGCGTGACGCTTCGGGCCGCACCATGCTGGTCCAGTGCAAGAGGCGTGCGAGGACCAAGAAGATTGGTTCCCCGGAGATCCAGAAATTCATTGGGATGGCTCATATGCACCACCACGCAGATCTAAAACTGTTCGTCACGACTTCGGAGTACACCGACCACGCTCAGGCGCTTGCACATCTACGCGGCATACAGCTCATGGACGGATCAGACATAGAAGCCCTAGCGCGAAGGTAACGGGGCTCAACCCCCTAGTCGGCGACTGCGTTCACGAGAAACAAATTCTTTGGGATCCTGGTCGCTCACCGTAATTTGGTTTCCTGCCAACTTCTCCAACTTGCGAGTCGCCAGTCGGAGATTGTTGACGTCGGTCCACAGACGCCATCAAGTCGGAGGGATAATCCATTACTTCACGCTCGAGATTCGGCGGGTTCAAAATGGTCAACAGACACCTTATTGCCGCTTATGTCGCTAGCTAATTCTGGGAATTTCATCTAGCCGGAGCAATGCTCATTATTAAGTGAGCTTGCACGTGAGTAGGTCGCCACCTTTGACGGCAACTTTCCGACCGTGACTTGAACTAGCGGCTGGCCTTGAAAGGTCCATCGCACGTACTGGACGGACACTTTGTCACCGGGCGCAGGTGCACTTGCCCCGAGGACCGACCAAAAGAGTTGGGTCAGTTGAAATCGATTCCGTTGCCGAGAACACTCGACGCCCTGACCATGGGCAGCGGCACCCCCACCCGTCAAACTTGTCAATCCATAAGTGGGAAACGTCATCTTCACTGGAACAATTCTTTGGCGGTTGAATGTCCGTAACTCATAAGGCCGCCCGGTCATCTCAAGACCCACTTGAGCCACGATGGCGGGCAGCGCTTGTGACGAGTAATTGTAAAGAGCAAGGATCGCTACCGGCGATGAATACGCAATGGTTTCTGATTGAAACTCCGACGAGGAGTGACCACTCTCTCTCGCACTAATGGTCCAGCCTCCGCCGCGACCTAGACGGCAGGTCGATCGCACTACAAGTTCGGGGTGATGAGGGAGGGAAGTCTTAGTGCTTATTGAGTTCCCGAAAGGGATCCCGGTTGCTTTGAGCGATGTGTCGTACACGCTTCGACACGTGTTGCTCGCTAAGGAAACCTCGGATCGTTCGGGGCGTCCTGGACTTGCATTATGAATAGATGCGCCGCTCACGCCAATTCCGAGGGCCAAAAGGAGTGTTGTCGTTGCGAGCGCCAGTCTGATCATGTGGCGAGAATAGACCACATTGAATTCGGCTGTTTAGGAATCTTCCTGAGTGACATTGCAACAATTGAGGTCTAGATGAATAGCCTCGGGTTTCGCAGAGTCTCTGCAAAACCCGAGGCTATTCAAGCTAAGACTCTGTAGATCGATAAATCATCAAGTGATGCGCGTGCCGAGGTTAGAAGTTCATCAGCTCAACTTCTTTGCTAAGTCCATGACTGGAGCCGCCAGTCGGATTGTGCACGTCGGCCCACGGTTACGAACCCACACGATTAACCAAGTCGCCAGTGAGAAGTGGTATTTCTGATACGTCGGGCCACCGCCGTAAAGGGAACAGCGCGCTGAAGCTTTCATACGTTTGTTACGACTAACGGCGCCTAGCGACACTACGCTCGCGCTTAGAGGTGGCAACTTCGGTCATTTGGAGGTTCCTATGCGAAGGGTTCGTTCGGTTTTAGGTGCGGTTCTCGTGGTCACTGTGTTCTCCATGACGGTCGCGGGTGCCGCGCCGTCGCCCTATCCGGCGACTCTGGCGATGCAGCTTGGACTTACATTTTCTGCCACAGGACACGCGCTGCCCTGGGGAACCAAATTGACTGCCGCTCAAGCTCATTGGGTGACATTGAGGTCACCGGCGATCAAAGGATCTGATTACCGGTGGGGAGTATGGAAGGAAAATAGCGGACCGGGTCAGTTCCCGGTGCGGAGTAGTGATGGCGGCGCCATTTGGACGGCCGCGGGACCGCAGCTTGCCACTGACTGGGCGGGCGGGTCGCTCTTTTACGTCAGCAAGGTCATTTGGGAAAGTTCGTCGGCCGTTGTGATGGTCAGCAACTCCATCATCGACGTAACAACTGACAGCGGGCACCATTGGTATCAGTACCTCAACGCGGCCGATAACTGGACCATCGCCGGTCAAATAGTCATTGGCGGCGGCATTAGCCTTCGCATCGGTCCAGCAAGTTATTCGACATTACCGAAGGCGAGCTACGCCCTCTACTCCTTAGACGTCGCGCACCACCAGTGGCACCGGATGGTGCAGTCGCTTCGCTAGGACTGTGTATGAAGAAAGGTGATTCAACGCGAACAGCAGTCCCGGCTGGCGCTCTAAGAGGAAATCGGCCCATTCAGTAATCCGCCACTCGGAGATTGTGTAGGTCCTCCGACATCAGTCTGCCGCTCAACAGACGCTCGCTGACGTCCGCCAGGCTCGGTGATCATCGTTGGAGATATCGCAATCTTTGTGCCTAAGATTCGCTTGGAAGACGGCGATTCCTCTTGGGGGTTAATCCGGTGCGACGAACTTGGCGTCGAAGTGAACTTGCGGTTCACACCCTCATCTTAGTTCTCCTTGCCATTTTCTTGATTCCCGTCACGTCGCTCGAGTCAGCCGCATCGCCCGGGACCGCGCCTTTTTCGCAACCCCAGGGGATCGCGGTGAGCAACTCTCACGTCTGGGTGGCCAACAATTCTCTGCTTTCGGTCACCGAGATTGACGCGTCGAGCGGCTCCTTCGTGCGCAGCGTCAACGTTGATGAGGACACCGACGCAGTCGCCACGGCCGGGCCCTACGTGTGGGTTGCCAACGGAGGCGGAGGTATCACTGAGTTCAGGGCTTCGGATGGTGCTTTGATACGGTACGTCGGTAAAAAGGCCGACGGGTTCTACGGTACCCGCGCCATCGACATCGCCGTCTCACGCGTGTGGGTAATGAATCTCTACGGCGACTCGGTCACGGAGTTGAACGCGTCGAATGGCTCGCTCGTGCGGGTCATCAAGCCCGGGCCCGAAGGCTTCTCTCGACCGGAGGGTATTGCGGTCGCCGGAGCCAATTTGTGGGTGACAAACATCAACAGTGACGTGGTCAGCGAACTCAACATCTCAAATGGTGCGATTGTGCGCGATGTCAACGCAAAGACTGACCAGTTCAATGAGCCCGACGGCATCGCGATCAGCGGATCTCGCGTCTGGGTGACGAACAGCTTTAGTGAAACAATTACGGAACTGAATGCGTCGAACGGTTCGTTAGTGCGTGTCATCAAGTAGCGACCCGTGCAGTATGCCAGTTACTGTTCAGACCTTGGCTAGGTCAAGGCGCCAGTGCAAGGTGGCAGAACCGTGACGTCGGGCCCCTGACGTGAACCCGCACGCCGGGACGTTTCGCCTTAACTTTATCTCTACAATTCAGACAAATGCACTGAATTGAGAGGACGTGGTGGACGGATGTCCGGACGATAAATGGCTCGGCGGAAGAGGTGGACATATTGGCCAGAACACCCAGATCTACAAGGGCGTAAATCAAGTTAATCGCGTTGTTATCGCGTGGTATCTGTTGAAGTACTCCGTACCTGAAGTCGTCGAAGGCGTCTTGCCAATCCGACTACGAGTCAGCGAAAGTCGTGAGTGGCAAGGTTTCACACGGTCTCATCAACTCTCAAGGGGTCGCATCAGGCATTTCATTTCTTACTCACTTTCTACGTTGGATGAGTTAGCGGCAAAGTCGCATGAAGCAGGGATTACTACAATTGAACGTTAGTGAAGCGTGAGCCCTAATCTCTGGGAGGGTGATGACAAACAGTGAGATGAAGAAGATTTTTTTTGGCGTTGCGACGTGCGCCTTGGCGTACGGCGCAACTACTTTGTCCGTCATGCTGTCACAACACGCGCGCACTGCTCACGCTCGCCTGCTCTCTTCGACGACGTCGTATCGGCACGTCGCGGTGAACTACGGATCGAATACGTCGGCGAGCTTGGGGCACCAGGGGACCACGGCCTCGGTCGCACGATGGGAGAATGTCGCCTTTGCAATGGAGGAGCCGACGACGATGCCTACGGGGGCGCCAGAGTCTGCCCCCTCCGTGATGTGTTACCACATTGGGATGCTGCTGAGCATTCCATCAGATTCTGACGATCCATTCACTCCCAGCACCCACCACGTGCTGACTGGCAACGTGCCAACCGAGGCATTGGTCCTCAAGCCTGCGGGCGATAACGGAAACCGGCCGTTCGTCCCGCCGTACAACAGTTGAGATCTCGCTCTGGCACTGCTCGTCGTACGGCGTCGTTCGTCGGGAACTGCGATATCGAGCGAAACCTTCTCTCTCGGTACAGTGGATGGGTGCCTCTAGTCGTTGCGACGGTCAAAAGGAACTTCTAATCGCAGCTCGAAGTCGTTGCCTGAACCACGTGAAGTAGGAAAGTCATGCCATCGTTGACTGCTAGTCCCCACGACGTAATGCGTCGCGCTCTCGCCAAGATTAACGTCGACCACGTGATGCACGTGGTCGACGCCCTGCAACTCCAGGGTGCCAAACTCAGCGCCGTGGTGTCGGTGCCGCTGCGCTCACTGCAAAAGAAGCGCGACGTCGAGGCGTTCGCCGCCGGCGCACCAATTGACGCCATTTCGGGTCTGCTGGAGCTTCTTGCTATGGAGCCATTAGAGAAGGTCATCGAAGCGTTGGGTGAGCACGCCGAGACGCCGAACTACGAACAATTGTCGACCGCCGTCGCCTCGCTCCGCGGTGATACCTTGAATGACGACGACATCGTCGCAGTACTCGCCTTCGCCATCGGTCACGATTTCCCAGCCGCTCCACACTGTCGTGAGATCCTGGGTGAGGACGAAGCGCTCGCCCTCCCCGAAATCGAGATCACCATTGGCCAGGCGTCGTTGCTATCGCCCAAAGTCGTCGATGAATCGGTGCGCGAGCAGCGCCGCCAGCGCCGCGAAGAAGAAAAAACCCGCAAGCAGGCTCACACCGCCAAGACCAAGGCCGATCGAGTTCACCCCAAGTCCAAGCACGACAAGAAGAATCCGGCGCCACTACCCGCGACGCGCACTCCGGCGAATGTTGTTGCCCCCGCTGCAGTACAGCGCCGTGTCGTGCTCTTGACGCCCGCGGAGGTGGCCGTGTACGACATCGCCCACCCACTGGCCGGATGGGTGGTCACGACTGAGGTGCCCTTTGACAACGTTGATCCAGTGATCCCCGAGCAGCAATCGAAGATCCGGCCGGCCGTTGTCGTGGCGGCGTCCGACGAGGGACTGCTGGTGCGGGGCATTTATTCGCATCCCTCGGCCACGCGCGGCATTTTCTCGCCCTGGCGGCGGTTGGGACTTGATCACGTCTCCTACGTTGACGTGTCGCGCAGCCCGGTCGGTGCGGACGCCGAAGTGAATCGCCTGGGCGCCTTGAGTGACGAGGAATGGAACGCGCTGCTTTAGGGGGCGAGGCGCACGCCGGACGACGCATCGGAGAGCACCGTAGGGCGAACGGAGTCGATGGCGACGAGCGAATGGGTGATGACACCGAGTTCACGGTTGTAGTTGAGTGACGACGTTGAGAAGTTCTCACTACCGACGAATAATGTGCCCGACGTCGTGCTGCAGTCGGCGCAAATAACCTTGGCGTGAATGTAGACCTGCGACGAGGTCAATAGCGAAACGTGCACGCCGTGCTGGGCGAGACTCGTCAAGGCCGACAGGTACGAGGAGTCCCTCGTCATGGCCACACTGACGCGAACTCCGCGCGCGGCCGCTGCGTCAAGCGCCTGCTCGATTTCTTGGTTGTTCATCTCCTCGTTCTCGACCAGCAGCGAGGAATGGGCGGATCCGATCAGTGCCTCGAGCACACCCGATGACCCGGGACTCCACACCAGGCCGCCGTGCGACGTCGGCACACGCGTGGCGCCGGCCACGTCGCTCGAGAAAGTGGCCTCAACGGCCGCCACGTCACCGTGAACCTGGTCGAGCACCCAAAAGTCGCGGGTTGAGGAGTAGTAGTAGTTCACGAGATTTCCGGTGCCAATGTAGACCCGGGCGTCGTCGATGACCAGGTATTTGGCGTGAAAAATCTGTCCGCTGGGTGCCCACGTCACGTGCACACCTCCGCTGCGCAGCACGGTGGCGGCCGGCGCGTTCTCGCTGCGTTCGTAGGCCGAATTCAACAGCACGCGCACCCGCACCCCGGCCTTCGCCTGGTGAACCAGCTCGGCCTCAATCACCGGATCTTTGAGTTCGTACATCGAGAGGTCGATGTCGCGACGGGCGCTGGCGATTGCCGTCGAGAAGAAGCCGTACCCGGCGGCGGGCTCGGAGTAGATGCGCGTCAGCGCGGAAGATGAAAGCGGACCACCCTGCGCGGCGACGGGCCACATAAACATTGGCAACGTCGCCGTGAGAGCGATGGGCAAGAGTAAACGTTTCACGTCACGGGTCTAGCGCAGCGCCGTGACGTCGTGGTTCTAGTTCTCGTGAGCAGTGAGAGAGCGCTGCACGTTGGCGCGCCGGTGACGCTGAACTCGCCACAGGGTGACGGCGCCCGCGAGAGACAGGGCGAGTCCGGCGTATTGCACGCCCACCGAGCCCGAGTGCGATTGCTCGCCGAGCAGCCAGTGTTCGTCGTACGCGCGCACGAGGCCCCAGATAATCATCGCCACGGCGCTCAGCGCACCGACGGCGCGCGATGTCCACTTCGCCTCGAGCCACAACAGGGCCAGCCACAAAGACGCGTCCTCGGCCCCTTGGATGAGTGGGACGGGGACGCGCTTTCCCACTTGGCCGGTGTAGTGCATACCGAACCACGACGTCGTGACGTGTCCCCCGCCGTTCACCATGAATTGGGGACCCAGTACCCGTCCGAGGGCCCAGCCCGCCACGAGGGCGGGTACGAGGGCGTCACAAAAGGCGCTCAGTCGCGAGGCGGGCCACCAGCGACGCTGCAGCACGATTCCCACCGGCAGGGCCAGGGCGATACCGCCGAAACTCGCGAGACCGCCCTGCCAGACGGCGATCCATCGTGCCGGGTGCCCGGAGTAGTACGACCAGTTGGTCGCGATGTTGGCCAGACGCGCGCCCAGTAGTCCCACGACGATGAGGACGATGGTGTAGCGACCAAAGGGCGCAGTGTTGATGTCGGCGTGACGCAGCCGTCGCTCGGCGTACAGGTAAGCGACGTACGCGGCAATGCCGAGTCCCAAACCGTAGAGGTGAAAGACGAAGGGGCCGAGGTGAATCGAGGTGGGGACGCCCGACATCGCTAGGCGCGCACTCGACCAATCCCCACGAAGCCGTAGCCCAGGCGGATAGGAGTGATGTGTACCTGGTAGCCAGTTTCGGGGGCCTCGATCATGTTGCCACCACCGACGTACATCGCCACGTGATCGTCACCGTTATATCCGTAGAACAAGAGGTCACCGGGTTGGATGTCCCACAGCGGGACCCGCTCGGTGTCATCGAACTGACCACCCGAGTAGTGCGGCAATGAAATACCGACCGCATCGTACGCCAGCATGACCAGACCCGAGCAGTCGACGCCGCTACGTGACGCACCGCCCCATTCGTACCAAACGGCGGGCGGTCCGAGGAAGGTTTCGGCGGCCGCGACGGCGGCTTCACCCAGCGCGTCAGGACCCGGAGCGGGAGACGTGCCGGGCGTCGGCGTCGCCACTGCGGTGGTCACCGCACGAGCAGACGCCGCGGCGGCGGCGGCGGCGATGGCGTTGTAATACGCCGTGATCTGACCTTCAACTTGGGAACGGGCCGCTTGGATACTCGCCTGCAGCGTATTGGCTTGTTGCAAGGCGGTCGCCGCAGCGTTGTTCACGGTCTGAGCCTGACTGAGCTCCGCAGCCAGGACGCCGCGCTCCTGGGTTAATTCCACGCGGTTGCTCTTCAGGCTGGCGATGACCGAACCGATGTTGCCCTGGGCGAGTTGGTTGTAGACATCGGTCGAGCCGACATTGGCGGCGTTGGAGGTGAAGAGGGGGTTATTGCCCGAAGCCGCTCCGTTGGTGACGTAGGCGAAGATGGCGTCGGCCTTGAGCTGGGAGTTGTCGGTACCGACTTTGCTCTGGATACTCTTGACAATCGCCTTGGTGTTGACGATGGTGTTTTTGATCTGGTTGAGTTTGAGGTGGGCGAGGTCGAACTTCTGACCCAAGGCCTGGGCCTCGTTGCCGACGTCCTGGATCTGCGTGTAGAGCGTGGCGGCGCGAGCCTTTTCTTGTTCGACGGTCATGGCGCCCGCCGGGTGCGACAAGATGGTTACAGTGCTCAACGACACTGCAACCGAGACCAGCGTGGTGAAATACCACCGGGATTTTTTGAGTCCCCTCGCGAGCCATTGTGTCGAGGGGCGCGCGAGACGCTCGACGTGAGTCACGTGGGCAAGGCTATCGCCTGGGAACGTGATGGTGCTCTGGGGGGATGTAATTATCACGTAAAATACCTGGTCATAGCGACTCAAATTCGACCGGAGGGCGCACCGATCGATCGGAATTGAACGCAGAAGTGATTGTCTAGGCTGGCGGAATGAACGTCACCATGTTGCTCGCAGATTCCGCCCAAGTCGCCGAAGGCAAGCTCTACATTCTTGGAGGCGGTTGGTCGCTGAGTGGTCCGGAGCCGGTACCGTCGGCGGTCGCCATCAAGGTCGAAGTCGACACTCACGAATTCGACCGCATGCACCACTGGGAGTTGTTCCTCGAAGACGCCGACGGGCAATTGGTGCAGTTCGATTCGCCCGAGGGTCCCCAGACCATCGAGATTCGCGGCGACTTCTCGGCCAGCGCGCCCGAGGGCGTGCCCGCGGGAACCCCGGTTGACGTGCCGATCGCCGTCAACCTCGGTCCAATTCCCCTGAACCATAATTCGCGTTTCACGTGGCGACTGGTCATCGACGGTGATTCTCTGGCCGGCAGCACGGCGTCGTTCACGACCCGCCCGCTTCCCGCCGTGTTGTAGAGCTTTAAGCGGCGATGGCCGAGGTCATCCTCGATCCCGACATCATTACGGCCCTCGCGCCCTTTCGCCGCGCGCTGCGTCGTGCCGGGGCGGGGCTTCGCCGCGACTTGCCCTGGATCGGGCTGGACGACCCGTGGGCGATCTTCGTGAGCGAGGTGATGCTCCAACAAACCTCGACGCGACGGGTGATTGATCCGTGGCGGCGGTTCCTCGACGCGTATCGCACGCCCGAAGCCTGCGCCCGAGCGCCACTCGCTGACGTCCTGCGTCACTGGAGCGGCCTGGGCTATCCCCGGCGGGCCAAGTCACTACACGAAGCCGCCAGAGTCATCACCGAGCGTTTCGCGGGCGCGGTGCCGTCGCAGCCCGAGGAGCTACTGGGCTTGCCGGGGGTCGGGCCCTACACCGCGCACGCCGTCGCGTCCTTCGCCTTTGATCGGCGTGTCGCGGTGCTGGACACCAACGTGGGACGGGTGCTGGCGCGCGCGGTCGCCAACCGTCCACTGCGGCCTCGCGAGGCCCAAGTTCTCGCGACCGCGCTCTTGCCACGTGAGGGCGTGGCCGCCTTCAACCAGTCTCTACTCGACCTCGGTGCACAGTGGTGCACCAGCGCGCCGCGGTGCGCGCCGTGTCCACTCGCATTCACGTGTCGTTGGCGCCGCGACGGTGGAGACGATCCGGCCCCTCGTTCGGCCGCCGTGTCGCGGCCGCAGAGCGCCTTCGCCGGATCCGATCGCCAAGTGCGCGGTCGCATTATGAAGGCCCTAAGTGATCGACCTCTTCGTACGCGGTCGCTCCTCGATGTTTTGGTCAACGTCGATTCTGCGCGCGTGGCGGTCTTGCTCGAGGACCTGATAATGGAGGGACTGCTCAGTCGCGATGGCGACCGGGTGTGTCTGCACGGTGACGAAAGGTCACCCCATTAAGGTTTCGAAGTGGCTTCTCTCGACGTGTCGCACTTCAAAGAGGTAGTCGGCCATTACGCCACCGGTCTCGTGGTCGTGAGCGCCGCCACGCCCGGCGGCCCGGCGGGATTCACGTGCCAGACCTTCGGCTCGCTATCACTCGAGCCGGCTCTGGTGACGTTCGCCGCCAGTTCGGATGGACAGTCCTGGTCGATCGTGCGCCAGTGCGCCATCGTTGGCATCAGCATTCTCTCGGCGCCGCAAGAATCCCTGGCTCGACGTTTTGCGATTTCGGGTGTCGACAAGTTCGACGGCGTGCCCTGGGAGAGGGGGCCCGAGGGTTCACCCTTGATCGAAGGGGCGCTCGCGCACATCGAAGGGGCGATCTCCTCGCTCTCGACACACGGTGACCACGACGTCGCGGTCGTGGAGGTGGGTTACGCCGTCGCCCACAGTGGCCATCCCCTGATCTACTTCCGTGGGGGATTCACAGAACTCGCCTGAACTCTCGGGACTGGCTACGCTGACTCTCGAGACGAGGAGGAGCGCCGTGCACGCAGGGGTGACCTCGTGTTGCTGATCAGGATCGCGGGCGGCCTCATCTTGGTGGTCCTGATTCTGGCTTACTTCTTGCGCGGAAGAATCGGCGCAGCGCGATCGAAATCGCGTGGCGACACCCGTCCGACATTGCCTCCCTCCCCCTACCAGCCCTCGCGCGGGTTTCACATCCTCGACGCCAACGAGCCGGTGCAACCTCACGAGGTGCAGCTCCCTCGGATCGACCCGGTGAAGGAATTCGTCATCAACGATCCTCAAGCGACTCCGGTCGATCAGGTCATCCCGCCCCAAGTGCGACACGACGAGAAGTGGGCTCTGGACCGTTCGATGCGCCGCGTGCCGCACCCGCGCGTGCGCCGTCGACGTCGCCTGGCGTGGCTGATTGTGATCGTGATTCTCTTGGCGGGAATCGTTGCGGTGATCGTGGAGATCTCTGCCCCGGTGCACCACGCGGGTCTGGCGTTCCTCTAGGCCATCACGCCGAGTTCGTGCACTAGAAATGCGAGTTTTTGCGCCTCGTCGCGCCACGCGCTGTAGCGACCCGACGGACCACCGTGGCCGGCGCCCATTTCGGTCTTCAGGTAGGCGACGTTGGCCGGGTTGGCGTCACGTAGTTTGAGCACCCACTTGGCGGGTTCCCAGAACCCCACGCGCGAGTCGTTGAGTCCGCCCGCGGCGAAGACGTGCGGGTAGGCCCTCGGCGATCCGTCGTGGTTGGTGGCGAGAACGTTGTCGTAGGGGGAGTAGGACTTCATTGTCCAGTACGCCTCGACGCTGGCGTCGGGGTTTCCCCACTCCTCCCATTCGCCCACCGTCAACGGTAGGGACTCGTCGAGCATCGTGGTGAGCGCGTCGACGAAGGGAACCTCGGCGATGACGCAGCGAAAGAGGTTCGGGGCGAGATTCATCACGGCTCCCATCAAGAGTCCGCCGGCCGAATCACCGCGAGCCGCGAACTTCGCCGGAGTCGTCCATTCCTCGCGTACGAGGAATGTGCCCACGCTCACGAAATCGCTGAATGTCGTGGGCTTGTGATCGAGTTTGCCCATCTCGTACCACGAGCGGCCCATCTCACCCCCCCCGCGCACGTGCGCAATGGCGAAGATGACGCCGCGGTCGAGCAGCGAGAGTCGCAACGACGAGAACGACGGGTCGATTGAGATCTCGTAACTGCCGTATCCGTACAGCAGGAACGGCGCGGGAGCGAGAGGTGAAATCTCACCATCTTCGCCCACGCGCACGACGTCGCGACTTGCGACGATCGACACGGGGATCTTCACCCCGTCACTGGCGCTCACCCAGAGGCGACCAGTGACGTAACGACTCGCGTCGTACCCGCCCACGACGCGCTGCTGTTTGAGCACGGTCATTTCACCCGTCGCCACGTTGATGTCGGCCACGAGCCGCGGCGTCACGAGTGAAGTGATTGAGACGCGCAGCGTCGAGGTCTCGAACATGGCGTTGGCCGACAGTGACACGGTGGTGGGCGACGAGCCGCCGTCGACGAAGGTCGCCGTGGCCAACAGGTTGTCGCCGAAGGGGTCCTCACCGTCACCCAGCGGTGCGATGCGTACCGCGGCGCTGCCGTCGTAGCGCTCGGAGATTGCCAGGAACGTAGCGAACGCGTCGACGCCGTCGAGACGTTGGCCCGGGCGGTGCGCGATCAACTCGCGCCATTCAGCGCTCGACTCGTGCACGCGGCGCGCCAGGAGTCGAAAGTCCGTGGCCTCCTCGTTGGTGATCTTGAGCCACCATCCCAGGCCCGACGCGTCACGAAAGTGCTCGACGGCGTATTCGATTCCATGGCGACGTTCCTCGATCAGCCGCAACGCTTCGGTGGGAGTGTGGGCGTCGAGGTAGTACATCTCGGAGGTTGACGACGAAGAGATCGCGATGAGCAGAACCGAGTCGTCGCGACTACGACCGACCGACATGTTGAACTGGGCGTCCTCCTCTTGCAGTACCAGCACGTCTGCTTCTGGTGACGAGCCCAACTCGTGTCGCCAGAGTTGCCACGGACGCATGGCGTCGTCCACACGGGTGTAAAAGAAGTGGCGACTGTCGCCGGCCCAGGCGAAGCCGTAGTGGATGTCGTCGAGCTGGTCCTCAACAGGCGCCTGGCCCGCGAGGGGACGCACCGTGACCCGGTGTCGCTCGTCACCCTCGAAGTCAGTGCCGACGGCGACCCACGCGTCGTCGGGACTGATCGCGAGGACGCCCACCGAGAGAAAGTCGTGTCCCTCGGCCTCGAGGTTCTCGTCCAGGATGACCTGTTCGTGCTCGAGCTCAATCTCTGGCGATATCTCCGGCGGGACGTCGACGCCAGTGGTGACCCGAAGCCGACAGCTGATGGGGTAATTGAGCCCCTCGCGGGTGCGCTCGTAGTACCACCAGTCGCCACGGCGCACGGGTACCGAGATGTCGGTTTCCTCGATGCGCGCCTTAATTTCGTTGAACAACTCATCCTCAAGGGGCGCGAGGTAGCTCAGTTCGTGTGAGAGGTACGCATTTTCGGCGCGCAAGTGGGCGAGGACTTCTTCGTCGTCGCGGTCGTTAAGCCAGTAATACGGGTCGATTCTCGTGTCGCCGTGGCGCGTAATCTCGAAGGGACGTCGGGGGACATGGGGGGCAAACGACATGGCTCTACTCTGCCAGACGGCATCATTTTTTTGTCAGGGCTGGCGTTCGAGTTAGTACTATGGACGTAGGGTAAATCCCGCGGAGGAGCACGATGACCGTCGATAACTTGGATTTCAGTCGTTACCAGTTGGGCTGGTCCGACGACCAGATCCCCGTCTTCAAGCCCAAGAAGGGTATCAACGAGGCGATCGTGCGCGAAATGTCGGGCATTAAGAGCGAAGAGCAGTGGATGCTCGATTTTCGCCTCAATGCACTCAAGCGCTTTGAGCGCAAGCCGATGCTCGAATGGTTCGCCACGCGCATGCCCGACCTGGATTTCAACGACATCTACTACTACATCAAGCCCACCGAGAACCGCGTCGAGCGTTGGGAAGACCTACCCGACGCCATTAAGAACACCTACGAGCGGCTGGGAATCCCCGAAGCTGAACGCAAGTACCTGGCCGGAGTCACGGCACAGTACGAATCCGAAGTGGTCTTTCACCGCAACCGCGAGGACCTCGAGCGCTTAGGCGTGCTCTTTTGCGATATGGATACCGCCGTGCGCGATTACCCCGATCTGGTGCGCAAGTACTTCGGCACGGTCATCCCTCCCAACGACAATAAATTTGCCGCACTCAACTCCGCCGTGTGGAGCGGAGGATCCTTCATCTACGTGCCGCCGGGCGTCAACGTCGACCAGCCGCTGCAGGCGTATTTCCGCATCAACACTGAGAACATGGGCCAGTTCGAGCGCACGCTGATCATCGCCGACGAGGGTAGTCAGGTGCACTACGTCGAGGGCTGCTCAGCGCCGGTCTACTCCACGGACTCACTTCACTCAGCCGTAGTGGAACTCGTCGCCCTGAAGGGTTCGCGTATCACCTACACGACCATCCAAAACTGGTCCAACAACGTCTATAACCTCGTCACCAAGCGAGCGCGCGCCGAGGAAGAGGCTCACGTCGAATGGATTGATGGCAACATCGGATCGCGCCTCACGATGAAGTACCCGAGCGTCTACTTGATGGGACCCAAGGCCTCGGGCGAAGTCCTCTCAGTCGCCTACGCCGGACCCGGCCAGATTCAAGACGCGGGCGCCAAGATGGTGCACTGCGCCCCCGAGACCACGTCGACGATTATCTCCAAGTCAATTTCGAAGGAGGGGGGACTCACCGCGTACCGCGGACTCGTCAAGGTCGAAGAGGGCGCCACGGGAGCCAAGAGCTTCGTGCGGTGCGACGCGTTGCTGCTCGACGAACAGTCCATCTCTGAGACGAGGCCCTACATGGAGGTCGGCGAGCAGGACGCCTCGATTGGTCACGAGGCCACGGTCTCCAAGATCGGCGACGACCAACTCTTCTATCTGATGAGTCGCGGACTCACCGAGAGCCAGGCCATGGGAATGATCGTCAACGGATTCATCGAACCCGTGACGCGCACGCTGCCCATGGAGTACGCCGTGGAGTGGTCACGCCTCATCGAACTGCAAATGGAAGGCTCAATCGGTTAGGACTCTCGGCGAACCGCCGTGTTTGGTCCTCGCCTCGGGCGTGACACAATGGAGACGACATGGGAATGCGTGAGGAATGCAAGCACTTCCAGAGCCGCACGTACGCATCTGGTGAAGTGGCGAGATTTTGCGTCATTGGCAACGCCCCGGACCAGCCGTGGAGTTGCCCGGAGAATTGCCTCACCTACGAACGTCGTTTCGCCGACGTTGGCTGGTCTCACGGATCGCTGGCGCGTCGGCCCAACGTTGAAGAGGCACCGAACTCCGACGTGCCGCTCGAGGATCGACGCGACATCCTCAATGCCGCGAGCGACATTATCGACGCGGTCGCGCCCGAGCTCTTCGAAGAGCGCCGGCGTATCCTGGACGAGATGGAAAAGAAGCAACGACGCGGTTGGAAGTTCTGGCGACGCTAACGCGTTGATCGCGCGCCCGAGAGAAACTTCGCGCCCAGTACACTTCTCTAGCCCTCATTTATGACAACCTTCGCCGAATCCGCTCGCACCTTCCTCGACACCCGCCCCGGGTCGTCGAGTCGAGCGGACGCCTGGAGCGCGTTCTCGGCGCTCGGACTGCCGACCACGGTGGACGAAGTGTGGCGCTACGCCCCCCTGGGGGACCTTGACCTCGACCGTTTCGCCCTGGCCTCACAAGAAGCACTGCCCGAGCTCTCCACCCTCGCGTCGGACCTCGCCGAGCGCGCCGGACTCGTCATTCGCATCGTCGACGGGTTCCTCGGCGACGTCACTGGCGAGATCGAGGGAGTGCGCGTCGAGGCGGTCGAGGCGCAGTGGTCGGCGCGTTATGAATCCGACGCCTTCGCCCAACTCAATTGCGCGCTGACCCCCGCGACTATTTTGCTCAACGTCGCTGACGGGGTGAACGTCACCACGCCGATCGTGATCTTGAATACCACCACGTCGGGCGCCTCGTTCCCACAAGTACTGATCAGCCTAGGACGCTCGTCCGAGGCCTCGGTGGTGGAGTATCTCGATGGCGGTATGGACGCCCTCGTTGTTCCATTGACCGAATACGACCTCGCTGACAATTCCTCACTGCGGGTCAGCACCTACCAGCGTCTTGATATGACGGCGTGGCACATTGCGCGATCGACGGGTCACCTCGGACGCGACGCTCGACTTCGCCAGGCCGTCATCAGCATCGGCGGCCATTACAACCGTTCGCGCAATGACGCCGAATTCATCGGCACTGGGGCGGAGAACGAGTTGCGCACGACGTTCCTGGGCTCGGGCGACCAGGTGCACGATTTTCGCACCCGCCAGTTCCACACGGCGGCCCGCACCCGTTCGACGCTGCTCTCTAAGGGTGCCGTCGCCGACCGGTCGCGCTCGGTCTACACCGGACTGATTGAGATAGAAAAGGGTGCCAAACGAACCGACGCGCGCCAGACAAATCACAACCTGCTGCTGTCGCCGCACGCCCACGCCGACTCGGTGCCCAATCTCGAGATCCGTGAGAACGACGTCATGTGCGCGCANNCTTCTTCTACGAGATGCTCGCCACGTTGCCGCGCGACCTCGCTGAGGTCGTCGAGCGCGACCTGGGCGAAACACTCGGCCAAGTGGAGATTGTGACCCCGTGACGACCTTTGACATCGGCACCCTCGAGGACTACGTGCACGGCGAGGCCGTTCAAGTGAAGCGCGGCGACCGCGTGCTCATGGTGGTGCGCATCTTCGAGGACATCTACGTGCTCGACGACCGATGTAGCCACGAGGAATTCTCTCTGGCCCTCGGCGAAGTCGACGTCGCCACGTGCGAAATCGAGTGCGCACGCCACGGCGCGATGTTTCAACTCAAGGATGGCCAGCCCGCGTCCTTCCCGGCAACCCGGCCCGTGGCCCACTACGACGTCGTCAGTGACGCCGGACGACTTCAGGTGGTGGTGAGTTGAGTACGCTGACAATTTCCGGACTGCGCGTCGAGGTCGCCGGCAAGGAAGTCGTGAAG
>PMTL01000113.1 GCA_003168075.1 Acidimicrobiaceae bacterium
TCAATGGCCTGAAGTACAAGGTGATGGCCTTCGCCATCGGTGCATCGACCTCGGGCGTCGCCGGAGTCCTGTCGTCGGTGAAGCAGGGGATTCTGTTTCCCTCGAATTTCGCACTGCAGGTATCGATTACGGTGCTGGTGCTAGTAATTTTCGGTGGAATGGGCTCCATCACCGGTGTCTTGATCGGGTCGGCGGTAGTTGGCTGGCTTCTGCAGTTTTTATTGTTCCACTCGTTCATTGACTACCAGGACGCTGACAAGTACATGTACATCGGCGCGATGTTGATTCTGACGATGATCTTCCGGCCTCAGGGGATCTGGCCGGCGAAACGTCGGGCTCGAGAGTTTCACGACGCCGAGATGGGGTTGGGGACTGCAGACGCCGTCGGTGATCCGGCGGAAGGACCATTGGCATGACGAGCGACCTCATATTTGACGTCCAGAACGTCACACTGCGATTTGGTGGAGTGACGTCGCTCAGCTCCGTGACACTTCAACACCGCCGTGGCGAGATCCTGGCGGTCATCGGCCCCAATGGCGCCGGCAAAACGTCACTGTTCAACTCACTGACTGGCGTGTACCAGCCCCAAGAGGGCACGATCACCTTCAATTCGGCGAGCCGCGGTGCGACGAGCATCATCGGAAAGATGCCCCACTCAGTTGCTCGATTGGGGATTGCGCGCACCTTCCAGGCCAGTCGACTGTTCAATGCGCTCACCACGTTCGAGAACATCAAGGTGGGTGTTGAGTCGGGTCAAAAGACCGGGCCTATTGGTGCGATGTTGAAGCTTCCTCGTACCCGCCACGAGGAGAACGCGTCGGATGAACGTGCACTCGAGCTTCTTGAGTTCGTGGGACTTGAACACCGGCTCAACACGATGGCTGACTCGTTGCCCTACGGCGATCGACGCCGACTTGAGATTGCGCGTGCCCTGGGCACGAATCCCGAGGTACTTCTGCTCGACGAGCCGGCGGCCGGCACCAACCCAGCTGAGAAGTCGGAGTTGACCAATCTCATTCGCAAGATTGGCCGCGAGTTCGGAATCTCGGTTCTGCTCATTGAGCACGACATGCGTCTCGTGATGGCCCTGGCCGAGCGGTTGTACGTGTTGAATTTTGGTTCAGTCATCGCTGAAGGAACACCCGATGAAATTCGTGCCAATCCTGCGGTCATTGATGCGTATCTAGGCTCGACAGACCCCGACACCGCGAAGGAGAGCCACTGATGCTGAAGGTTGAGAGCGCCGTCGTTCGATACGGTCAGATCACCGCACTTCACGGTGTGTCTTTTGAAGTGGGCCAAGGCGAAATTGTTACTCTGCTCGGGGCCAACGGGGCTGGTAAGACCACGACGCTGCGCATGCTGTCGGGCCTGCACACTCCGGCGTCGGGAGTCATTTCCTTTGAAGGACGCGACATCACGAAAATCCCGGCTCACCAATTTGCCAACATGGGCATCAGCCACGTTCCAGAAGGACGGCGCATCTTTTCGGTGATGTCGGTTGAAGAGAACCTCGATATGGGCGCCTTCGGTCGCAAGGACAAATACGACGACGACATGGAACGGGTCTACACGATGTTCCCCATCCTGAAGGAACGCCGCAAACAAATGGGCGGCAACCTGTCGGGCGGCGAACAGCAAATGCTGGCCATTGGCCGAGCACTCATGTCGCGTCCGCGATTGCTCCTTCTCGATGAGCCGTCGATGGGCCTGGCTCCGATGATCATTGATCAGATCTTTCGCATCATCGGCGAGATTCGTGACAGCGGCACTACAGTGCTCGTCGTGGAGCAAAACGCTGCCCAAGCGCTGCGGCTGGCCGATCGAGGATACGTTATGGAGAATGGCAGGATTGCCTTTACGGATCAGGCGTCAGCTCTCCTCGATGACCCTCGAGTTCGAGCGGTCTACTTGGGCGAGGGGATCGACTAAATCGTCGTTTTGTAGCTACGCAGAACCGACACCACTCGTCCGAAGAGAACGACGTCAGCTGCATCGAATTCCAGCGGTTCCATCGCGGCGTTTTCGGGCTTCAAGACCACCCGCGAACCCTGCGGGAAGTACCGCTTCACCGTCGCTTCGTCGTTAGGAATTCCCGCCACAACGATCTCTCCCTTTTGTGCCGTCACGTCGCGCTGCACGACGACAAAGTCACCCGGCAAGATGCCCGCATCAATCATTGATTCTCCGCGCACTTGCAGAACAAAGCTCTCCCCTCGGCCTGCGAATTGCTCGGGGAGTGACATGAATTCGTGATGATTCTCTGCCGCGATGACGCCGATTCCCGCGGCCACGTCACCCACGAAGGGAATCTGACGGATGGTAGTGACGTTGGTCTCGTCGTTGCGGTCGTCAGTGTCGAGGTGAACGGTGAGCGTTCGGGGTTGCTTGGGATTGCTCTCGATATAGCCGGCCTTTTTGAGGACTTCAATGTGGTTCGCGACGGTTGCCGGCGCGCTGAGGCCAACGTGTGCCGCTATTTCTCTGATGGTGGGCGGGAAGTTGCGCTCACGTTGGCAGGCGACAATGTATTTCAGGATCTTCCTGCGCATCGGTGTCAGTACTTCAGCCATCATTCCTCCATCACGAACAGTTGTTCGTATGTTAGGGCCAATTCGAACGAATGGCAAACACCTGTTCGTTTTTTCTGGACCATTGTGAGCTAGGCCCGTGACGGGTGAACTTTGATTCTGGGAACTCACGGCGAGGCGACCGATGGGATTCATTAGGAGGATCGATGGGCGAGAAGGAATTACCCGTAGGGGAGTGTTGGGGTGACGTCGCAGATATTTTGGCGGCGGGCGTGCGGCGAGTGCTGCTCTATGGTCCCCCAGGAACTGGAAAGACCTACGCAGCTCTGAAGTTGGGCGTGACTCGGGGTGTCTCTGAGCGTTTGGTCTGTACCGAGGATCTCACGACCGGAGAAATTACGGGCACATGGATGCCGGCCGGGGCCGGCAAATGGGAGTGGCGTGAGGGACCGGCGATTCGCGCTTGGAAGAGCAATGCCGGTCGTGGCGGACGACTCGTCGTCGACGAAGTCGATCGAGCGTCGGGCGACGCCCTCAGCACCTTGTTGGCCATTACAGACTCGGCGGAATCGGCTCGGTGGCGAAACCCAGAGACCGGTCAATGGGTGAAGCCGGGTCCCGATTTCTCGGTGGTCAAGAAANNGCGATTCGTATTGATCGCCCCCATCCTCACGCCGTTGCAACGCTGAGTGATGATCTGAAAGAGCCGGCACTCAACGGTTCGGTTGGTGAAGCAAATAGGCGAGTCTCCTTGCGAAGCTTCTACGCCTTCGATCAGTTACGCGGGCAACTCGGCGCCGAACGTGCGGCACGGCTTCTCTTTGGCGAGGACACCGGCCAGGCAATTCTCGATGCTCTGACCATCGGAACGCTCGATTGAGGGGCCACGTTTACCCGGAGTTGGTGCACGGGCGCCAAGATGGATTCGTGCAAGGTGCGTGGGCGGTCGAACCCGGCACGGTGTTTCGTGGCGGGGCCAGTTGTAATTTGACGGAGCGCACACTTCAAGTTCCCCACGAGAGCGACGAGGTGTCGAGGGTCGTACAAGCGCACGAGTTGATGCACATTCGCGTCAGCCCCTTCTTGAGCGAACACGCGCCGATCGACGCGGAGATTTCGCGGCGAGCTCTTGACTGTGCAGAAGAGTTTCGAGTGAATCTCTTGCTTTCGCGACTCGGATTTGACGTCACCTTACTCTGTGACGGCACCGAACGACCTGGTGGTAAGCGACTCGCCCAACTGGGCGACTGGAGAGAGATTGTGTGCTTTTGGCTGGCAGTCTTGGGCACCGGCGCGGAAGTGGAATTCCTGCGGGGGGTTCGCGCGGTGCAGCCGAGTTGGCCGGCTGGTCTGCGAGCAATCAAGAAGCGGGTCATGGTCATGGCGGGAGATCTCGACACCGCAACTCTTGGCGACACGTCACTTACGCCCGAGGGCGTACCCGCTGGCTTCACCAATGTGACCGTCCCCATAGCCCGGCTGATCAGTCGGTCGATGGCCGCCGCAGCGCCCGATGGACCCGACGCCCTTCGGAATCTTCGTCGTTCACTCGAGCCTGGAGCGCGGCGACCTCCGAGCGGCGTGTTCGCCCCTTTGCTCTTTGACGAGACCATGATCTACGTCGTTCATCAGAGACCCTCCGGACATCGTCGCGCTCGAGCAACCACCTGTGGCACCGTGATGCGCTACCCCAATCGCCTCCTCACCGACCCGATGCAACGGGCATTCGCTCGAAAAGTCCGAGTAGCGGGCGGCGTCATCGTGATCGACCAGTCCGGCTCCATGGACGTCACGGTGGAGGAGATTAACGCGTTACTAGCGAGCGCGCCGAAAGCTCTCATCCTTGGCTACAGTCACCGCCCGGGCGACGCAGGTGAGACTCCTAATGCCTGGGTCTTAGCTAAAGGCGGCCGCGTTGCGAATGCGGCGCGATCGGGCAACATCGGCAATGGGGTGGATGGTCCGGTGCTGAGGTGGGCGCTGCGCCAGGCGAGAGGGTGCGAACCTGTGGTGTGGGTCACCGACGGACAGGTCACCGACTCTCACGATCACCCNNGCTCTTCGGGGCCGCCGGGTCACGGGGGGAGTGTTTGGGCGAGTCGGCCGTGAATTACTGGCCATTCGAAACTAGACACCTGCCGTGAAGAAGGTATTGCAAACGAACACCTGTTCGCTTATACTTACGAACAGGTGTTCGCATTAAAGTGATGAGGAGAGCCAAATGGCCGCAGTCGAGATGTTTCCCAGTGAATACGAGATTGATAGTTCGCTGCGTCCAACTTTGCGAGTGGTTCTCGTGGGCCCTGAAGTGCCGCACTACCGACGAGGGCCACTCGTGGCCAATCGGCGGGCCGCGCGCGCACGCATGAAGCAGCGTCGCCGACGCAGTGCCATTGCGGTTCTGGTCGTGGGCAGTCTGGTCCTCCTGGCGTGGCCGGGCCACGCCTTTGGCGGAACGAACGGTGTTGGATTGTCGACTGACTTGGCATCGAGTTCGACTTTGTCATCCGGCATGGTCTACGTTGTCCAAGCTGGNNGCGTTCGAGCGTCGTCGTCGCCGGCGAGCACGTCCTAATTCCCTAATATTTAAGGCTTTTCGGTGTAAACTCATGGAGTGCGTTGCCCATTTTGTTCCGCTGACGACGATCGAGTCGTCGATTCTCGCCTTGCCGAAGATGGCGTGGCCATCCGTCGCCGACGTGAATGCTCGGCTTGCAACCACCGCTACACAACCTTCGAGAGGATCGAAGAAGTGGGCCTTATTATAATAAAGCGATCGGGCGACCGTGAACCCTTCGAGCGCGCGAAGATTCTGTCCGGTATCCGCTCGGCGTGTAAGAACCGGCCCGTCGATGAGGCACGGCTCGACGCCGTTGCCGAGTCGGTCGAAGAGGCCATGCGTCTGCTCAATCGCGATGTCTCGAGCGAAGAAGTGGGCATGGCCACGCTCGAGGCGCTTCGCGACGTTGATGACGTGGCCTACGTTCGTTTCGCTTCGGTATACAAGGGCTTTGAAGACGCTGACGACTTCGCGCGCGAGGTCGGCATGCTCGTCAAGACCACCGCTCCCAAATTGCGGAGTTAGAACGTGAGAAGTCTGTCCCTGCGCCCGCGCGTCGCAATGGCGATCTACGCCCACCCCGACGATGCGGACGTGGCTGCCGGCGGCGTCATGGCGCACTGGGCATCTCAAGGCTGCGCAGTGCACCTGGTCGTGATCTGTGACGGGTCCAAGGGGGCTCACGGATCACAGACCAAGCCCGAAGGGCTTCGAGAAGTTCGCCGCGCCGAATTGCAACTGGCCGCGGACCTCTTGGGGGTCGCTCAGGTGCACAGCCTTGAAGTACCCGATGGCGACGTGACCAATTCCGAAGAATTGCGATCAACTTTGGTCGGACTGATGCGCCACGTGCGCCCAGAAGTGGTGCTGGGTCCTGACCCGACCGCCACGTTCTTCGGTGGCGTCTACGTGAATCACCGCGACCACCGTGAGACCGGGTGGGCGTTGCTCGACGCGGCTGCGCCGGCGGCGGCGATGCCTCTGTACTACCCCGAACGCGGCGAAGCCCACCAGGTGTCGTGGCTGCTATTGAGCGGCACTCTCGAACCCGACGTCGCTGTCGACGTTGCCTCGACGATCGACGTCAAGGTGAAGGCAGTTCTCGCGCACCATTCCCAGACCGGCGATGACGCTGAGGGAATTAGTGACGTGGTGCGAGGTCGCGCCTCGCAGGCGGGGCGCCCCTTGGGTCTCTCCTTCGCGGAAGCCTTTCGTAGTGTCGAACTCGCCGGCTGATTCGCCCTCGCTCGAAGATGCGCCAATTCTTCACGTCGACCTCGACGCGTTCTTTGCTTCAGTAGAGATACTCGACGATCCTTCTCTGCGGGGACGACCGGTCTGCGTCGGTGGCGCCGCCGAGCGCGGCGTCATCGCGAGCGCCAGTTACGAGGCCCGTCGACACGGCGTGACGAGTGCGATGCCGTCGGTGGTGGCTCGACGCCTCTGTCCGGACCTCATCATCTTGCCCGGACGTTTCGATCGCTACGAGGAATATTCTCACCGTTTTCACTCGGTGGTGAACGACCTGACGCCCGAGTACGAGCCACTGGGTCTCGACGAGGTGTTCGCCGATCTGCGCAGTCTGCGACGACTGGGTGTGCGTCCCCTCGAGGCGGCGTGGGAGTTGCGACGGCGCATTCAAGGCGAACTCGTGCTCGAATGTGGCGTGGGTCTTGGGCGTAACAAGCTCTTCGCCAAACTCGCCTCGAAGCAGTCCAAGCCCCACGTGGTGGACCACGTCCTGGTACCAGGTACCGGTGTGGTCTGGGTCAGTCGTGGCCTAGAGGATCAGTGGATGGCGGAGTTGCCGGTGCGAGCTCTCTGGGGTGTGGGACCAGCTACGGCCAAGAAGCTGCATCAATTGGGGCTTCGTTGGGTCAGAGACTTGGTCAAGGTGGACGAGAACACGCTCTCACGTCACCTCGGTTCGGCCATGGCCGCAACGTTGGTGGCCTATGCGCGAGGCGACGACGAACGTATGGTGGTGACCAATCGTGAACTGAAGTCCCTCGGCCACGACCAGACCTTTGGCGTCTCGCTGACGAGTCTTGACGAGGTCCTCGATCATTGTCGTCACCACGCCGGTGTCGTGGCGCGCGCTCTTCGGGCGCAGGGTCGCGTGGCCAGAACTCTCAGCGTGGTCCTGCGCTTTGACGACCTCGAGTCCTTGTCACGGTCACAGACGTTGCCGTTCGGCGTGGACGACGAGTCGGCCCTGACGGCGGTGGCCCAGGCGTTAGTGCGCAGCGTCAACCTGTCGCGCCCGGTGCGCCTATTGGGGCTCTACGCGTCGTCGTTCCTCGAGCGCGCCGACAATCAGGTGCAGCTCAGCTTCGACGTCGCCGTGCAGGGAGATGACCGACTTGAGGCCATCTCGCGTTCTCGCGATCACCAGGTATCGTCCGCGTCGTTGCGCGACGCCCTCGATGACATTCGCCGGCGCTACGGCGAAAACTCGGTGGGAGTCGCGTCGGACTTGGCGTCCCAGGGACTACGCATCGAACGACAGCGCGGCAGTCACGCCTTCGGTCCCGAGGGGCCAAGCTAGTCGCGAACAGTGACCAGAGTACCGATTGGCGTGTGGGGCCAGATCACCGCGGCCGAGGCGAAGGGCATCTCCACGCAACCGAGACTCTGTGGGAAGCCGTAGGAGTATCTGATGAAACCGTGCAGCGCGTCGCCACCATTGAAGTACGAGATCCATGGGATCCCCGGGTCCGCGTAGTGGGTGCCGTCAGGGTTGGTTCCCGACATGGTCTGGCTCGCGTAACGCAGGTACACCGGGTACGTGCCGAGCGACGTGGGTGCCACGGAGATTCCAGTATTGACGAGCGAGTGGAACCTCGTGACGCCGTTTTCGTACAGTGTCATGATCTCGGGCGACGCCTCGCTGACGACAACGTAGTTGTAGCTCGCCGGGTCTAACTGATGCGCGTTGGCTGCTTTCACCAAGGTATTCCACGTGGCCTGGTTCACGACGCCACTCGTGGGAAGGCCGTGGACGTTCTGAAAGTTCATCAGGGCCCCAGTAAGGATGACGCCGTCGATGCCGGTATGCCATTGTGACGTCAGCGACGTCGGCAAACCAGCGAAGCGCCAGGTGAAGAGACCGGTCACTTGGGTTGACGGGAGCGTCGATTGCACCAGCGGTGTGAAGGAGACCGGCAAGTAGTTGAGTTGCGCGAGGAGTTGCTCTTCCCAAGTCACGTTCACCTGGACGGTGGTGTGCACGATGTGCGTGGCGGTCACGGTACACGTAGCGGTGCAACTCAGCGCGGTGGGCAGGGTGATCGAATAGGTGAGCGAGGGGGGCGCGGTGGTCGTGGCAACCGCCTGCACGTCGCGAGGTCCGATTTGCTCCCAGCGGGTCGCCAAGGTCGGCGTGATCTCGAGGTCGGGTAATTTTGCCGCGCTGACGGCACTCGTGAAGTGCAGTCGTAACAGGGGCATCGACGGCGCAACCGAGTCCGCGACTTGGCTGGTGGCGTGCACGACGAGGACTGGTTGGGCCTGGGCCACCGACACGGTGGGCACCACGGCGGCTCCCGCCAAAGTGGCAATCGCTACCGTGCGCAGAACCAACTTTCTCATGGGCCGTAGCCTAATACTCGGGCGGGACACTCAGGCCCCTACGCTTGAGGCAAGAGACTAGACGAGGTGAAGTGTGGACAAGACCAAGGGAACCATTGTTGGCGTGATCGTTGCGGCGGTCCTCGCACTGATTCTGGTGACTCTACTGACGAGCGTGATTCGAACCATCATTGAAATTGCCATCGTGGTGGGTGCCGTGTATCTGATCGCACGGGTGGTGATGAGGAAGAAGTAGGCCCCGCGAGTAGGATGGTCATTCTGGCGGCGTGGCCGAGCGGTTAGGCAGGGGCCTGCAAAGC
>PMTL01000162.1 GCA_003168075.1 Acidimicrobiaceae bacterium
CTCTACTTTCATGTCACTGCCCCGGATTCGTACGGTTGGCAGTCTCTAGAACCAACTACCGGTCTCTACGTGCCCCGGACACGCGAAGTGAAAGTACAAAGCGCCGACCGTAGAAGTGTCCAAGGGCGTATGGCCCCTGACTATGTTCCGCCGGGTGCCCGGTTGTCTTCGGGCGTGACGAGCCTCACGATGATGTTACGTCTCACCTGGAGTGTCACGGGGAACACCTCCGCGCCCCCGATTTCTTTCGCTCCCCTCGTCTCGGCAGGTCTTAGCTTCTCCCTGGTCTTTGACGTTTGTTCCTCCTCACCCCGTTTTTTGTTTGGGGGTGGGAGGAGCAACCCGTCAAAGGAGGAACCAGAGATGTAAAACGTACGCACCGGGACCACCAGGGGCGAAGTCCTAGCGGCTGAAGATGCCAAGTGGTGCCGCTATGGCCTGGAGCTGGACAGCAAGCGATTGTTGGCGGCCAGCAAAATTTGCCCGGAGACGGCCAGTAGCGACTGCCCGCTCACGGCCAGTTCGCGACGGAGAGTGAACCGATCCGACCTTTTGTCACGAGCACCTAGCCGTCGATCTGCGCTGATTCCCGTTGGAAATCAAGGGTTTCTGGGTAACCCATAACGGGCATTATGTCGTTCGTACCACGAGGGCGACCGTCTGACACATCCGACTTCACAACCCAGTCACCTGACGACTGCGTAACTGAGGTGGGTGACCCCCGGAGCGGTGACCGCGCCGAGCCGGGCCAGCTGAACTTTGCCGTTCATACCCCCGAAGAACCTGACTCCGCCCCCGAGCAGTACTGGCACCTGGTGGATGATCACCTCGTCCACCAAGCCCGCCTGTAACGCCGCGGCGAGAACGTCGGATCCCATCAGAGCCACGTCTCGATCGCCGGCTTCCTTCGCCGCCGCCGCGATCGCGTCGAAAATCCCGGTCCTCACGAAGGTCTGCCGAGTGGCGCCAGTAGGAGCGGGTCGGTGAGAAAGCACAAACAGTGGAGCAGTCGGATGCGGACCCTCGCCATCCCAGCCATCAGAGTCATCGTAAGTCTTGCGGCCGGCGACGACTGCCCCCACTCGCTCGACGAGGGCGTCGAAGATCTGGGCACTCAGATCGGAGAGCCGAAAATTTGGGTACTTCCCGCTGGGGGTATCGCCGTTGCGGTACCAGTCGAACAACTGGTCACCTCCAATTCCGAGTGGTCGCGTGGGGTTGGGGTCAGGTCCGGTGATGTACCCGTCGACCGAAGCCGCTAGGGCAGCGAATACTTTGCTCATTGTGAGATCTTCCTTTCTTCGCGATCTTCAAACTCCGCCCAAGACGCTCGGGCGTCGGGTGGTGAAGTCGATGAGCCCCACCCACGTCGGACGTAGCGCCACTCGAGCCTGCTTGGTACCGGGCTGGTCCAATCCCGCCAACATTTGCGCTGCCGCGGAATCACCGAGGTAACGACGAGCGGCCGCAGCGTATTCAGGGGCGACCCCGTTGACCTCGCTGATTTGGACTTGTCCCCGAATAGTCAGACTCTGCGGCGGAAATGGCTCCGTGTCGATGGTCAGCGCCACGGCGGGATTCGCCCGTAGCGCAGCGAGCCGAAGGGCGGGATGACGGATTCCAATATTTGGGCCTGCGACGTAGGTGACCATAACGATCTCTTGACCGGACCAATGGAACCACGTGGGGGTGATTCGCGGGGTTCCGTCGGTCCACACGAAGGCCAACCGAGCCGGTATAGAGGAGTGAAGAAGCAACTGCCCCAAATCAGTCTCGAGCAGTCGAATGTCCCCTTGTGGCAGGACCTGGTTGTGTTCCGCTTTCTGAGTGTTGCTCATGGTTTCCTTCTTAACTAGTCGCTTCATCCAGCACCTGCCGGATCTAGTGTTACTGGAGCGTTGTGGTCATTGGTGCGAACTCCTGACAACTTCAACGAGACGAGACGCCTCGTCTCTATTATAGATCGCTCGGTCTCAATGTCAAGACGGATCGTCTCGTCTCGTAGTATCGTGGATCACGTGTCCGCTACGAAGCCAAGTCCACTCGCCTCACGGCGAAGCGAGAGTTCCCGACAGGCCATCCTCGACGCCGCATTGTCGCTGTGTCGGGAAAGGGGATATTCCAAGGTCACGATTGATGCCATCGCGGCTCGAGCGGGTGTCGGCAAGCAGACCATATACCGATGGTGGCCATCAAAGGGGGCCGTTGTGCTCGACACCCTCGAAGGCGTCGCCGCCAGAATCCCCACTGATGACACTGGCGACATGCTGACTGACATGCGAACTCGTCTCGCCCAAGTTGTCGATCTCTACGCCGATGACAGCTTCGGTCCCCTCCTCGCATCGCTCATCGGTGACGCTCAGCACGACCCGTCTTTACTCGCAGACTTTCTCGACCGATACCTGAAGCCAAGGCGCGCCGACGCGGTGCTACGTCTAAGGATTGCCCAACAAGACGGACATCTTCCGGAAGATCTGAACCTCGACGACATCTCAGACGTGATCTTCGGTGCGGTCTACCATCGTCTGCTCCTGAGAAATGGGCCGCTGAATGAGGCATACGCGCACTTTGTTGTCGACGCCACACTTTCCGGCTTCGTGGAGTAGGGAGCACACCGTCGAACTCGAGGAACCCGAGATGTGGGAGTCGGTTCGACTCAACCCGAACCAGAACTTCCCGTAACGCTGTATCGCTTAGGCGAGATCTCGTCAGCGTTACTTTGAGGACTTGCGACCATAGAGGTGCACGGCCAGTGGCGCAAATATCACGATGAGCCCGAGGGACCACGCCTCCGTGGCCAGTTCTGGATGCTGCATCGGCCACACGTGAATCGCCGTCGAGGGATTGGGATTACCGAAGAGCGCGCGACACGAGGAGGCGACCGCACTCACGGGGTTCCACTCGGCAATGGTTCGGATCCACGACGGCATGCTCTGGGTGGGAACGAATGTATTGGAGACGAACGAGATCGGTAAGAACACAATGAAGCCAATTGCTTGGGCCGCTTCGGGGTCCTTCACCAGCATGCCGGCCCAGGCTCCCACCCACGTCATGGCAAAGGCAATCAGCAATATCAAGCCGAACGCCTCCAGAGCGTCACCCGCGCCGTTATGGATACCCCATCCGACACAAAGACCCGTGACGACAAGGACGGTCAGACCAATGACCTGTGTAAGAAGGTCGGTCAACACTCGACCGGCGAGCACCGCCGAACGAGCCATCGGCAGCGACCTGAAACGGTCAATCAGTCCGGTCGCCATGTCGGTTGCGACACCGACGGCGGTTCCCGATGCAGTTTGCACCATCGCCATACCGAACATTCCCCCGACGAGGTACGCGGCATAGCTGCCGCCGGCGCCGAGGCGTATCGCGGAGCCGAAGATGTAGACGAACAACAGGATGAAGATGACCGGCTGCACCGTGACGTCGAGAAGTTGTGAAGGCTCCCTCACGATGCGAATTATTCCGCGCCGAGTGATGACCAGAGCGTTTCGCAGCGCCCACCACAGTCGAGAGAATGCAGACTCCGTGGTATCGATGTCGGGCGAGATCAAGGTAGTTGTCATGGAAGTTCGAGAGCTTTCGTGTTAGCAACGGCATCATCGGGCGCGTGTCCGGTCAGGTTGAGAAACACGTCGTCAAGGGAGGGTCGCACCACGCCCAGATCATCAATCAACACACCCGCCGCATTGAGTTCACTCACGATCGCCGCCAGCGACCGGGCTCCCGCCTGCACAGGTGCGTCGAGTACCCGGTGCTCGACGTGGACCTCTCCTTGGGTGTGCCGGGCCAGCACGTCTCGGGCGGCAGAGATATCGGACTCGGGTGCCACGTTGATCCGGACTCGATCGCCGCCTAGTCGGTCCTTCAGTTCCTTTGAGGTTCCCCTGGCAATGAGCGAACCCTCGTCCATCACGATTATCTGGTTGGCTAACTGGTCGGCTTCTTCGAGATACTGCGTGGTCAAGAGCACGGTCGTACCGTCCGCCACGAGACCTTGAATGATGTCCCACATGACATTGCGGCTTCGGGGGTCAAGCCCAGTGGTGGGTTCATCGAGAAATAACACCGGGGGGCTGGTGACCAGACTGGCGGCAAGGTCGAGACGGCGACGCATCCCACCCGAGTAGGTCTTGACTCCTCGATCAGCGGCGTCGGCCAGGTCGAATCGCTCCAATAGTTCGGCGGCCTTCTCCTTGGCCTTTTGTCGTGGTGCTCGACACAACTGACCAATCATCACTAAGTTGGCGGCCCCCGTCAATGACTCATCAAGAGACGCCGACTGTCCCGCCAGACCAATGCAGCGGCGCACTTGGGGCGCCTGGGTCACCACGTCATAGCCGGCGACCTTGGCACTTCCTCGATCTGGTCTAAGCAAAGTGGTGAGTACCCGCACGGCCGTCGTCTTGCCGGCTCCGTTGGGCCCGAGCACGGCGAGAATCGTTCCTGTTGGCACCTCGAGATCCAGACCAGCCAGAGCCTTCGTCTTCCCAAAGGACTTCTCAAGACCGACCGCCTCGATGGCAAGATTCGTCTCCAAATCTGCTGTTGTCATACGCTGTANNCATACTATGTATGTGAAGCGAAATGGAAAGATCAAGTAATGAGCAATCTCGATGACTTTTGGCCACCTTCATCGGTTACGACATCCCGACGCGGAGACTCCGCCCAATCAGAACACTCCCGACGTCAGAAGGCTCTCTCTCGACACGAGATCGTGCAGGTCGCAGTGGCGTTGGCAGACGCAGGGGGCGCGGTTGCGGTCAACATGCGCCAAATCGCCAAAGAACTTGACGTGAATCCCATGTCCCTCTATTGGCACGTGGCCGATAAGGAACAGTTGTTGAACTTAATGCTCGACGCCATCGAAGGCGAGGCGGAGCCGCTGCCAAATAGTGGCGATTGGCGAGCAGACTTCATCAACATCGCAAGGCAGAAACGACATTTACTTCTGCGTCATCCTTGGGTCGCGAACTTCATAAGCGAACGCTCGCCCCTCAGTCCCAATGCGCTGTTGCAGATAGAACGTTCGCTGACTGTCTTAGATCGCTTCAGGCTCGAAACACGAATCACACTTCAGATTCTGATGGCACTTGACAACTACGTAACCGGATCAGTCTTAAACGAACTTCGAGAAATCCGAGTCGGACAGTCTCCGACGGGAGAGGGACTCACACCAGCCAAGTTCAGTGCAGCAATGCGAGATTGGAAAGATCGACTAAATCAGTCCGGCATCTTTAATCACGTGGTACAAATCTTTGACGAAGGCATTGATCCAGATTCGCCGGAAACGCGAGAGAGCCGTTTCGAGTTCGGCCTCAAATGCGTGTTAGACGGAATCGCAATTCAACTCCACTAAAGACTGAGGACATCTCGTCTCAAGAACCTCTTTTTGCCCCGAACAAATTCTCAATGTATGAGCCAGCGAGAACGTTGTGATGAAAAACCTTAACGACAATATGAAACACGTCGGGTGGGCTGGCCGCAAGATTGTTTCGAAAATCCACTACCTGTCCCCCAGCCGCAGCTCAATTCCCTCGCCATCGGGCTCTCGAACTTGAATCGTGACTTGACCTTGAAACGAGGGTGGGTCTAGCCAATTGTCTAGCCACGAGGTCAAACGTGAGAGGACTTCAGTAGACGTTGGTGGACACTGCACTTCGTCCGGCCAGCAAATCTGGACGCTGATGGACATCCCTGGACATTCTGGAAACACTCTCAAGGCGCTGGGATCGAGACCCAGGCGGCCCACCAGATGGCCTATGCCCCGTTGAGTGG
>PMTL01000012.1 GCA_003168075.1 Acidimicrobiaceae bacterium
CCTGGAGATTGCTCAGCCTTAGTTGTTCGCTTCTCGAAACTCCAACAACTCGAGAACGATTGTTTGGTGGACCGCCAACTGCGCAAGCCTCTCCCGTCGTACTCGAGTAAATCACTATCGGTTGTCGACGGAACTCTTTTCTTGAAGAGTTCTTCACGGCCATGGCTCAACTAACTCGACAGGGCTTCGCTTGCTTTATCACCGGACTCTCTCAGTTTGTCCATCGCGTGATGGCCTTGTTCAGCGACAGCGTGACTCCCGTCGCTCACCGCTCTTGCGGCGACTTCTTTGGCTTTGTCTTTTGCNNCGAACGAATGGTGTCATCGGTGTATTGTTTGGCCTTCCGCTTAGCCTTGTCAACAGACTTATTGATCTTGCGCTTTGCTTTGCGTTTCAGAGATTCAGAACTTTCTTTGGCTTGGTCCGCAGCCTCGCCCGAGAATTTGGCGGCCCTTCGCACGGCCTTGTCCACGACAGCCTTCGCCCTGTTGTTCGCTTCCTCGGTAATCTTTTCCGCGCGACGTTCAGCCTTCCTCATAATCTTCTTGGCTTTTCTTTTTCTTGCCATCGTTATTCCTGCTCCTTCTCATTGTTCGTAGCCGATGCTTCTTAATACTTGTTCCGAATTCAGATGAAATACTTGGGACGAATGACCTCTCGCAAAGCCTGCATTTGTGGCGAGTGTATCGGTGGTTCACTTGCGCGTCAACTCAATGAACCCCAAGGGCGCAGCGTATTTTGCGCGAAGCCGGATTCCGAAATGTAGAAGTGAAGGGCCGACCAGGAGATGGTGGCATTAATGGCGTTGGCGTTTACCAACTATCACAGGTGTCATTCCCCATTTATTTTCAGTGCAAGCGTTACCGAGGATCTGTTCCACCGAGCACTGTGCGCGACTTCCGAGGCGCAATGCCCGGAAGAGGAGAAAAGGGAATATTGATTACGACTGGAACCTTCTCGTCGGACGCCAAGAAGGAAGCTTCGCGTGATGGAGCTCCGCCGGTTGAACTAATCAACGGCGATAGTCTTTGGGGCCTCCTGAAGGACTTTTCACTTGGAGGCGACACGGTTATTCGTCCAGTTGAGGATATTCGAGTTGATTTCGAATTCTTTGATCAGTTCTGAGCTTTCGAGTTTCGCTCCTTGAAGTGAGTCTCCAGTCGATTGTGCAAGTCGGCCCTCCGACAAATGCCTTTCATTGGCAAGGAAGAGACGAACTAGATTCATGTTTGTGAGTCATTCCTCTTCATCTTGGGGTCCTATCTCGTCACGAGAACAGAGACTCACGAGATTGCGCTACCGACTTCGCCCGCCAATTCCAAAGCTTTTCAATCGCTTTCAGCGCAGTATTTGGCGATTGCAACGCTTGGTACTCGGCGACAATACAAGAAATCGCTAGCATCACCTCAGTCTCCAGTGCGAGGTTGCACACTTGTCACGTCGCGCCGACGAAATCACAGGCGGAGCAATATCAAAGTATCCTGCAGATCCCTTTTACGCGATCTTTTTCCGAAAAAACATTGCGACTAGCGGCTCGTCAACTGAAGGAACGACGAGGTCAATTTCTCCAGATTTCGTTTTGCATGTGACTACGAAGAACCTAGGAACTACCAACACCCCAATCGCTCGACCACCTTTTTTGATGTTTGGCTCACGTTCGTCCGCGGGGCGAGACGTTACTGAAAGTACTTTCTCTCCTAGTGCTATTGATTGTTGATTTAGACGTTGGAACGGTTCCCAAGAAGCGCTGTTCGGTGACAGTGTTAGGGTTCCCTGCCGTAGCCTTCGCGGATAATTACCGAAATCGCCACGTAGAAAGTTATTTACGTTCTGCGACTCTCCGACCAAGAGGGAGTCGATGTCCTTAGTGCTTCCTTTGGCAATCCCTTGTCCGAACATTCTTGAAGGGTGCCGCAATATGAATCGGTCCAGGTATTCCGGAGGCTCAAGGATACCCAGACTGTTTCAAACCTTATTGAATTCAGCCTGGGAGTAATTGCCAAGATTGGTAGCAGTTAGTAAAAGCGACGGGACCTCAAAATGAAGATAAACATTATTTTGTCCAGCGGAACAATGAAGTTCACGAACAAAATTACTGTGGTCAATCGGGCGGGCGGTATCGAGCATTCGTATGGGTTTATCGTGGTTGTTGCGTTACTGATCGTTTCGATCTTGGGAGTTTTTCTATTGGTGAGGAGCAAGAACGGGATAAACGAACTTTGGGATCCGACGTGACATTTCTTGAATCGTGTAACGCTGGCTCTGATGCGGACAGTACAGGTAGTGAGATTGACTAGGGACGAGGCTGCAGACTGGGTGGCGGCGCTTAGCAACGATGCGGACGCCTTCGTCTCAATCTTTGATCGTCATCACGACCGCGTATACCGACACGCCCTTCGAATGACCGGAAACGCGCACGACGCCGAGGACATCACTGCCGGCGCGTTCCTCGAGCTCTGGCGCCGCCGGAAATCTGTTCGGGTAGTCGACGGTTCAACGCTCCCATGGCTTCTCGTAACGGCGACGAATCTGGCGCGGAATCTGACCCGTGGCCTTCGCCGCTATCGGACGCTCATCGCGACGTTGCCCCGCCCTGAAGTTGGCAGAAGTGCCGAAGACGTCGCCGTGGAACGGATAGAAGAGGCGCGCCTGGCCTCACAAGTACGCGAAGCGTTGCGCACTCTGTCGCCCTCTGACGCTGCTTTGATCACGCTATCCGTGCTCGAGCACTACTCACCAGCTGAGGCGGCGCTCGCACTTGGTATCTCCAATGGCGCGGCTCGCACCCGCCTTCACCGTGCGCGATCACGGATGGCTGGAGCACTCGAAGTTGCAGACCAGGAAGACGTAACGGGGGAGGAAAGTCGATGAGCAATACGGAGATGAATCCGGTCTTCACCAATGCGGTACGTCAATTGCTGATCGAAACCGTCCAGAGCGCCCCTCGCGCGCGTCATCGTTGGCGGTGGCGCCTCGGTGGGGGAATGCTGGTCGGTTTGACCCTCGTGACTGGGGGTGCCGCTCTCGCTGCGGGAGTCTTCTCCGCACCTGGCGCGCCCGTTGATACTCAACTCGGCAACATGGTGACCGCGACGCGCACCGGAACCGGCACGATTGACCTCGGGCCAGCGCCCGCCACGGCGACTGATGTCTCGTTGGCATTGACGTGCCTCAGCGTTGGAACATTCGATTTTCCAAACGGTTCCAGCATGAGTTGTAGCGCCGTGGACCTCAGCACAACGCCACCATCCAACGGACCGGCCAGTGAAGTCGTGCCGCTGGGTCCCGGCGTTGACAGCGTGACCATCACCACCAGTGCAGACGCGTCGTGGACCCTACGAGCGATGTACGTGAACCGGGTCACGACCTCGTGGGGTGTCAACGCGAAAGGCGAGACCTACGGCGTAATGAACCAGCAAGGCAACCCAGATCTCATCGCCGCCGATCAAGGCGGAACTTCTGGCTACATCAAGTCGAGCGATGTGAACTGTGCGTCCGGCCCAAACCCGACATCACCCGCTCAGGCTCTCGAGTGGCAGAAAGAGCACCAGAATCAGAGCGTCTCGATTCCCCTCTATCAGAGTGATGGCACAACGGTCATTGGTACTTTCATCCTTGGTTCCACGGGACCGAATATTCGGATAGTACCGCTCTCGTCCATGGGGTTGAACTGTTGAGCGAAGCGAACTCTTAGTTGCACTGGATCATTTTGGAGGGGTCTCCGTAGTGCGAATCTTCCGAGAGAAATCGGCAATGGTGAGAAATCGACCTTCACTATCAACGACGAACTGCGGTACTAAGGCCTCGCTGAGAATCCAAATGGCCGCTACATTGTTAGGAGGCTCGACTATTTGATTGGGCAGTCCAGGGTCCATCGAAATGCCTCGTGATCTGAATATGACAGAGTTCGATGCTCTACTACCGACGACGATGACTAACCAAGAATTGCAATTTTGGGACCGTTCCAACATCTTGTTGATCTTGCCCTTGACTCTTTCTCGACTTAGGACGCTTTGCAAATATTCAACGTAGAGGTCACGCTCATTGGAGATGAAGATTGAATCGTGCTCACGACCAAATGACAAGTGGGCCTGATCTCCGGTTGCTTGATCAATCCGAAACATGAATGAAAGGCCTGCCTCAACGTAAGTCTCGAATTCAACAGCCAAGGATGAATTTTCGTTTGCATCGAAGTCTCTTCGACCTCTTTGAACGACAGTCGTGATCAGATCGCGGACATATTCACTTGAGATTGTGTCCACTCGGGTTGACGGAACAAGTTGAATGAGCCATTCCCCATAGCCAATCGGAAGCTCGCGGACGAGAGACTCGGGCGATGACGCTTGGAATGCAGCAGCGTGTTGTAAATCTTCGTCGATGTCCTCAGTAATTTCCATCTTTGCGACTAATACATTTCCTTTGAAGAGTTCACAATCCACTTCGTCCGCGCCGCCGAGATGTACCGAAGAGAATCCACTACCAAGTGCATTTGCTACGGCGGTCCCTACCGACGCCTCTCGCAACCTTCCTAGGGTGATTCTCGAGGTACTTCTAATCACGTTCTCCTCATTCAAGATTTGCCTCTAACTTTGGCGCTGAAACATACTCCTTATCTCAAGCATTCCCGAGTCGTGTGACACGAAAATGGCTGAGAATTATTTCTCACGGGTAATTGGGAGCCCCAATGGTTTTTTCATGGAACCAAATAAGGGAGTGGATTCGTATTGTGTCGCACTTAATCTAAGGCCTTCTGACCAATCGAATTGACACAATCAAAGACGACTTTGACGTCATCAAATCCGTCCCAATTCATGGTACCTACGGCCGACGGCGCCGAAGTAGCAATCGATCATTGCCGCCAAGGACCGCAAGGATTGCCACCACTAGCGCGATGACAGTTACTGTGCCGAAACCGATCCACGTCATGAGGATCTCGTGAAACTGTGGGTGAAAGAGTGCGCCTTGCCACTCCTTGAGACCGAGGCGATCAAGTTCGGCAACGGTGTGGTCGCTGAGTTGGATCGACTGACCTCTAGAGAGTTTTGGATAAATCTGGCTGTAGAACTGACTTTGGCTTATCACGTGCCCTGATTTGTCCGTGTAGAAGAAATTGAAGAAACTGAAGTTGTAGGGAGCAAGAAAATTGCCATTGATCACGGTCGGACCCGCGAAGGTGATGGGCATCGGCTTGGCGACCCAGAGGAGCGTCTCTTGGAAGAACGTGGTCCAGGACAGCCATATAAACATGACGATCATCACCGCGGTTGTTGCGACCAACGCGGCAAGGACGCGGCGCACAACGACGCCGAGAAGTACACCGGTGAGGAGACCTATCACGCTGGAAAACGCCATCATCCACTGATCAGTGAAGAAGACGTGATCTATCCAAATGTTCAAAGCGAACTGGGGTGAGAGATCGAACCATAGACGACTGAGGATGATTCCCAAGGGGATTGACAAAATGGTCAACTCCAGGACGAAGATCACGAGCGTCGTCGCCACTATTCGACGTCGGCCCACACCTTGGGTCCAGGTGAAACGGAAGGTGCCGGTCTCGAGGGAGCGGGCGAATAACGGCACACCGATGAAGACCGCGACGAGGACCGGTAAGTAGATAGCGTACGTCGCGATGCTGTAGAGGGTGCCACTGAATACTTGTCCCGCGAGAATCGAGGCCCGCGGGTGACCGACTTGGTGGACGACTTCGAGAGCGACCGCAATGAAGGCCAGATAGATCACAGCGACGCTGGACAGCGCGGTCCGGTGAAGTCTGAGAATCCCTGGCACTAGCCGCATAAGCCACGTGGTTCTGCTGGTAGGCGTGGCCACCGTGGGAATGAGGGTCGTGGTCATTGCCTTATTTCTATTGAACCAAAGGGTGCGTGTTCGAGGTAGGCGTACGCAAGATCCTCCAGCGTCGCGGGCGCGAGAAGGGCGTTGCCGGGTGGAGGAACCTCGAAACGGATGACTCGCGACGCGAGAGTCAAGGGATGGGTCTGAGAGATGACCGACCCGTGGCCATTGTGCACGAGCCCGGCTTCAGACGCAGTCCCCATAAAGATTCGATGCTGTCCAAGAAGAACGTCGATTTCCCCCGCCACCACTGCCTCGCCGTCCTTGATGAGCACGAGATGGCTGGCTATCTTCTCGAGTTCCGCAATGACGTGTGAGGAGAAGACGATTGTCATGCCGCTTTCAGCGCAGTGTCCCATGAGCTCGCCCAATAGGTCTCGTCGGGCGATGGGGTCGAGGCTGGAGAGTGGTTCGTCGAGCACCAGGAGTTCCGGTGCGCGAGCCAGAGCCAAGGTGATCGCGAGTTGAGCACGTTGCCCGCCAGAGAGTTTGGACACTCTCTGCTTAAGATCGATGCCGAGGCGTTGAAGCCGAAGAATCGCACCATCGAAGTCGAAGACGAAGTTGAAAGCGCGGGCGATGAGTACTGCGTCACCCACAGACCGACTGGTGGACACTGGACCATCTTGTGCGACGTAGGCAACCTTCCCCAGCGCCTCCAATGATCCAGGAGTCAGGTTGTCGAAGAGGGATATGGTGCCCGTCGATGGGGTGAGTAGGCCGGCCACGAGGTTGAGGAGGGTCGTCTTTCCCGCGCCATTGGATCCAACGAGCGCAGTGACACTGCCCGACGGGATTGTCGCCGTCACTGATCGCAGAGCCATGCGTCTACGGAATTTGCGTGAGACGGCTTCTATCTGAACAGCACTCGTCACTGGCTGACCCGACCGGTGAGGACCGTCGAGTCGTTGGTACGTGACTCCAACGTGCTCTGGACGAGCGTGAGGATGTCGGCGTGATCGAGGCCTTCCTTCAGCGCGGATTCGAGCCAGCCGTCGATGAAGTCCTGCCGGAGCTTCTCGAACGCCTCCGCACTGAGCGTAGGGGGGGACGCGACGATGAACGTGCCGACCCCAGGCCGACCCGATGCGATTCCTTTGGTCTCGAGTTCGCGATAGGCCTTCAGCACCGTGTTGGGATTGATGGCGAGAGACTCGACCACCTCCTTGATTCGGGGCAGACGGTCTCCGACGTTGAGATATCCGATGCGCAACGCCTGCTCAACTTGGGTGACGAGCTGAACATATGTGGGCACACCTGACGAAGCGTTGAGGCGGAATCTGATTGGGGACTGGTCACTTTGAGCGCCATTTACTACTTTATCTAGTTCCATAGGAAAACTATAGCGTGAGTTCTATGCGCGGTGCCAGACGATCATTGAAAATCATCGCAACTTGCTTTGGGGCCACGCAGACACAGATGCAATTAGCAAAGGCACTTTGGCAAGCAATCGGCACTTCGTTAGGCAATTTCCAACTTGAAACCCAAGAATCATCCTTGCCATCGACGAAGCAATCTCGAATCCTCAGTATTCGTTTAGATATGTATTTAAGTTGATTTTAGACATCGCTGGGCTCGATCCCGTTTACGTACTTCCGCAGCACAATTCCCGATAAATCACAGTGTCGGCCAATCATTTCTGCGACATTACGGAGATCGACTAAACGATTGACGCTGGCACATCGTCTTACTATTAGGGACCCTAAATACTGAGCCGAACGGGGCGTTGCAACCGGTGGACTTCCACAGCTTCTATTCGACTAGTTATGAGCGGGTGCGCCGAGCGATGACACTTGCGTTCCGCGACCCGGCACTCGCCGAGGAGATAACTCAAGAAGCCTTCTTTCAGACGCTGAAGAAATGGTCGAAAGTCTCGTTGTTGGACCACCCCGAAGGTTGGACAATGGTGGTCGCCCCTAACAAAGGTCGTGACCTACATCGCCGTCGCGTCCACCACGCCGCTAAGCAGGCGCTCCTCGTCAACGAAACCATGACTCAGTCAGGTCAGAGCCACGTGGAGGATCGCATGATGGTCTCCACTCTTCTTGAAGGTGTCTCCGACCGCCAACGTCAAGCGTTGCTGTTGCGCTACATCACCCAACTCACGATCCCCGAAATTGCCGTGGTGATGGACTGCGCCGAAGGAACCGTCAAAGCGACATTGCACTCAGCCCTCGCTAAGGCTTCCCTCCAATCAAAGGAGTCCACCGATGTCACCGAGTGACCAGATCCAAGACCTGTTCGACCGCGCAATGTCATCAATTCCGGAGCAACCCGTGCCGTCTGCGGACGCCCTCTATGATCGTCTCAGTCGCCATCGCGTTCGTTTCTTCATCTCTGGACTCGGTGGCTCGATAGCATCTGCCTTCTTGCCCCGAGGACGTCAACCTCGTGTGCCCGGTGGCCGTCTCCGCCCCTCGATTGTAATAACTGCATTGGCGGTGGTCGCCGTGGTTGCACTGGTAGCGGGGCTCGTCATCGTTGGTTCGAAGAATTCACCAGCACCCAGGTCTCCGTCCACTTCGTCCGGGGCGCTCTCCTTTCGATTGGTGGATATGACTGGGAATCCGTTCCGTTCCGTCTCACCGGGAGCCACCGCCTACGAGCTTCAATGCGTCACCGACCTCGTTTGCTATTCGCCGGGAGCTCCGCAGAGTGAAATCTTCCGGACTTCCGATGGACGGCTGACTGGATCTTCGCAGAATGTCTTCTTCCAGACTACCGATGGAGGGCTGAACTGGGTGAAGACCGCGCCACTCCCGCTACCGTCTGGCAGCCCAGGCTGGAGCCTGTTGTCATTCTCGTGCCCAACGGTGGGGACCTGCGCCATTGTGTACATTCTCGCCCTTCCCGCCACTCTCGCCACTCCCACCTTCGGGGATCAACTCGCTCAGCTCGTCATCACTTCCGACGGCGGCGCTCACTGGAAGTCGTCAGCGATCCCCGTTCCAAAAACTGATCCTTCCCCTGGTGGCTTCGCCTGCGGAGATGCCAACCACTGTGTATTGGGCGTGACCGGCACCACCTCTGGCTCGCCTTCGCAGCGCTTCGGGACGCTCCTCTTGACGTCCGACGCTGGTCGCACCTGGACACAGTCAACGTCAGCACCGAGCACGCCAGCAGGTGCGGTATCGACGTTGAAGTGCAGCGCGGACGGATCGTGCCTGGCAATCTCGGAGCGCGGCAAGTCCCCGAAATCGTACGTCGTCGGCCTGCGCACTAAAGATTGGGGCCTGACCTGGTCCGCTGGGCCGCCCGTCCTCCTCAGCAGTTCCCCCGTCGATTTCCTCTCGTGCGGTGACACGACGCACTGCATGATGGTGCTTGCGACCTTTCCATTGAAGATCACCACCCCCTTGAAGATCCCATTGACGATCGCCACCACATCGAACGCCGGCGAGACGTGGCAAGTGTCGGACACGATGGTTGGATGGGAGAACATGCCCACGGCCGTTTCGTGCGCCAATGTCAACGACTGCTGGATTGCTACGTCGACCTACAACACGAAGATCACGGCGTTCACGTACAGTAATCCCGTCATTGAATCGACCCATAACGGTGGTGCCACGTGGTCGTCGGTAGGACTTCCCATAGTCACGCCTCCACTCGCCGATGTGGTCACCCTCAGCTGTCCTCCGTCGGGCGATGGTTGCATGGGAGTTGGCAATCTCCGTTTCCGACTCCCGCTCAAAGTAAACCGACGTCTTCCATATGAGCCACAACCTGTTCCGCAAGTGATCTCTAACCTCCCGGCAGCGAACTAGAACGACCTTGACAATTTGGGCGCTTTCGGATATTCAGTGGGCGGATTCAAGTAGACGGTGCAACGTGGCAGCGATCGCTGAAGGTCCAGGAATTTCTGCCCAGCTCGTCATTGTCGCGACCGTTGGGATCCACGAGCGTGAACGTTCAGAGTCTTCTAGTGGGCCGCCCGGGTCTCGATCCCGGCACCTTGAGA
>PMTL01000062.1 GCA_003168075.1 Acidimicrobiaceae bacterium
CTGGCATCGACTTTCAACCACAGCCACTCGCAGCCCGCATCCAGTCTAGACCCCCGCGACCTCTCAGCTCTTGGGGTGAAAAATCACGACCACCAGCAAGCGCGCCCCCAGGACGAGTGCCGCCAGGGGTACCAGGGCCCGGCGTAGTCCGGAGGCCGTATGCCACTCGAAACGTAGGGCGCTGCGGTGATGGGCCCAGACCATGGAGCGCGTCGCGCGCTGGCGCGANNAACATGAAGTAGCGCTCGTCAAAGCCCCCGATCTGCTCGAAGGCGTCGCGACGAACCATGAAGCACGCTCCCGAGACCCAGTCCACCGTTCCGTCAGCGTGGCGCGAGCGGTAGCGGCGCGTCGCGGGATTCTTCGGCCACATCGGGGCCAGCAACGCGTGTATGCCCGCCAGCCAAAAATTCGGGAACACCCGGTGCGAGGGATAGACCGATCCGTCGGGACGGCGAATCTGCGGCCCGACTATGGCCACCTGGGGCTGGGCGTCGAACGCCGCCACGAGCGCCTCAACAGCCCCGTGGTGCACCACGACGTCGGGGTTCGAGATCAGCACCAGTTCGCGACGCGTCATTTGGGCGACCCCGCGATTCACTCCACGCCCGTAGCCCAGATTCAGACCCGGCTCGACGATAGTGACTCCCCGACCCGTCACGGCCGAGTGGGTCGACCCCGGCGTGCCGTTCTCTACCACCACGATGTCCACGAGGCCGTTGAGGCGCAGCGAATCAACGCACTGCGCCAGGGCACTCTCGGCGTGAAAGTCGACCACGACCGCGCCCACGCGCTCGCTGATGGAGCTCACGGAGCCACTCGGAGCATTCTGTCTCGTAACAGGCGCTCAACGCCGTCGTGCCAATCCGGCATCGCGCCGTAGTGACCGCTCCATTTCGTGGTGTTGAGGTCACTGCGTACGGGTCGATGAGCGAGCGGAGCGGGCGAGAGATCACTGGTGGCGATGGCCGTCGCGAAATCGTCGCCGCGTCCGAGGGTCCGTCCGGCGAACTCGGCGACGTCGAACCACGTGGTCGTTCCGCTATTGGCGACGTGCCACATCGCGCCGGGTCGGGTGCGCGCCATAGTCACCAGCGCGCGCGCCAGGTCGCTCGCCACGGTGACGGTTCCGGTCTGATCGTTGACGAAGCGCACGCTCTCGCCCGACGCGGCGCGCTCGGCGATGACGTGCACGACGTTCTTTCCCCGCACACCCATCACCCACGAGGTGCGCACGATGGTGTCCTCGGGTCGACACAGCAACTCGCCGTCGCGTTTGGACGCACCGTAGACACTCAATGGATTCGTCGTGTCCTCTTCGACGTAACTCGTTCCTTTGTAGCCGTCAAAGACGTAGTCGGTGGAGACGGCGATGAGGTGCGCACCAGTGTCGTGGGCCGCGTCCGAGAGATAACCGGTTCCTTGAGCATTGACCGCGAAGCAGGTCTCGGCATCGATCTCGGCGCGGTCGACCGCCGTGTAGGCGGCCAAATGAATCACGACGTCGGGGCGCGTGGCGCGCAGCGCGGCAACTACCCGGTCTCGGTTGGTGATGTCAAGATCGTGGTGCGTCAGTGCGAGAATCTCGAACTCGTCGTCGTCAATGTCCCGTCCGTCAGGCGAGAACGTCGTGCTCGCGCCCAACGGCGTCGTTGCGCCCAAGATGTCCACCAGGTCCACCCCAACTTGTCCACCGGCCCCGGTCACCAGTACTCGCAACGGTCGGTTCATTCTTCTACCTCTCCTCGAACGTGGACCACGTCACCCGCAGTGAACGTGCGTACTTCACTGCCGGTGTCCACCCTGAGCGCACCGGTCTCGTCCACGCCCACCGCACGTCCTCGTACCTGGCCGTCGACGAGATCGACTCGCACCCGGCAACCAATTGTCGACAGTGCCGCGACGTACTGCTGGCGCAGGGTGGCCAGGCCTTCCTCGGTCGATATCAACTCGCGGCGCCGGCCCAATTCATCCAGGTACACCTGTAGCACTCGCGACGGCGCGAGTGCTACGCCCGTCGCGGACAGCACGCTCGTGGCTGACTCAAAAGCGGGATCGACGTCGATGAGATTGAGGCCCAGTCCAATGACTACCTTCGACGCCGTCTCACTGGGTATCACTTCAGCCAGCAAGCCCGCCACCTTCAAGTCGCCAAAGAGGACATCATTGGGCCACTTGAGAGTCGGGCGTACGTGAGTGAGTTGTTCGAGGGCGTCACAGACTGACAGCGCTGCCGCCACAATGAACAACTGAGGCGCCTTCAAGAAGACCGGTGGGGCGAGAAGGACCGAACAGAGTAAGGAGGAACCCGCCGGGGCAATCCATTCGCGGTCGCGACGCCCACGGCCCGCGCTCTGAAAGTCGCAGTAGACCGCGAGTCCCTCGTCCGCGCCGTCGCGGGCCCGTGCGGCCAACCAGGTATTGGTCGAATCAACGTGATCGAGATGTTCGACGTTCCACTTCACCTGGCTCACGCTCAAACATTAGGGTTTAGTGAGCCAGTGGTAAAACCTGGGGCAACCGCACGGAGGATTAGGTGTTACAGAAGGTACTGATTGCCAACCGCGGTGAAATCGCCGTTCGCGTCATTCGCACCTGCCGCGAGATGGGCATCGCCACCGTCGCGGTCTACTCCGAACTCGATCGCGACGCGCTGCACGTTCGTCTCGCCGATGAGGCCTACGCGCTAGGTGGTCAGACCGCTGCCGAGAGTTACCTCAATACCGCGGTGATTTTAGAAGTCATCACACGCTCCGGCGCCGACTCAGTACACCCGGGATACGGCTTCTTCTCGGAGAACACCGATTTCGCGCGCGCCATCACCGAAATGGGCGTGGCCTTCATCGGTCCACCGCCCTCGGCGATTGAGGTCATGGGCGACAAGATTTCCTCTCGCCTCGCGGCCGAGAAGGCCGGCGTCCATGGCGTGCCCGGTCGTAGCCAGGCCTTGACGAGTCACCAAGAAGTGGTGGACTTCGGCAACGAATTCGGCTGGCCCATCGCCATTAAGGCGGCCTACGGCGGCGGCGGACGCGGCATGAAAGTCGTCGAAACCCCCGAAGAAGCCGAGGCCGCATTCGAGAGCGCCCAACGCGAGTCGCTCAACTACTTCGGACGCGGCGAGTGCTACGTGGAGAGGTACCTCACGTGGCCGCGGCACATCGAGATGCAAATCCTCGCCGATACCCACGGCAACACTCTGTGGCTCGGAGAGCGCGACTGCTCGCCTCAGCGCCGCCACCAGAAGCTCGTCGAGGAATCTCCGGCGACGAATTTCCCCGACGAGATCCGCCGCGCGATGGGTGAGGCGGCCGTGCGGGTCTCGCAGGCGTGTGGCTACGTCAACGCCGGCACCGTCGAATTCCTCTACCAAGACGGCGAGTTCTTCTTCTTGGAGATGAACACTCGGCTCCAAGTTGAGCACCCGATCACCGAATGGGTCACGGGACTCGACCTCGTCGAGTGGCAATTGCGTATCGCCTCGGGCGAGGCGATCGATTTCGGCCAAGACGATGTCCTCTACAACGGCCACGCCATTGAGGTGCGCATCAACGCCGAAGATTCATCGGGCGGTCGATTCGTACCGTCACCGGGCACGTTGACGCGCTTCGACCAGCCGGCGGGACCCGGAGTGCGACTCGACGCCGGCTACGCGGTGGGTGACACCGTCTCGCAGTACTACGACAACTTGATCGCCAAACTCGCCGTTTGGGCGCCGGACCGCGAACGCGCACGCCGCCGCCTGCTGCGCGCTATCGAAGAAACCGTCATCGAGGGGGTCGCCACAACGCTGCCCGCCGACGTGGTGATCCTCACCGATGAGGCGTTCATCAACGGCACGCACTCCACCAACTGGGTGGAGACGACTCTGGACTTCTCCTCCATCGCGCCCCCGGACGCGCCGTCGGTATCGAGTGAGGCCTCCCTTATCCGACAGGAGGTCACTGCGGAGGTCAGCGGCCGGCGCGTGGCGGTCGCCGTCTGGTTGCCCGAGGCCAATGACGATCCGAAGCGTCTGAGTGGCGCCACCAAGCCGCGCCGCCAACACCACCCTTCGATCGCGGGCAGCGGATCGGGAATGGTCAGCGCCCCGATGCAGGGCACGATTATCAAGGTCAACGTCGAAGTGGGACAAAGCGTGGAGGTCGGAGACACCATCGTGATTCTCGAAGCCATGAAGATGGAAAACAGCGTGCGCGCCGAACGAGCCGGAACGGTGAGTGCCATCAACGTCACCGCCGGTGACGGTGTCTCGACCGGCGACGTCGTGGCGGTGATCGCGTGAGCCTCGACGTCGCCCGCGAAGCAATTGAAGCCGCTGGTCCCGAGCTCATTGAGCTCAGTCACTTCATCCACGCCCACCCCGAGATCGGTTACGAAGAGTACCTGAGCGCCGAAGCCGTCGCACTCGCGGCGGAGAAGGCCGGCTTCGTCGTCGAGCGGGGCATCGCGGACCTGCCCACGGCCTTTCGTGCCACCAAGGGTTCGGGCGAACTGCGCATCGTCTTTTGCGCGGAGTACGACGCGCTCCCCGACGTCGGACACGCCTGCGGACACAACATCATCGCGGCGTCATCCCTGGGGGCGGCGATCGGCCTGGCGGCGGTCGCCGACGAGATCGGCGTCACGGTGGTGCTACTCGGCACTCCCAGTGAAGAAGGTGGCGGGGGCAAGATTGACCTCATCAACGCCGGCTATTTCCACGACGTGCACGCGGCGATGATGGTGCACCCCTGGCCGAGTGAACGCCTCGAGGCAATATGCCTGGCGGTGGACCACTTCGACGTCACCTACGAAGGAAAAGAGGCGCACGCCTCCGCGGCTCCCTGGGAGGGTGTCAACGCACTCGACGCGCTCACCATCGCCCAAGTGGCGGTGAGTCTGTTGCGACAACAACTACGTCCGGGCGACCAAGTGCATTCAATCATCACCGAGGGCGGCGCGGCTGCCAACATCATTCCCCGCCGCGCGGTCGGGCGCTACATGGCTCGGTCGCTGACCGCCGCTCGCCTCGCCCAGTTGCGTGACCGTCTCTCTGGTTGCTTCGAAGCCGGCGCGCGCGCCACCGGCGCCACGCTCTCGGTCAGTGAGATCGGCAGTGCCTTCTCACATATGCACAGCGACACCGCTCTGCTGGCGCACTACCGCGCCGCGGCCGAAGAACTCGGACGATCCTTCTCGCTGGACGACCAGGGCGCGCCCAAGCCCACAATCTCCACCGACATGGCCAACGTCTCGTTGTTGGTGCCTTCCATCCATCCGCTCTTGGCGATTCCCACTCACGGCGCGGTCAATCACCAACCCGAGTTCACGTCCGCGTGCGCCACCCCCGAGGCCGACCAGGCGGTCCTGGACGGCGCCGTTGTTCTCGCGCACACCGCGGTCGGGGCCGCGACCGACGCCGCCCTTCGTCAACGACTTCTGATCCGCTCATGATCATCGAACACGCCTGGCTTCCGGTCACCCCGGGTCGCGAGGAGCAATTTGCCGCGTCGATTTGCGCCGCCCTGTCAATCATCGAGGCGGCGCCCGGTTGTCACGGAGCTGACGTGCGTCGCCAGATCGAAAATCCTTCGACATTTCTCTTGGTGGTGCGCTGGAACAGCGTCGAGGATCACATGAACTTTCGCGCGTCGGAGAGCTTTGAGACCTGGCGTTCGAACACCCACCCGTTTTATGAGTCGCCGGCGACGGTGACCCATTTCTCGGAGATTCTGCCGCGTTAGTGCGGGTGGTATTCGCCGAACGGCCCGCGCAGCGCGTCGGCGACTTCTCCCAATGTCGCCAGACGCGACAGCGCGATCTTCATGGGATAGAGCAGATTCGCACTGCCCCGGGCGGCGGTGGCGACGTCGTCGAGTGCCACGCGCACCGCGTTTGCGTCGCGGCGTGACTTGATATCGCGCACGCGAGCGACTTGCAGTTTCTGACGCTCGAGGTCAAAGGGAAAGACGTCGGCTGAGACGTCGCCCTCATCGGTGAAGCGATTGAGACCCACCACGATGCGTTCTCCCTGGTCGATGGAGCGCGCGTACTCATACGCCGCGTTTTCGATTTCGCGCTGCGGGTAACCAGCTTCGATGGCCGCGACGGCGCCGCCCATCTCGTCGATCGCGTCGAGGTACACCTGAGCACGCTCTGCAATTTGCGTCGTCAATGTCTCGATGAAGTACGACCCGGCCAATGGATCGACGGTGTCGGCGATGCCGGTCTCGTAACCAATGACCTGCTGGGTGCGCAACGCCAGGCGAGCCGCGTGTTCGGTGGGTAGTCCGAGCGCTTCATCGAAGCTATTGGTGTGCAGACTTTGGGTACCCCCCAGGGTGGCGGCCAGCGCCTGCAGGGTCACGCGGATCAGGTTGTTTTCGGGTTGCTGGGCCGTGAGCGTTGAACCGGCGGTCTGGGTGTGGAAACGCAACATCCATGACGCCGGTTTTTGGGCGTGGAAACGTTCGCGCATGATGCGCGCCCACAGGCGCCGCGCCGCGCGGTACTTCGCCACTTCTTCGAAGAGGTTGTTGTGCGCATTAAAGAAAAAGGACAGTCGCGGCGCGAAGTCGTCGATGGCGAGACCCGCCGACAGCGCGGCTTCGACGTAGGCCACGCCGTCGGCGAGGGTGAAGGCGACTTCTTGCACCGCGGTAGAACCGGCCTCTCGGATGTGGTAGCCCGAGATGGAAATAGTGTTCCAGTTGGGCATTTCCTTTTCGCAGTACGCAAACGTATCGACGACGAGGCGCATCGAGGGACGCGGCGGATAGATATACGTGCCGCGCGAGATGTACTCCTTCAAGATGTCGTTCTGGATGGTCCCGCGCAAGTGTTTTGCGCTCACGCCCTGCTCTTCGCCGACCAGCTGGTAGAACAAGAGCAGGGTCGACGCGGTGGCGTTGATGGTCATCGACGTCGTGACGTCGCTCAAGGGCAGTTGCGCCAGCAGAAGGCGCATGTCCTCGAGGGAGCTGATCGCCACCCCGACGCGGCCCACTTCACCCTCGGCGCGCACGTGGTCTGAGTCGTAACCCATCTGCGTGGGGAGATCGAAGGCGCACGAGAGGCCCGTCTGGCCGGCGGCCAGCAGGAAACGGAATCGTTCGTTGGTTGCTTCGGCGGTGCCGAAGCCGGCGTACTGGCGCATTGTCCACAGACGGCCGCGATACATCGAGTCGTATACCCCACGGGTGAAGGGGTACTGACCCGGTTCGCCCAAGTCTCGTGCTTCGTCGAAATCGGCCAAGTCGTCACCGTGATACACCGGGCGAATTTCGATTCCCGAATCCGTCTCTCGCTCCTGTGGCCCCACGAGGGCCATGCTAGGCGGTCGTCGAAAAGCAAATAGGCCCGAAAATCAGCCAAAAGATCAACCTGTCGCGCCACCGACGTTGCCTCGGTCAGACTGGAGGTATGTTTTGCGCCAACTGCGGCTCGACCAGTGACGACAACGTGTGCCGTGTCTGTGGATCACCCGCGCTCGACGCGGGTTCCCTTGACACGGTGTCGCCGATACTCGCAGGGTGGTGGAGTCGAGTGTGGGCCACCTTCATTGACTCCATCCTCTTGGTGATGCCGACCCTGGTTTTGGTTCTTCTCCTGGGTAACATCTTGGGCGAGATCACCGCCATCGGTGCCCAAGCCGTTTACATGGTGATCCTGCAAACCCAGCCTGACGGACAGACCCTGGGCAACCGCGCCGCCCAGACCCGGGTTCGCGACGCCCTGACCGGACAGGTCATCTCGCGTGGCCAGGCCGTGGTGCGCTGGGCGATCATCGCGATCTACAGCGTTCTCGCTACCACCTCCAGCACGAGTCTCGGCACGATCGCCGGTGCCGTGAGTGTGATTGCCCTGGCTGACTGCCTCTATCCGCTCTTCAATCCTCGCAAGCAGACCATTCACGACCGCGTGGCGCGCACCATCGTGGTGCGCGCCTAGCTCACGACGCCAGCACCGCGTGCGGCATGCACAGGTCGTCGTACTCGGCGATCTCAATGGGCCCCGCGTGCTCACCGCACGCCGGACACTCGGGGTCGCGACGCACCTTGAAGGTGCGAAAGCTCTGGTCGAGCGCGTCGTAGGTGAGCAGGCGGCCAATCAGCGGTTCACCCAGTCCTAAGAGAATCTTGATGGCCTCGACGGCCTGAATCGATCCGACGATGCCGGGCAGTACACCCAGCACGCCGGCTTCGGCGCAACTGGGCGCCAGTTCGGCGGGCGGCGGCTCGGGGATCATGCAGCGATAGCAGGGTCCCACGTACGGTGAGAACACGGTGACCTGACCTTCGAATCGGAAGATCGAACCGTGTACCACCGGTATATTCTTCACCAGCGCCGCGTCGTTGACGAGGTAGCGCGTCGGGAAGTTGTCGGTGCCGTCGACGATGACGTCGTAGCCGTCGATGATGTCAAGGATGTTGTCGGCACCCAGACGGGTGTCGTAGGTCTTCACTTCGAGGTCGGGGTTCATCGCCGTCAGCGTCATCTTGGCGCTGTCGACCTTGCGCATGCCGATGCGCTCGACGTTGTGCAAAATCTGACGCTGCAGGTTCGAAGAATCCACCACGTCCATGTCAATGATGCCGAGCGTCCCCACTCCGGCGGCGGCCAGGTAGAGCGCGGCGGGCGAGCCGAGACCTCCGGCGCCCAGGAGGAGCACCTTGGAGTCGAGCAACTTCATCTGACCCTTCTCGCCGACTTCGGGCAGGAGTAAGTGTCGGCCGTAACGGATGCGCTGTTCGGCGGACATGGTCTGCGGCGTTTTCCACGGCAAGCCCTCGTCCTTCCATTTGTTGAAGCCCCCGATGACCGAGACGACGTCCTGGTAGCCGAGGTCTTGCAGGGTCTTCGCCGCGAAGGCCGAGCGCGTTCCGCCCGCGCAATAGATCGCCACGGGCGTGGTCTTATCCACGATGCGACCCTCGACCGAGAACTCCAGCTGGCCACGCGCGATGTGCACGGCACCGGGAACGGCGCCCTGCTCGTACTCGTCGGGCTCGCGCACGTCGAGCATCGTGTAGTCGCCCAAATGCGCGGCGACCTCGTGGGGGTCGACCTCACGAATCTCGGCCTTGGCGGCGTTGAGTAAATCTCGGGGTGATGGCACGATCGCTCCTTAGTGACTGGTAAATCTTATTGGATTGGTCAACAATCGCGACGGGCCTTCTGCTAAACCCGACCCGTGGAACTCATTGAACTGCTGCGTCAGCGCCGGATGACCCGCTCTTTTCGGCCGGAGCCCGTTGACCAGGACCTCCTCGACCAACTCTGCCTCGAGGCGTTGCGCGCACCGACCGCGGGCAACAGCGCTGGCGTGCGAATGACGACCGTCGCCCCTGAGCAAGTTGCGCAGTACTTTGAAATGGCGACGGACGCCTCGTGGCGCGCGACGAGTCCTCGATTCGAGGGATTGTCGCGCGCGGGAGCGGTGGTGATCGTGACCTCTCGCCCCCAGGACTACCTCGCACGCTACGGCGAATCCGACAAGGCGTCGTCAGGGCTCGCGGACCGCGACGCGTGGTCCGTCCCCTATTGGCACACCGACGCCGCGATGGCGACGATGGCGTTGCTCTTGCTCGTGCAAGAACGCGGACTCGGGGCGACGCTGTGGGGGAATTTTCGCCACGACGATGACGTCCTCGCCTGGGCGCGAATCACGGACGAAGTCCTCTTTGGTTCGGTGCTGGTCGGCGTGCCCGATGGTCAGGACCACGTTTCGGCGTCGCTGGCGCGCGACGTGGCCTCTCGCCGCCAACGAGTGCGACGCGTTGCGCCACCGGACTCAGCGCAGGACTGACTTGACGATGTCGTCGATGTTGGGTGCCGTGAACCGAAAGCCACTTTCCTGAAGCGCTTTTGGAAGGACGCGCTCACTGGTCAACACCGTGTTTTCGGCGAGCTCACGGCCCAGCACCGTGCGCAACGCCACCGCGGGCACCCGGGCCAGCGCCGGCCGGTGCAGCGCGTGCGCCAGTGACCTGGTCATTTGGCGGTAGGTGCAGGGCTCGGGGGCACAGAGGTTGAATGCCCCCGTGAGCTGGTGATCGATCAGCCACAGCATTGCCGCGACGTCGTCGTCCAGCGATATTGGACTGATCCATTGACGGCCCGTTCCAATGACGCCGCCCAGGCCCACGCGATACATCGGTAGGAGACGTCGCAGTACGCCACCGCCGCGACCCAGCACGATACCGGTGCGAATAGTGGCCAGGCTGGCGCCCGTTTCAACGAAAGGGGCCGCGGCCGACTCCCACCCTCGACAGACCTCGGCTCCGTAGTCGTTGCCGGAGGACGAACTCTCGTCGAGAATCTCGTCACCGCGATTGCCGTAGTAGCCAATCGCCGAGCCGCTCACCAGCACGGCAACCCCCGACGTCATCGAAGTGAGGGCCGTGACGAGCAACGTCGTCGACGCCGTGCGCGAGGTCTTCACCTCGCGGCGATAGTTCGCGCTCCAGCGGTGATCGGCGATACCCGTGCCCGCCAAATTGACGACCGCGTCAAAACCGCCGACGGCGGCGAGATCAGCGTCGTCGATGAGCCCGCGTTGCGGATCCCAACGTACACGTAGCCCATCGACGTTGGTCGACGTCGGTCGGACGAATCGAACAACGTCGTCCCCACGGTCCTGTAACGCCGCGACGAGCGCGGAGCCGAGAAAACCCGTGGAACCAGTGACCCCGACGCGCATCAGTCCTCGTCGATGACGGCGTCGACTGCAAGGACCTCGTCGATGTCGGCGTCGGCGTCGTCAATAAAGTCCGCGTCGTCAGCATCGACAAGCGACTCCTCGTGAGCGAGCGCAACGTGAGATAGGAACTCCACGAGTGTTCGCGCGCTGAAGGCGGTCGCACCCTTAGTGACGTATCCCCTCGTTGCATCGGCTCGGCCGGGTCCGGCAATGTCGAGATGCCCCCACGGTCGCCCGTCGGTGAACCGCTGCAGCAGTAGAGCCGCAGATATCGACCCCGCCTTGCCGGGCTTGCCCGTATTCTTCATGTCAGCGATGTCAGAGTCGATGTGCTTTTCGTACTTGGCCGCCAACGGCAGACGCCAGAGCGTCTCGCCACTGCGAGCACTGGCGTCGAGCAGGAGCTGCGCCAACTCGTCGGTTGACGCAAAGAGTCCACCGATCTCGTCACCGAGGGCGACGCCCTGGGCACCGGTCAGCGTCGCCACGTCAATGATCGCGTCAGCATTGGCCTCGACCGCGAGGCAGAGTCCATCCGCAAGGACCAGTCGGCCCTCCGCGTCAGTATTCAGCACCTCAATAGTCATGCCATTGCGGATGGTGAGGACATCCCCGGGTCGCGTGGCCCGATCCCCCGAGAGGTTTTCGCTCATCGGTGCGATGGCCGTCACGCGCACCGGGAGTTGCAGGCGTGCCACGATCGATAACGTGGCCATCACGATGGCCGCACCCGACATGTCGGTCTTCATCGTCATCATGCCTTCGCCGGTTTTGATGGAAAGACCGCCCGAGTCAAAGGTGATGCCCTTGCCCACCAGGGCCACGTGCGCCGTGGCGACCGGGGGCTGGTAAATGGCGTAGACCAGACGCGTCGGTTCGGCCGAACCGGCGCCCACTCCGAGCAGTCCACCGAGACGCTCGTCGCGGATTTTCGACTCCGTCCAGATCTCGACCTGCACGCCGGGGTCGGCGCCGAGTCGATAGGCGAAGCGTTTGGCCAACTCCTTGGGTGAGAGTTCATTGGGCGGAGTGTCGATGAGGCGCTTGGCCCAATTGACGCCGTCGGCCACCAGTTCACCACGTCGCACGCCCTCCACCACGTCGTCGTGATCGGCGACACTCGGCAGCGGTACGCCGAGGGCAATCACGTCAAAGGTCCGCTCGTCGTCGGGCTTCTTAAAGTCGTACGAAGCCAGCAGCGCACCTTCCACGAGGGCCTGGGCCGCGTCGTCGGGGAACTCGATGCCGTCGGTGGGCAGCAAAAAGACGAAGGCGTCACCCTCGCCGCACTGCACCGCCGCGGCACCGGCCAAGCGGAAACTCTCCGCGTGGTTGTAGGACGACCCCAGACTCACGAGCACCAGTGCGGGTCCGTCGAAGGATCCCCACGAGATCGCGCTGCCCGCGGTGGCGTTGAGTCCGTGCAGCGCGCACCACTCGGGGCTGAGCGACTTCACGAGTTCGCGTCCGGCGACGTGAGCGGGGACGGCCTCGGCGATCAGCGCCCCGTCGTCATCGAAGATGACGGGCACCACCACGGTGCTGGCGCCGGCGAGGTCGTCGAGGGTGACGACGCGCGCGTGCTTGATCATGGGGCCTCCTTGTTCATACCGCGAGCGGCTCGGTGTGCGGATCCCTCCGCGACGCGCGCGAGCGTCCACACGAGGTCGCTCAGGCGATTGAGGTAGGCCACGACCAGCGACTCCTCGACGTCCCACGTGACGGCAATGCGCTCGGCGCGGCGCACCACGGTGCGCGCAACGTCGAGGGCGGCGGACAACTGATTCTCTCCGGGCACGACAAACTCAGTGGGCATCTTCATGGTGTGATTCGCGTCGTCGATCTGGCGCTCCAGGGCGTCGATCATCTCCTGGGAGACCTGCGAGCGTCCGGACTCGAGTTTCCCGCGATTCTCGGGTTGGGTGGCCACTTCGGCCATCAAGATCCACAGGTCGTGCTCGAGCCGCGCGATGGAGAGATTCATCGGATTGTCACTAGCGCATACCGAACGCGCCCAGCCCAGGGCCGCTTGCGCTTCGTCCACCGCGCCGTTGAGTTCAATCGGATCGGAGTCCTTGGGGGTCCGACCACCAAAGAGCAGGCCCGTGGTCCCGTCATCACCCTTTCGCGTGTAAATCTTCACGGGCCAAGCGTAGTGACTCCGAGTGAGCCGCAGGTAGCCTGAAGACTCAATGATCCTTCCTTCTCGCGCTCCCTTTGCCCGTCCGCAGAGTGATGACCCCTATCTGCACGCCCTCGCAGAGAGGGTGCTGATATTCGACGGCGCAACCGGAACGAACCTGCAGACTCAGGACCTCACCGCCGACGACTTCGGCGGCAGCGCCTTGGAAGGGTGCAATGAACTGCTCGTCGTGACCCGTCCCGACGCCGTGGAGTCGCTGCACCGGTCATTCCTCGACGTGGGCGTCGACGTCATCGAAACGGACTCTTTTGGTTCGTTCTCGGTCGTACTGGCCGAGTACGGCATCGCCGAACGAGCCTTTGAACTCAGCCTCGCGTCGGCCGTGCTGGCTCGCCGAGTAGCCGACGAGTACACCACGACGACACAACCGCGATTCGTGGCCGGCTCGATGGGACCCGGTACCAAGTTCCCGACGCTCGGACAGATCACGTACGACGATCTCTCGGCGAGTTACGAGGAGATGGCCTACGGGCTCTTAGAAGGTGGTGTTGACCTGCTGATCGTCGAGACGATGTTCGACCTGCTCTCGGGCAAGGCGGCGATTGCGGCGTGTCACCGGGCAATGGCGCGCCACGGCCGCGTCGTGCCCATCCAGGCCCAGGTGACCATCGAATTGACCGGAAAAATGTTGCCCGGCACCGAGATCGGCGCCGCCATCACGGCCCTCAGCCCCCTGGGCGTCGACGTGCTGGGCCTCAACTGCGCCACCGGCCCGGTCGAAATGTACGAGCCGCTGCGCACGCTCGGCGAGACGGCGCCAATGGCGCTGTCGTGCCTGCCCAACGCGGGGCTGCCGAGCGTGGTCGAGGGCAAGATGCACTACGACCTCACTCCCGAAGGCCTCGCCGAGCACCTCTCGAGATTCGTCACGGAATATGGCGTGGCGGTCGTGGGCGGGTGCTGCGGCACGACGCCCGAACACCTCGCACGCGTCGTCGAAGCCGTGCGACCCCTGCAACGAAAAGTGCGCCATCCGGTGCTCGAGCCCTCGGTGACGTCGATTTACTCGCCGGTCACCTACCAGCAAGACCAATCAGTGTTGATGGTCGGCGAACGTACCAACGCCAACGGCTCCAAAAAATTCCGCGAAGCCATGCTCGAGGGCGATTGGGACACGTGCATCGCCATTGGTCGTGACCAGATCAAGGAGGGCGCGCATATTCTCGACGTCTGCGTGGACTACACCGGCGCTGACGGCGTGGCCGATATGAACGAAGTCATGAGCCGCCTCACCACGCAGTCCTCGGTGCCCATTATGGTCGACACCACCGAAATCAAGGTGGCGCGACAAGCCCTGACGTGGCTCGGTGGAAAGGCCATCCTCAACTCGGTGAACCTCGAAGAGGGTGACGGTCCCGGCACTCGCCTCGACGGATTCCTCTCACTCGCGTCAGAATTCGGCGCCGCCGTCGTGGCCACGTGCATCGATGAGGAGGGACAAGCGCGTACCGCCGACTGGAAGGTGCGCGCGGCCCAGGCCATCACCGATCTAGCGGTGTCGCGGTACGGACTCGCCGCCACCGACATCTTCATCGACCCCTTGGCGCTGCCGTTGTCGACCGGCATGGTCGAGTCGCGCCGTGACGGCATCGAGACCCTGGAAGCCATCAAGCGCATCAAGGCCGAGTTGCCGGGTGTGCGCACCATCCTCGGTCTCTCGAACATCTCCTTCGGCCTCAACGCCGCTGCGCGCCAGGTACTCAACAGCGTCTTCCTGCACGAGGCGGCCGAAGCGGGACTCGACGCCGCCATCGTGCACGCCTCGAAGATCCTTCCCCTGGCTCGCGTCGANNCTACGACCCCTTGAGCGAGTTGCTGCGCCTCTTTGAGGGTGTCACCACGTCAAACAACAACGCCACGAATATCGACGAATTGCCGCTGAACCAACGTCTGCGCCAGCGCATCATCGACGGGGTGCGGGTGGGACTCGAGGCGGACCTCGACCAGGCGATGACCGACGGACTCAGTCCTCTCGCGATCGTCAACGATATCCTGCTCGACGGTATGCGCGAAGTGGGCGCCCTCTTCGCCAGCGGTGAGATGCAGCTGCCCTTCGTCCTGCAGAGCGCCGAGACGATGAAGAGTGCGGTCGCGCACCTCGAGCCCTTCATGGAAAAGAGCGACCAGGGCGGCCGCGGTCGGGTCGTGCTCGCCACCGTCAAGGGTGACGTGCACGACATTGGCAAGAATCTGGTCGACATCATCTTGACCAACAATGGCTACGAAGTCGTCAACCTCGGCATCAAGGTGGGCATCAACGAAATGCTCAGCGCCGTGCAGGAGCACCACGCCGACGCTCTGGGCATGAGCGGCCTGCTGGTGAAGTCCACGCTGATCATGCGTGAGAACTTGGAGCTCATGAACGAGCGCGGCATGGCGAATGTGCCGGTGCTGCTTGGTGGCGCCGCACTCACGCGCAGCTACGTCGAGCGCGACCTGCGCGAGACCTACCAGGGTCGCGTCTTTTATGGCAAGGACGCCTTCGAGGGCCTGCGCGTGCTCGACCGCCTCGGCGAACTACGCAAGAGCGGCGAAGAAGATCCGTTGTTCGGTCGCGAACTCTCCGAGAAGAACGTGCATCGCAAGATCCGTGGCGAACAGGGCGAGGCTCCCGAGGGCCTGCCCGCGCGCAGCCCTGACGTGGAACTCGGCAATCCCCTCTTCGCGCCGCCGTTCCTGGGCAGCCGGGTCGCCAAGGGCATGTCGGTCGACGAGATCAGCGACTACTTGAACCTGACGGCGCTCTTTCGCAACCAGTGGGGCTTTCGTCCCGAAAACGGCGAAGACGATCCGGCCTTCAAGGAGCGCGTGAGCGCGACGCTGCGTGAGCAACTCGCCATCGCCAAGTCCGGGAATCTCTTGCTGCCCCAAGTGGTGTGGGGCCATTTCCCCGTCGCGGCCGACGGCAACGACCTCATTATCTTCACCGACGACGAGCGCACCACTGAGCGCACGCGTTTTCACTTTCCGCGTCAGCACAAGGAGCCGTATCTATGCATCGCGGACTTCTTCCGTCCGATCGCGAGCGCGGACAAGGACTACGCCAGCTTCATGCTCGTGACCATGGGTTCACGGGTCTCGGAACGCTGCCAAGAGCTCTTCGCCGAGAACCGATACACCGATTACCTGATGCTGCACGGGCTGGGCGTCGAGATGGCCGAGGCTCTGGCGGAGATGTGGCACCTGCGCATTCGTCAAGAGCTCGGCTACGCCGAAGAAGACGGCCCGTCACTCTTCGGCCTCTTTCGCCAGCAGTACCGCGGCGGACGCTACTCGTGGGGGTACCCGGCCTGCCCGGACCTCACCGACAACGCCAAGGTGGCCGACCTCCTCGAAGCCGATCGCATTGGCGTCGTCGTGTCCGAAGGCTTCCAATTGCACCCCGAACAGACCACCGACGCGATCATCTGCCACCACCCAATGGCGAAGTACTTCGTCGCGTAACGAGCTCCGTGAGTGGGGCCTCAGCCGCGGCGGCCGCTCGCGAGCATTCGAGCATTGAACTTTGGCGCTGGAGTGTGATTCTCGACCGACACACCATCACCGCACGGCTTTGATAACGGTGGCTGCCTCGCGCCCATCTTGACTCGATGCGAGAAGGTTTCCCTGTTTCAGAACTTCGGTCGCCGGTCGATCTCCATGAAGCGTTCGGGCACCGCAATCGGCTCGAAGCCCACCTTGGCGTAGACGTCGTGCGCGTCGCGTGTGGCCAGTAGCAGACGCCCCACTCCGACGGCCGACCAGTGGCGCACGATCTCTTCCACCATCCACGTTCCCAGGCCACGACCGCGGTGCGCAGTGTCCACGAAGACGTCACAAACCCACCCGAAGGTGACGTGGTCAGTGATGACTCGCGTACAGGCCACCGTCTCGCCATCGGGGACCACGACGCCGTAGAGATGGGAATTTTCGATCGAGGTCTGTACCGCCTCGCGAGAACGACCCTGCGCCCAGTACGCCTCGGCCGTCAACCACCCGTAGATCACGTCGACCGAGAATCGCGTCGCGTCGGTCGTCAGGCAATACTCACCGCGAACCCTGTCCTCAAAGTTGTCCGCCATCGTGCTCACCCACTCCAAGGGCTCTCTCCGCCAGGATACGAATGTCCCGCGATGACGCCACCTCGGTTCTTACTCCGTTGTGTCAACAATCAAGACCGAACAATTCGCCTCGTGTGCCACGGAGTTCGGCACGCTGCCGAGCACGCGGCGCACACCCTTCATGCCTCGGTTACCGACGACGATCAGGTCAGCGTCAATCTCGTCTGCGATTCGCACCAGCGCGTTCGCCGGGTCGCCGTGCGAGGCGTGCAGGACCGGCTCGAGGCCGTACTTCTGGGCGACGAACGACAGAACCTGAAGGAGCGAGTCCACGTCTCCTTCAGTGTTGACAGTGTCAATTTTCTCGCCCAGTGAACTCGCGTTAAAGGACTTGGGATCGTGCGCCGAGACGATGTGCAACTCACTTTTGGACATCGCGGCGATCTCCGCGGCAGTCTCGACCGCTCGACGAGCGGTCGCCGAATCGTCGGCTCCAACAAGGACTTTCTCAAACATGGTGACTCCCGCGGTTGGCCGCACCCAGTGACGGAACCACGCCGTCCCCACTCGGTGCGAGTTGGCAAAAGACTAGTAGTTGGCAACTGCTCTCTTCATGGCTAGTTCGCTGGCCCGGTCAAATGATCCAGCCGACGCACCAGTACCGTGGCGCCGATCCGCTCGAAGATCTCGCGAGCCTCCTTGGCCACGAAGGCGTCGACCCGCTCGGCCCCGAGCAGCATCACCATGTCCAATTCACACTGCGCGATTTCCAGGATGATGTCCAACGCTCGCCACTGCTCGATGGTGTCGCGGTAGAGCTCGGCGGCGTCTTCGAAACGACCCTCGAGCGCGGCGATTCCGGCCTCGCAGGCGCGACGCTCGGCGGCGATGAAGCGTCCACGAAGGCGCAGCGTGGCATCATGGACCCTGCGTAGCCCATCGACGTCTCGTCGCCACAGCGCCGCGTGCGCCGCAATGACCATCGCTGCGCCACTGTTGATGCCCACCGGATCGAACTCGATCGCCCGGTAGGCATCACGAAATGAAGCGTCAAAATCACCGTTGGCCAGAGCGATGAAACCCAAGGTCGTGAGATTCGTCGTATGGCTCGCGAGCCTGGCGTCCTCAGCCTCGGCACCCAAAGCCTTGAACGCCTCGTCCCCTTCACTCAGGAGGGCCCTCGAACTTCCCGGGTCACCGCTCATTGCGGCCAGAATCGCTTCGAGCCCGCGCATCCACCGGATGTGCCAGGCCACCAGCCCGCTCTGATGCAGATCTTCAAACGCTCGGCGCGAATCGTCCCAAAGTCCTACGTAGAGCGCCGTCTCGGAGACGTTGAGAAGATTGGTGATTTCAATCGAACGGTGTCCCGCCTTGCGCGCAAACTCCACCGCCTCCTTCGCAATCTTCACCGTCGCCATGGGATCATCAGGCAGCATGTAGAGACTGATTCCGGTTCGCGAGAGCGCCGAACCGTAGAGGTCACCTGCCTCATCAGCAATCGCCGCCATGCCGCGCGCCAGCATCACCGCCTCGCGGTGGCGACCCAGCGTGAAGAGGGCCAGCGAGCGAGCCCCAAGCGCGCTGGCGAGCAACGCGGAGTCATCGAGTTCCTCGGCGAGCGCGAGTGTCCTCTCGCACCACACCAACGCCTGTTGTACATCGGAGCCGTTACATAAACTTTCGCCAATGGCTTCGGACAGCTTGGCGCGCACGCGAGCGTCGCCCGTCTCACGCACCCGTTCATACGCACGTTGACATCTTTCATCCGATTCGCTCGCTCGACCCAAGAAGCGTAGTGACGGCGCCTGCAGCGCGATGACGCGGCCCCACGAGTTCAGGTCACCGAGTCCGTCGTAGATACCGGCAGCTTCCTCAAGGGAATCGAATGCCTCGCCGTAGTGCTGCAGCCGGCTCTTGGCATCACTCACCCGCTCGCACAACGCCGCACGCGCCAGGGGATCCTGGGCGAGTTCCAGAGCTTGGGCATACGTACTAGCCGCTTGCTCGGGCGAGCCGAGCGACAGCGCCCGGTCACCGGCACGCTGCAGCCATTCAAGCGCCTTGGGGATGAGATAGCCCGAATCGGCCTCCTCGGGAGTCGCGCGATACGCCTCAAGGTAGTGAGCCGCCACGATACCGACGAGTTCTTCGTCGTTGAGCGATTCGGCATAACTCGCGATAGCGAGGTGCTTGGCCTGGCGATCACGGCGCGCGAGAGTGCCCACCGCCACCTCACGGATGACGCCCTGGACGAAGCCGTATTGGCCACGCTCGGGTGAACGCGGATCGTTGTCGACCAAGACGTACTCCTTTCGCACGAGGTCCCGCAAGTCGCTCTCAAGATCCTCGCGCGACGCTCCGTTGACGACACTGAGGCTTTCCAATGAGAACGTCGAGCCCACGACGCCCGCGTCTTGCAAGAGAGCGCGCTGGCGAGGCGGAAGTGCGTCGAGACGCGACGCGATCAGCGCGTGCAGCGTCTCAGGGATCTCCAAGACGCCGAGTTCACCTTCGACCTCGTAGCCGTCAGCGATCTGGACCAGTACTCCGCGGTCGACCAACATGCGAATCGTCTCCACGGCGTAGAGAGGGACACCCGCCGCCCTCTCGAGGACGCTCTGCATGACCTCATCGGGCAATCCGTGGACGAAGCCGTTGAGCATGTCGCGCATGGCCTCGCTCGACAAAGGCTCGAGGTGCAACGACGTGAAGTTACGCAGCCCCGCACCCCAGGACGCTCGCCGCTCGATGAGTTCCGGCCGCGACAGGGTGACGATCAGGATCGGAAAGTTCTTCGACCATTCGAGGATGGATTCGACGAAGTCGATGAGGCCGGCGTCGGCCCACTGGAGGTCCTCAAAGACCAGGACCGTCAGGCCCTTGGTGGCGATGCGCTCGATGAACGTCCGCCACGCCGAGAACAGTTCCTCGCGGTCATTGCTGGGCGCATCAACTAGTCCCAGCAAGTGCGCCAGCCTCGGTTCGATCCACTGGCGCTCGTCGACGTCGGGGACGAACTCATTGAGACTTTCGCGCAGTTTCTCCAGAGCGGACGCGGGCTCTTCAGTTTCGAGGATGCGCGCACGCATGCGCACCATCTCACCCAGGGCGCCGAAGGTAATGCCCTCACCGTAGGCACGCGAACGACCCTGGTGCCAGAAGATGTCGTCGGCGAGTCCGTCGACGTACTTGAGGAATTCCCAGGCGAGGCGGCTCTTGCCGATGCCCGGGATACCCGTGACCGAGACCAATCTGGCCCGCTCTTCTCGCGCGGTGGCGTGCAGCAAATCCTTGATCTGGCGGATCTCTTCTTCGCGGCCGACGAAGGGCGGCTCGAGGCGTTCGGTGCGCCCGAGGCCCTTTCGCTGGGCGACGACCCGTAGTGCCCGCCAGGCGTTGATGGTGATGGACTTTCCCTTGAGTTCAAGTCCGCCGACTTCTTCGAAGGCGATGGCGCCCGACGCCGCTCGCCAGGTTGATTCGTCCACTAACACGGTGCCCGGTTCGGCCACGCTCTGTACCCGAGAGGCCGAGTTGACGGTATCGCCCAGCACCATGCCCTCTGAGACGTTGCCCACGGTGATGGCCACTTCACCGGTGACGACACCGCCGCGCGCGCGCAATCCCGTCAATCCCGCCTCTTCACCGAGTTGACTCACCGATGCCACGACTTCGAGGGCAGCGCGCACCGCCCGCTCGGCGTCATCCTCGTTGGCGACGGGTGCGCCCCAGACCGCCATCACGGCGTCACCGATGAACTTCTCGACCGTGCCACCGTAGCGTTGCACAATGTGCTGCGCACGTTCAAAGTAGAGCATCAAAAGTTCGCGCACGTGCTCGGGATCGCGGTGTTCGGCCATGGGAGTAAATCCCACAAGGTCGACGAACAACACCGAGCACAGTCGCCGTTCCGCCACCGACGCCTGGTCATTGTGCGCTAAGCCACGTGGTGGCGCTGCAATGAGAGTCGGTGTACTACCCGCAACGCCCAAGGCGACAGCGGTACCACAATTCGCGCAAAAAGGCTTACCCACTAGCAGTTCAGAGCCGCACGACGTGCAACGACGGGCCAATGCCGCTCCGCAATTGGCACAAAATGGCTTATCGTTGGGCGTTTCGCCCTGACATGACGCGCAGATCATTTACACCCCTTGGCAGCGCATCTTAGAGCCCTTAATCCCCGGTTCTGGACAGAATCTCACGTGTTCGTACCGGTCCATCAATCCCCCGACGTGCTGGGCATCACCGGAAATGCAGCGAGGCGGGACTAGCGCCGCGTCGGCAGTGAAAGCGGCGTGGCGTCGCTCAAAGCCTCGCGAGCGTGGTAACTCGAACGCGTCAGCGGTGACGACTGCACGTGCGCCAGTCCCGCACGACGCCCTCGTTCGGCGAGGTCGTCGAACTCCGCAGGGTCCCAGTACCGCGCGACCGGCAAGTGCTGGGCGGTCGGTCGAAGGTACTGACCGATCGTTGCGATGGAGACGCCCACCGACGCCAGATCCACCAGTACTTCTTCGATCTCCTCGGCGGTCTCACCCAGACCGACCATCATGCCGGACTTCGTGGTGAGACCCGCCGCCACCGATCGGGCCAGCACCGTGAGAGAACGGTGATACGCGGCACTGGGGCGCACCGCGCGTTGCAGGCGAGCGACGGTCTCCATGTTGTGGTTCATGACGTCGGGTTGAGCGTCGATGATGAGTTGCAGCGCTGCGGGGTCGCCCTTGAGGTCACTAATCAAGACCTCAATGTTGGTCTCGGGAGAGCGCTCTCGAATTGCTCGAATGGTGTCGGCGATAGCGCCGGCGCCCCCATCGGCGAGGTCGTCGCGCGCGACACAGGTCACCACGGCGTGGGCGAGCTTGAGGCGCACGACCGCCTCGGCGACGCGGTCCGGTTCACTCGGGTCCAGAGGCATTGGCTTGCGGGTGTCGATGAGGCAGAATCCACACGCTCGCGTGCAGCGCTCGCCGTTGACCATGAACGTCGCAGTGCCGCTCTCCCAGCATTCGAAAATATTCGGACAGCCCGCCTCTTCGCACACGGTCACGAGGCGCAGATCCTCGGTCAGGGTGCGCAGTGACTGGTATTCCTGGCCCATGTGGGCCTCGATGCGGAGCCACTGAGGCTTGCGGGTGTTGATCGCGAGCCCCTCATCGGGATCGACGCCGGCCTTGCGCAGGCGACGAAGGAGCGGTCGCTCGTCGGACGTGGTCGCGGCGCTGCGGTCCACGCGCGTCACGTGCTCCTCGGGTCCGAGTCGTCGAGCCAGTTCCTGGCCGAGACGCTCCTCGACCTCGGCCTCGTGCACGTCGAGACCGAGTGACAACATAGAACCCACCGGCTTGTCGGGAATCCCACAGGGGACGATGGCCTGGAAACCGGTCAAATCGATGTCCACGTTGAGCGCCACGCCGTGAAGGGTGCGGCGGTCCCCCCGGCGATTGCGCTTCGTGCGCACGCCGACCGCCGCGATCTTGTGGGGGCGGGTGTCGAGTCGCGCCCAGACACCGGGGTAGCCCTCGAGGCGTCCGACCTCGCCGAGTTTGCCCTCGGGGTCGAAGGACCTCACTGCCGCAATGACGGCGTCTTCGAGCTTGGTGACGTGCAGCCGACCGGCCGCCGGGTCGTCCTCAACGGTGACGATGGCCCAGCCCACGGCCTGACCCGGTGCGTGATACGTCACGTCACCACCACGATCGGTCGTCACGACGTCAGCATCGAGTAATTCCGCGGCGATGAGGAAGTGGTCCTCCTGGGCGCGGATGCCCCGGGTATACGTCGGCGGATGCTCAAAGAGCAGGACGTAGTCCTCACTGGCCTCGAAGAGAGCGCGCTGCAGGTCGTCGGCTTCGGCGAAACTCACGCGGCCCAAGTGTCGGCGCCGCAGCATTATCGCTCGCTGGCCACGTCGAGTCCGGCGAGCAACTCGCCCACTCGCTCGAGGTATTTCGCCGCCGCGGCCGCGTCACAGACCCGGTGGTCGAATGAAAGTCCGAGGATGACGCGACGACCCACTTCGAGGGACGGAGCGCCGTCACGAGTGACCACGACCGGCACGTGGCGCACTGCCCCGACGCTCAAAATGGCCACTTCGGGCTGAATGATGATCGGTTCGGTCCACAGCGTGTGCTCACTCGTCGCCGAGGCGACCGTGAACGTGCCCCCCATGAGGTCGTCGGCATTGAGCTGACGTGATGACAGTCGCTCGTCGAGCTCGGCCGTGCGCCGCGACAGGGCCCGCAACGTCAGTCCGGCCGCGGCGTGCACGACCGGCACGAGCATGCCATCGTCTTCGACGTGGCGTGTGAAGCCCACACTGATGGTTCGGTGCACCGTCAGCTGGTCGTCGGCGAAGGTGGCATTCAGAAATTCGAACTCCGCGAGCGCGCGTACCGCGGCAACGGTGACCACCGACTCGTCGGTGATGGTGAAACCCTCGTGGGTCTCGCGACCCTGCGAGTCGAGTTCGTCAAAGACGCTGGCGTCGACTTCGACGGCGACGAAACCGTGCGGTGCCGAGAGCATCGAAACGCTCATGTGCTGACCCATACGACGTTGACCGTTGGAGAGCGCGACGACGACCTCTTCGGTCGGACCCAGCGAGACGGCGCGTTCCGCGTCGCGTCGCGTAATCGCCCCGCCGGTACCGGTGCCGGTCACCGTAGAGGCCTCGACGCCCCCGTCCATCAAGATACGTCGCACCACGGGTGAGACCACGACACCCGTGGCACCATTGGTGCCAGAGCCGACCAGCGCGACGGGCGCCCCGGCGACCGATGATGGCGCACTTGGTGGCGCACTCGTCGGCGACGACGTGGCGGGTGACGCGGTTTCAGGAGCGGCGGGGACACCGCTCTCGTCGATGACCGCGACGCGCGCCCCGGTCTGGACGGTGTCACCCTCTTCGGCGAGAATCTGAGTCAGTACGCCCGCGGCCGGCGACGGCATCTCGGAGTCGACCTTGTCGGTCGAGACCTCAAAGAGCGGTTCGTCACGCGCGACGGCGTCGCCCACCTTCTTGAACCATTGGGTAATGATCCCTTCGGTGACCGACTCACCCAGCGACGGGAGGGTGACGTCAGCCAAGGTGGATGCCCCGACCCGCCAGGGCGAGCAACGTCTCGCCGAAGGTCTCCGAGAGCGACGGGTGCGGCTGGATCAGCGCGGCCGCTTCTTCGGCGGTGGCCTCCCAGTTGACGGCGTAGTAGCCGGCACCGAGCTGCTCGGTGACCCACGGTCCGGCCATGTGCACGCCCAGAATCTGACCGGCGGTGCCGTCGGCACGCTTCTCGGCAATGATCTTCACGACGCCTTCGGTCTCACCGATGATCTGAGCTCGGCTATTGCCGCCGAAGGGGTCCTTCTTGACGACGACGTCGTATCCGCGTTCCTTCGCGGTCGCTTCGGTGAGTCCACAGAAGGCGACTTCGGGGTTGGAGTAGATGGCCCAGGGCACGCGGTCGTAGTCGACGGGCACGACGGCTTCTCCAATGATCGTCTTGATCGCCACGACCGCTTCGGCGAATCCAACGTGAGCGAGTTGCGGCGTGCCGGCCACGACGTCACCCACGGCGTAAACGTTGGGATTGGCGGTACGCATGTAGCCGTCCGCCACGACGAAACCGCGGTCGTTGATCTCAACACCGGTGCCCTCGCCCAGGAGGTCCTGGGTGCGCGGGCTACGCCCGACCGACACGACGACCATCTCGACGCTGACGTCGTCAGATCCCTCCATGTTTACGGCGGTCACCTTCTTGGCGGGCGTGTGGCCGGTGATCTTCACGCCAGTCTGGATCGCGATTCCCCGCTTCTTGAAGGCACGCGAGACAACGGAGGCGACTTCGGCGTCGCAGCCCGTGAGAATCGTGGGGAGGCCCTCGAGGATGGTGACCTTGGTGCCCATATCGGCGAGCATCGAGGCGAATTCACAGCCAATGGCGCCACCGCCGATCACCGCGGCGGTGACCGGCAGCTTGGTCAAATTGAGGAATTCATCGGAAGTGAAGACGTACTTGCCGTCAACGTCGAAACCCGGCAACGTGCGCGGCACCGAGCCGGCGGCGATGATGACGTTCGTGCCCTGGGCTACGGCGCCCGCGTCGGCGCCGTCAACCACGTTGACGGTCAGGTTCGCGTCGAGGCGTCCGGTGCCGTCAAAGATCGTGACTTTGCGGCCCTTCAAGAGCCCGGACAGACCCGTGTAGAGGCGGTCGACGATTTCATTTTTGCGAGCCTGAGAGACCGCGAAGTCGACGACAACACCCGTCGTAGTGATGCCAAATTCGCGCGAGTGCTCGAGCGTGCGGCGCACGTGGGCCGTTTCGAGAAATTCCTTGGCGGGGACGCAACCGCGGTGCAGGCACGTACCGCCGACCTTGTCCCGCTCAATGAGGGCGATGTTGAGACCGGCCGCGGCTCCGTAGAGGGCGGCGGCGTATCCACCGGGACCTCCTCCGATAACCACTACATCGAACTTCTGGACATCGTTAGCCACGGTGTTTCCCTTCAAAGAGTCTGAACTACCCCCAGTGAATCCTAATGTTTCGCGACGCTCACAAGAATCGTCAGTTGAGCGAGGAACGGCCGCGCTGTCGATCCGCCGCTTCGGTCGCCAACGCATCGACAAAATCATTCATCTCGTCCCCCGAGTGACCCTTCACCCACGAGAAGCGAACGTCGCGAGAGCTGTCAATCACCAACGGAATCAGCACCTCCCAGAGGTCGCGATTTGCCACGGGCTGGCCTTGGGTGTTCTTCCAACCACGCCGCAGCCAGCCGACGTACCACTTGTCGTGAAAACATTTTACGACGTACGTCGAGTCGCTCACGATCTCGACCGGCTCCTCAGGGTGAGCGAGCAGCGCTTCGATGACCGCCAGGACCTCCATGCGCTGATTGGTGGTGTGGGGTTCCGCACCGCTGGCAAAGACGTCGGTTCCGGCGGCCCAGGCCCATCCGCCCCGACCGGGATTACCGCGACACGAACCGTCGGTGTGGATGCGCCTCACGGGTGACGAGTGATCCACGCGTCGGGATCCTCGCTGAAGCGAGTCACCGACGTGGGCAAGTCACCACGCAGCACTTGGCCGAGCGTGACGTGCTCGAGCACTTCGCGCAGTGCCGCGCGCACCGCGACCCACACGTCGCGCAGGTGCGTCGCCTCGCCCTCGTACACGAGAGTCTCGGGCCGCATGCCGCGCACGCCGGCCAGGGGACCCGAGACGACGCGCAAGATGTCGGCGATTTGAATCTCGTCGGCGTCGCGGGCCAGACGAAAGCCGCCCTCGGGCCCCCGCTGGGAGGTGACGAGTCCACCGCGGCGCAGGTCCGACATGATCGCGCCGAGGAATTTCGAGGGTAACTCCTGCTCCTGGGCGAGGTGTTCGGCGCTCAACGACGTGTTGCTCGCCGCCAGCGTCAACAGAGCGCGAATCGCGTACTCGGCCTTGGCGGGAATCTGCATTCCCCTATTCTGCCCCAACGGCGAGCCCGAGGGAGTGTTGTAGGACCCTATGGTGGTACCCGTGTTTGATCTCGCGACCCGGTCGCTCTATCTCTGCGTCGGCCAGCGCGACGATATGGCGAGTTTCTTGGCCTCCGTGCTGCGTGGCGGCGTCGACATCGTCCAACTGCGTGAGAAAAACCTCTCCGACGACGTCCGCGTCGACCTGGCGAGGGTGATGGTACCCATCTGCCGCGACTTCGGCGTCCCGTTCATCATGAACGACTCAGCAGAACTGGCGCACGCCGTCGGGGCCGACGGCGTGCACGTGGGCCAAGACGACGATTCAGTCGCGCGGTGTCGTGAGCTGCTGGGCCCCGATGCGATCATCGGACTCTCCACTCACGTCGACCAGGAGTTCGATGAGGGACTCTTAGAGCCGGTGACGTACCTGAGCGCCGGACCGATCGTCGAGACCCCCACCAAGGAGGGCCGACCGGGGACCGGCGTGGACTACGCCTCGCGAGCCCAAGCGCGCAGCGCGTTACCGGTCTTTGTCACCGGCGGCGTCACCGATCAGAACGTCGGAGAACTCGTGGCCCAGGGTCTGCGCCACTTCGTGGTCGTACGCTTCCTCACCGAGTCGACCGACCCCGAGAAGTCCGCACGTTCGCTTCGCCAGGCCCTGGACTTCGCGCTCGACTAGCGGTGCCGGTCAAGCCACCCCAGCAACGTCGCCACCATACGAGGGTCCGCGCGCAACTGGTGTCCGGCTCCCTGGATGATGCGCAGTTCCGCACGACCCTCGGCCCCGGTGACGAGCAGGCGCGCGTCACTCACCGGAATTTCCATGTCATCCGAACCGTGTCCGATGAGTAGGCGACGCGGCGGGATGTGCGCGATGGACCCCACGGGATCGATCGCCATCGCGTCGTTCATCAAGGCCTGCGCGTCGAGTAGATCCGCGGGGTCACCCACCACGCCAGCCACCTGGACGGAGCGGTGAAAGCCCTCGGCGTCGCCGCACCAGGAGGCTAAATTCGCCGGTGAGGCGAACGTCGCCACACCCCGGATGCGATCGTCGTGCGCGGCGACGTTCAGGGCCAAAGAACCTCCAAAGCCGAATCCGGCCAGCGAAATGCGCGGCTCGCCTTGGGCCACACGCTCAATGATCACTTCGAGGTCGGACTTCCACTTCGACGCCGAGAACGTCCCGGTGCTCGATCCCACGCCCGAGAGAGTGCCCGTCGCGACGAGCCAGCCCGACTCATTGGAGAGATGCTCGGCCAGTTCGGGCAGTAGCCCCGCGGCCTGGCGCCCCATGCCCATGGCTCGTGGCAGACCGTGGACGAGGATCAAAACGTGGTTGGCGAGCGGGCGGCTCTCGGAACGTGCCACTCGCAAATCGAGTACGGACGTGCCGCTGGTGAGTTGTTCGTGTTCAATCATGAGTTGCCCCCATCGTAAGTCGTGTCACGATTGGGCCCCGTTCTGTAAGACTCACCCCATGCAGAACGTCGAACTGGTGTGGTCCAACGCGACCGCCGAAGTGCACCGCTTCGTTGTTGGTCCCGTCGAGAACAACGTCTACGTGGTGCGCTGTCGGCGTACCGGCGTCGCGTCGCTTATCGACGCCGCAAACGAGCACGAGCGGCTCCTGGCAGTTGCGAGGAATCTCGGGGTCCAGTCGGTCTTGCAAACCCACGGCCACTGGGACCACATCGGCGCCGTCACCGAGGTGCGCGCGGCCGGTATCGACGTGTGGGTGCGCTGCGAGGACGCAGGTCTACTACCCAGTTATGACCACCTGCTCGACGACGACGTGGAGCACCAGGTGGGTGACCTGCGACTTCGCACCGTGCACACTCCGGGCCACACCCCGGGGTCTATCTGCTTCGCCCTGGTGGACACGCCGGTGCTCTTCAGTGGCGACACGTTGTTTCCCGGCGGCCCTGGCGCCACCACATTCGAGGGGGGCGACTTCCCCACGATCATCACGTCGATCGAGGAACGGCTGTTTCGACGTTACGACGAGGAGACCATCGTCTGGCCCGGGCACGGCGCCGCCACGACACTCGGCACCGAACGCCCCCATCTCGAGGACTGGGTCGCGCGGGGCTGGTAGGTCAGTGGGGCGAGGAACAGCCCGTGAGCCACGCCGGTAGGCTGTCCCGCGTGACAACGCCCCTGCTCGAACTCCGTAATCTCCAAGTGCAAGCTGACGGTGCCGACATTTTGCGTGGCGTCGACCTCTCGATACGCGCCGGCGAAGTCCACGCCCTCATGGGCCCTAACGGAGGGGGCAAATCCACGCTCGCCAACGTGGTCATGGGCCACCCCGGCTACGTGATCACCGGTGGCTCGATACTCTTCCGCGGCGAGGACATCGCGTCGTGGACACCCGACGAGCGTGCCCGCGCCGGCATCTTCCTCGCGTTTCAGTACCCCGAGTCCATTAGTGGCGTGTCGGTCGTGCAGTTCCTGCGCCAGGCCATCGCCGCATGCAAGGGACTCGATGAACTCAGTGTCCTCGAGGTGCGCCTCGACCTGATGGAGTGGATGGACCGCCTGGGCATGGACCCGGCCTTCGCCGAGCGCCACCTCAATGACGGTTTCTCCGGTGGCGAGCGCAAACGCAACGAAGTACTGCAAATGGCCTTACTCGCTCCCGCGATGGCGCTACTGGACGAGACCGACTCGGGCCTCGACATCGACGCCCTGCGCATCGTGGCGCGCGGGGTGCGCACCGTACGCGACGAGCACCCCGACATGGGTGTCCTAATAGTGACCCACTACGTGAAGCTTCTCGAGGAGATCAAGCCCGACCGGGTGCACGTGCTCATCGACGGTCGCATCGAGTCCTCGGGCGACGCGTCGCTGGCCCAAGCGATCGAAGAGCGCGGATACGACGAATTACGTCGTCCGGTTGGGCTGTGACGAGTTTCGACCCGCAGCGGGTCCGAACTGACATCCCGTTGATGCGCCGGGTGATCAACGGACGCCCCATCACCTACTTGGATTCGGGAGCATCGTCGCTCACGCCGCGCACGGTCATCGAAGCCATGGACCGTTACTACGAGAACCACCACGCCAACGTGCACCGCGGCGTGTACCAGACGGCCAATGAGGCGACCGCCATCTACGAAGGCGCCCGCGAGGCCGCGGCGCGCTTCTTGAACGCAACCGGCGGCTCCGAGGAGATCGTCTTCACCAAGAACGCGACCGAATCTTTCAATCTCCTGGCTCGCTCGTGGGGTGCAAAGTTCCTGTCGCACGGCGACGTGGTGCTCGTGAGCGAAATGGAGCACCACGCCAACATCGTGCCGTGGTTCCAACTGCGCGACTCTCACGGCGTGGACGTTCGATTTATCCCGGTGAGTGACGACTACCGCCTCGATCTGTCCAATATCGACGAGCTCATGCGCGGAGTCAAACTGGTATCGGTGACGGGCATGTCGAACGTGCTCGGCACGATCAACCCCATTCGCGAGCTCGCCGACATGGCCCACGCCCACGGGGCCCTCATTGCCGTCGATGGTGCCCAGTCCGTCGCTCACCTGCCCACCGACCTGGTGGACCTCGACGTCGACTTCATGGCGTTTTCGGCGCATAAAATGCTCGGACCAACGGGCCTGGGAATCTTCTGGACTCGCGCCGAGATCATGGAGGCCATGCCGCCGTTCCTGGGCGGCGGCGGCATGATCAAGGACGTGAGCCTCGACGGCTACACGCCCGCGTCGGGACCGACGCGCTTTGAGGCGGGCACGCCGCCCATCGCCCAAACGGCGGGATTCAGTGCGGCCGTGACGTACATCGAGGGCCTCGGGATGGACAACATCGCCGCCTACGAGAAGGAACTGACCGGCGACGCCCTCACTCGACTGGCGCTCGAATTCTCGGGTCGCGTGCGCGTCATCGGTCCCGCCGACACCCTTGATCGCGGTGGCGTCATCAGCCTCGACGTCGACGGCGTGCACCCCCATGACGTGGCGCAAGTGCTCGACCAATTCGGAGTCTGCGTGCGTCCGGGACACCACTGCGCCAAGCCACTCATGCGGCGCTTCGGTCTCGCGGCGACGGCTCGAGCATCCTTCGGTCCGTATTCGTTGGTGAGTGACACTGACGTTCTCTTAGAGGCCCTCGGCCACGCCGTGAAGATGTTCGGTTAACCGTGGCGAACCTCGACGACCTGTATCGCGAGATCATTCTCGATCACTACCGTTCGCCGCGCAATCGCGGGGAACTGGCGCCGCCCGCACTGCGGGTGGAGGGATTTAACCCCCTCTGCGGCGACGAGATCGTCGTCTACGTCCAGGTCGAGGACGACGTCTTAGCCGATATCAAACTCACCGGCCATGGCTGTTCGATCTCGCAGTCCTCGTCGTCGCTCATGAGCGCCGCGGTCAAGGGCAAATCCCTCGAACAGGTGCGCGAGACGATTACGACCTTCAAGCAGCTCATGACCGTGCACGAGAGCCATCTCAGCGACGAGGGTGCGACACCCGACGAGGACGCCGACATCCGTCGACTCGGTGAGCTCGCGGCCCTGGCGGGTGTGGTCAAATTCCCGGTGCGCATCAAGTGCGCGACATTGGCGTGGAACACTCTGATTCAGGCGCTCGACGAACTCCCCGCGCAGGCCTGAATTATTTCGGCGTGCAGGGCGTCGGGTCGAAGTACTGATCACCTTCGGGCGCGGCCGTCGTGGTGGTGGTCGGCGCGGTGCTCGTCGAAGCAGCCAGGTTGACCAGGAATGATGCACCCGTCGACGGGATGACGACCGAGGACGTCGCGGCCTTGACGGTCGTGGTGGTCGTGGCGACCGTCCAAGCCGGGGTCTGGCCCGCCGTATCGATGGGCGGCGGATTGGTCGGGGCCCTCAACTGCGATCCGAAGATCTGCTCGAGCGTTTGCTGCATCGCGGGTTCTTGCACGAAGAGAATACTGCCAAGATTGCCAAGGCTTCCTGGTGCGGTCGGCAACGTATACGTCAGCAAATTCGACGGGTCGAGATTACGGAACTTGAGCCCCAGTGAGATCATCTCACTGGAGGAGAAATTGCTGTCGACGGCGATTCCCGTCGTCAACTTGGAAATGAATGAATTAATGGTGACCGGGTTGACGAGGCCCTTGGCCTTGGTGATCATCGCCTTCAAGAACTCATTCTGTCGGTAGATGCGACCGTAGTCACTGGTGACGTCGGTCCTCCAGACTCCGTTCTGGTACCACTGGTAGTGGCGGCTGCGCACCAATTCCAACGCCGTGACACTCGTGACGAGCTGACAACCAGCGGTCTTGATGTTGAGCGCCGAAAACGCGTCCTTGGCCGGGTACGGAAAGTTCATATAGACGCCACCAATGGCGTCGGCGGCGTTAATGATGCCCAAGAAACTCACCACCACGGTGTGGGCAATGGGGATGCCGAAATCCGCAGTGATTGTCTGAGCGAGCAACGACGGTCCGTTGCCAAAGTTCACGTTGATCCGGTTGAACTTGCCGTAGAGTTTCTGGTTCGCGAGCAGCGTCACGACGGTGTCGCGGGGAATCGAGAGCACCGTGACGGTTCCCTTGACCGGGTCGACGTGCATGATCTTGATGACGTCACTTCGTTCGCCGGCGGCCTGGCCGGTGGAGGCTCCGGTCTGGGCCGCGATGGCTCCGCTCAAGCCCGCCCGAGAGTCCGAGCCGATCTCGAGGATGTTGAAGGGCTGGTTTCCGACCCGCGCGACTTCACCAGCGACGTTGATCTTCTTGATGTGGCCCAACTGCCACAACGTGTAAAGGTATCCGCCGCCGATCAACAACGCGATCAGTACAACGAGCGACGTTCCGCCGATGATGAGTTTTTTATAACGTCGCCACCCGGTACGAGGCACCGTCGGCTTGCGGGTCTTGTGCTTCACACCGGCCTTTTGGTCGATCGCTTCACCGAGGGCGGCTAATCGGTGAGAATTGGCGAGATCAGCCGCGCGCTGCTCGGAATTCCGAGGACGATCAGGTGAGTCATCAGAGGGTCCTGAGGGCATTATGCAACGTTACCAGCCCAATCTAAGAATTCGGTTTACATATTCCCAATTCGAAAGGGTTCGTATCCGTCCTTTTCCAATATTTCAGCCAATTCCGGACCGCCGGTGGCCACGACTCGGCCCTCGCTCACGACGTGAATCATCGTCGGCGTCAACACCTGCAATAATCGGCGAAAGTGTGTGATCACGAGAACGCCGCAATTCCATTCGGTGGTCGCTTCCTGGAGACGCCGCGCCACCGCACCTAGGGCGTCGACGTCGAGTCCCGAGTCGATTTCGTCGAGCACCGCGAACTTCGGACGCAGCATTCCGAACTGCACCATTTCCGCGCGCTTTCGCTCGCCGCCCGACAGGTCAACGTTGACGAATCGATCGAGGATCTCGGGTCGAAGCTCCACGCGATCGGCTTCGTCGCGCATTCGCTCGCGGAGATTCGTCGGATTGACACCGGCCGCGACCAAGAGGTCGATGGGGCGCACGCCGGCAACTTCCAACGGCTGTTGCATCGCCAGGAGCAACCCGTGTCGTGCGCGATCGGTCGGCGACATCGTCAAGAGCTCGACGTCATCGATGCGCACCGAACCACCCAACACCTTGTAACCGGGATGTCCCGTGAGTGCGTGCAGCAGCGTCGACTTGCCGGAACCGTTTGGCCCCACGACGCCCAAGCGTTCGCGGGGATCGAGATCGAGGTCGACGCCGGTCAGCACCGATACGCCCGAGCCGTAGCTGAACCCGACGCCGGCGCACTCGATCACCTTGTCGCCGAGGTGGGGTGTCCCGAACGAGACCTCGAGCTCGCTGGTCCGGGCCGGCGCCTCCTTGCGTCCCGAGACGATGCGCGTGGCGGCCTCGATTCGGGCCCGGGGCTTGCGCGTGCGGGCGGGAGCACCTCGGCGAAGCCAGGCGAGCTCGCGGCGGGCGAGGTTTCGCCTCGTGGATTCGGCGGAAGCAGCCTCCTCCTCGCGCTCCGCGCGACGCTCGAGGTATGCGGCGTACCCGCCTTCGTGTAGGTACGGGTGTCCCCGGTCGAGCTCCAGCATCCTCGTCGTCACGCGGTCGAGAAGATGGCGGTCGTGTGTCACGAGCACGAGGCCGCCGCGATACTCGAGCAGCCATCGCTCTAACCAAGCGATCGCGGGCAGGTCCAAGTGGTTCGTCGGCTCGTC
>PMTL01000163.1 GCA_003168075.1 Acidimicrobiaceae bacterium
CCATTGACCAGATGTCTACCGGAACGAAGGAGCAGATGTCGGTCGTTGCCACGCTGGCCTGTGCCATGGTGGTGAATCCGCAAGGTGGGGAGGTTGATGCTGGTGCCCTTGTAATTCTCGATGACGTATTGGGCTTTGCGGACCCAAGGCGGCTCCGGCTGCTTGGCCCAGTTTTTGCGGAAGCGTCCCGGTCAGCATAAGTGATCCTTTTGACTGCGTCACCCGAGCGCTATGAGTCAATTGACGAAGTTACCTTCATTCACTTCTAGGTCGTCGTTCCACTCGAAGATGGCCCAAGCGGAGTGAGGAGGAAGTTGCGAAACGTGACGTCAAAGCCGTGACCTTTCGGCGCGGCACACGTGACTCCCGCAAATTTATCTTCCCCTGGAGGCAGGTAGATATGGGCCAAAAACTCTTCTGGCCCTCCGTCGACCGCACGGTGTACTTCAACCGCGTTCCCCCGATACTCGACATGGATGCTTAATTGATGGAAAGACTCGAGTAAATCCGCGATCATCCAGTTGGAGTAGTCGAATGTGACGACCGTCGAAAACCTCGGACGCCCATTAAGAAATTCAACGCCAGTCTTGAACCACTGACGATCACTTACTCGCACCATTACTCCTGCTTGATCGTACTGATCCTTCAAATTACCTTGGACGTCCACGGAGAGATCGAAATCACCCGAGATTGTTTCTCCGTAAAGATGTCCATTGTCACGAATTGCGTCGATTCCTTCTCCGGTCACACGCCAAAAATCGGTAGAACCTTCGGTGGCGACGTTGAGTTCGATCCCGTTCGAACTCCACTTAGCGGGTTCATTTAGCCATTCCACGACACCTCCGATTCGTCAATTGTTTGGTTCTTCTACGAATGTGATTACGCTCCCTACTTCAGTCGCTTCTCGTTTTTGAGAACATATGAAGGAAAGTTGTGTTTGATGCTTTGAGTTGAGACGTTCACTCGGGCCGAAATTAATCTGACGGTTTACCGAAATGCACATTCCTACCTCCTATCTTCATCAGTTTCTCCTTTCCACGAAAATGAATCACACACCCACTAGACATTGGTGGTGATCTTGCTCCCGAAGAGAAACGCACCTGGTTCGATACCGCGAGCTCGAGCAATCGCAACACTAAACTCTTGGTAGAACCTCGCTGCACAAAGTCGACGAGCAAACTGACTAGTCGCAGGGGTTCGAACGTGTAGACAATGATCATCTGCTCCTGGTAAGTCGACGGCGATCACCATTGAACCACTTTGGATAAGGTCATGGCTAAGGGCCTCGAGCGAAGCGTCGGTGCTTGCGCGTCCAAAGAGAGTGACCACCAAACCGGGGCCGCCAACTTCGATGGGGCCATGGCGAAAGTCACCGCCAACGTATCCTTCGACTGGCACCTTGCTAGCTTCTTTCATAATGAGCGATCCCGAGAGTGCGGTGGTTGTTTCTGAGGGAGCAGCAACGAAGGCGAATCGTGGGTAACTGGGTCTCAGCGACTCTCGTGCTACCTCGGTGAGATTTGGACCGAAGTTTTCCATTTCAGTTGCAGCCCTCATGAGGGTCTCAATTATCGATTGATCGTTACCACCAGACAGCGTGTTGACGGCTCGCGAGTGACACGCTAACGAATTGACGTAACTCTTCGTAGAGACGGTTGCTTCATCGCCACTGTGTAAGAGAAGAGTGACGTCTGCGGCTTGGCCGAGAGTGCTCTTGGCCACGTTGGTTGTCGCCAAGATCTTTCGGGGGCGTCGGAGCCCCAAACCCTCGAGTAGTGCTACAGATTCACCGCTCTCGCCCGACTGCGATGTCATCCACAGCAGGGTGGAGGAAGTAATGAGTTCAGGCCGTTCAAGGAGCTGGGCAGTGGTTACCCACCACACCGCGCGACCTTGACGAACCAATTCTTCCCATGTGGGGTGGGCCGCGTAGTGCGAAGTCCCCATGCCAGTGAGGATGACGCGATCGAAACTGTCGAGATCGATTTCTTCCAGGTCTCGAGCCAAAGGAAGTTGCGCGAAGTCCCGTAGCGCCTCGGGCTGCTCCGCAATGTTTCTTTCATACGGGCTCGTATCACTCATGAATAACCTCTCAAATGTGGAATTGTCGTCAACTCGCGATCACAAGATTCACGCTGAGTGCATCGAAGGTGGCTCTGGAATTGGCGTCGAGGTCGCCGTCGGTCACGATTATGTCCACCGCGTCTATGCCGCAGATTCGGGCAAAGGCTGTTTGGCCAAATTTGCTTGAATCACAAGCCACGATGATACGACCAGCTGATGCAAGAGCTGCGCGCTTGACTGCTGCGTCCTCGGTGTTCCACTCTGTGAACCCGTTGACGCTGTCGAGCGCGCTGACCGTCATAATGTAGACATCAAAATGATACGACTCGAAGATTGACGTCGCGGTTGGACCAATCAGACTGTGTTCGTGTGGCCGCACTACGCCTCCGGTGACCATGAGACGAATGCTGGGTGACGGAAGCAGGGCATTAGCAACTCGCAACGACGGCGTACAGATTGTCAGATCCCTCTCAACCAATCGCTCAGCTATTGCCACGCCCGTAGTCCCGGCATCCAATATAACCGTTTGGCGGTCATCAATCATGGTGACAATCGTCTCCGCAATCTTGGATTTCGCCACTGCATTTATCACTGCGCGGGCGGGATACGGTGGTTCGTAGCTGGCGCTCGTCATCCGGCGGGCACCTCGATATACCCTAAGGAGGGCGCCGCGCTCCCCGAGGGATGCCAAATCGCGACGCACAGTTGCCGGGGAGACGGAAAATTCCACGCTCAAAGTTTCGACGTCGACGTGACCTCCTTGTGACACGATCTCGAGAATCCGTTGGTGTCGTGCGCCTGGTCGCAAACCGTACTCTTTCGCTATGTCCTAGAAGACCAAATCAATTCAACTCGCGTTACAAATGCGCACGATATTTTTGAATTGACACAAGAATAACAATAAAGTGGCTTGTATCGGGATATTTTCGCTGTTAAGGTCAAAATATCTGCACAAGTGCGCAGGCACGATGTGAAGATTGAGCAGTCATATTCCATGCGGGGAGTCGATGGTGAACGCTGTGTCACCGTGGGCGGTTCTGGTGATGGGTTACAACTAGGAGGTTTCATGAAAAGACTTTTTGGTCGGTACGGCAGAGTCAAAGTGCTTGCGCTTTTTGCTACTGCGGGGACATTGGTCGCCTCGGCGGCGCTCGTACCTCTCGAAGCGGGAGCCTCGTCTTCCGTCATCAACCTGACGATGTGGCAACAATGGGGTGGTGGCCACGAAGAGCAGCAGTTACAAGGTGCAATCAATCAGTACGAAGCGTTACACCCGAACATTCACATCACCCAGACGCCAGTGACTAACGACGCCAAGATTCTTACTGCGATCACGGGCGGTACGCCACCGGACATTGTCGATCTAGGCACTTCCGCGGCGCTGGGCGCTTGGGCCGCTGAAGGGGCGGTGCAGCCACTGGGATCCCTCATCTCGGCGTCACACCTTAGCCTCAATCAGTTTGTTCCAAGCGGACTAAAGGCCGTTACCGTCAATGGGAAATTGTACGCACTTCCCTTTGAGAACTTTGACGTGGGATTGCTGTACAACAAAGCACTGTTCAAGGCCGCGGGGTTGAACCCCAATGACCCGCCCACGACAATCGCCCAACTGAATGCGGACGCAAAGAAGCTGACGATTATCTCCAAGAGCGGTGCAATCAAGCAACTCGGATTTGTGCCCAATTTTCCTGGCCCATCTCAGGGTCAAGATTGCCCCCTGATGACCTACGGTTTCCTCTATGGCGGTAGTTGGTTTGGTGCGAATGGCAAACCCACGCCTGACACGACGCAGAACGTTGCGGCCCTGACCTGGGAAAAGAAGATCTACTCCGAGTTCGGTGCGCAGAAGGTCGCTAACTTCATCTCTAGTGCGGGCGCGTACCTGACCGCGGCTGATCCCTTCGAGTCGGGCAAGGTTGCGATGACCCTTGATGGGCCGTGGCAACTCCAGTACATCGAGGCGAATCGTCCCAGCTACGCCAAGAACATTGGCACTGCTGGCTTCCCGGCACCGTCGCTAGCCAATCGTGGTTCGACTTTTGTGGACACCAACGCCCAGTTCATTCCTCGGGGGTCCAAGCACGTCGCAGAGGCCTTTGCCTTCATTTCGTGGTTGACCACCAACAAGTTACTGTCGTCGCAATTCTCCAATGCCGTGGCCAACTTGCCGCAACTGAAGTCAGTGCCATCCTTTGCCCTGGAGAAGGACCCTCGCTTCCAGGTGTTCATGCAGGAGGCGGCGGCGACAACGGCACACGAATGGGGCCAGTCGGCGATTTCATCGCAGTACACAACCCAGTTGTGCCAGGCTCAAGACTCCGCTCTAATCGGTGGTGAGTCACCGTCTGCCGCGTTGGCGGGGTTGGCCAGTTCAGTTGGATAGTTCGACGAAACCGGTCGACAGTGTTCCCTCGTCCGTTCGGGTTGCGGTGATTCGTCATCGCAACCCGAACTCCGGGGAGGGTTGGACTGCACTCTTGTATCTCGCCCCGTGGCTCATTGGCCTGGGGGGGCTAGTCGTTGTTCCCATCGGACTAGCCATCTACTGGAGCTTTACCAACTACAACTTACTGACAGCACCCCATTGGACGGGTGTCGCGAACTACGCCACCCTTTTTCACGATCCAGTATTTCTGCAATCGGTGGCGAATACCCTTACTATCACGGTGATTGGCGTGGCGGCCGGAACGGTCATGGCCCTGGGCGCCGCCTTCTTGCTCAACCGCCAGAGTAGGACTATCCGCGCCTTTCGGACCGCCATCTTCTTGCCCGCGATTGTGCCGCCCGTCGCAACGGCCATCGGGTGGATTTTCATTCTGAATCCACAGTACGGAATCTTGAATCAAATACTTGCAAAGTTTGGTATCGCCAACATTGGATGGCTCGACGATCCTCACTACGCCAAACTTGGTCTTCTCATGATGATGTTGTGGGGGACTATCGGGCAAATAATGATCGTTTTCCTTGCGGCTCTGCAGGAAATCCCCAGTGATCTACATGAAGCCGCGGCCGTCGACGGGGCGGGGTCGGGACGTATCTTTCGCACGATTACGTTGCCGTTACTCATGCCCGTCATTTTGTACTGCGTGGTGGTCGCTACCCTCTTCTACTTTCAGTTTTTCGAACAGGCCTTCGTCGTCAGTCCCAACGATCTTGGTGCTCCGGTCAACTCAACGATGACCTACGCCCTCTATATCTACCAGCAAGCATTTGGGTATCTGCACATGGGTGAGGCTGCAGCGATGTCGGTCATGCTTCTTCTTGCGTCGGGCACGGTGACCGGTATCTTCTTTTGGTTCTCCAAGAAATTTGGTTCGCTCTCGTGAGCTCGACCTCCACAATCTCTCGTCTACATGACCCTCCCGAATCCTCACCGGCTCGACGTTGGCGATTAGGTGTGATGTTGCGTTACGCCACGGCAGCCCTTGTCGCACTGTTATTCCTCGGGCCTATCTTCTGGATGGTGTCGAGCTCATTAAAGGGCAACAATCAGATTTTCGCGACTCCGCCGGTGCTCTTCCCATCTCACCCTCAGTTCACGAACTACCACGACGCCGTGAATTACATCCCGTTCTGGACGTATCTTCGCAACTCATTCCTGACCACCATCGCCGCGGTGGTGGGCACCATCGTCTCTTGCGTGCCCGTCGCCTACGCTCTGTCCTTCTTGAAATGGCGGCTGAAGAGCCTCGCCTTCGGCATCGTGCTGGTGTCGATGATGCTGCCATTTCCGGCCATCATGATCCCCTGGTACATCGTCTTTCGCCACTTGGGGTGGATTGGTTCGTTGTGGCCACTCAGTGGTCCGCCGTTCGTGGCGGAGTTCGTGACGCCAGCTTTCTCCTCGGCCATCGCTGTCTTCCTCCTTCGACAATTTTTCGTCGGCATCCCCCAAGAGATTGTGGAGGCCGCCAAGATCGACGGGGCCGGGCACACGAGGATTCTGTGGCAAATCATTCGACCCTTGGCTCGACCAGTGTTGACGACAGTCGTCATCATGACCTTCCTGGCCTCGTGGACGGCCTTCATTGGTCCGCTCATCTTCCAGTCGAGTACGAATGTGTTTACTCTTTCCGTTGGACTGCAGCAATATCAGAGTCAACACTTCACGGCCTATAACCTCCTACTCGCAGCGTCAGTCCTTTTTCTGGTACCGGTCCTCGTGGTCTTTATCTTTGGCCAGCGTTATTTTGTCCAGGGCTCGTCTCGGACAGGATTGAAATAATCGCGAACCATCGATTGCATGACGAGTGCGACGAAGGCACACGAACAAAGGCCTGAAAGGCGTGGAATGGCAACCATTGAAATTGAAGGAGTAACCAAAAGGTATCCCAATGGGTTTCTTGCCGTGCAAGAACTGAATCTCCACGTGGACGATGGAGAGTTCATGGTCATCGTCGGCCCCTCGGGCTGCGGTAAAACGACGGCGCTACGAATGGTGGCGGGTCTGGAGGACATCACTTCAGGTGCCGTACGTTTTGGCGATCGCGTCGTGAATGAAGTGCCACCAAAGGATCGCAATATTGCGATGGTCTTCCAGAATTACGCTCTCTACCCCCACATGACGGTGGGGGAAAACATCGGTTACGCATTGCGGACGAGAAAGGTCCCCAAAGACGAGATCAAAAGGAGAGTTGACGAAGCCGTGGCCCTACTGGGCCTCACCGAGTGGATCAACCGCAAGCCGGGACAACTCTCTGGTGGTCAGCGACAGCGGGTGGCAATGGGCCGCGCGATAGTTCGCGAGCCGAGCGTGTTCTTGATGGATGAGCCGCTCTCCAATCTTGATGCCAAGCTCAGAGTCCAGATGAGAGCAGAAGTCGCCCGTGTCCAGCGCCGACTGGGGACTGCGACGCTCTACGTCACGCACGACCAAGTGGAAGCGATGACTATGGGTGATCGCGTCGCCGTTATGAAGGCGGGAGTGTTGCTGCAATGCGACGTACCACAGACGGTCTATGACGCCCCCTGTAATCTCTTCGTCGCTGCCTTCATCGGGTCCCCTTCGATGAACCTCTTTGAGGCTCAGATGACCGAGGGGGCCCAGGCTGTCGTCATAGGTAGTCAAATCATTCCTCTCCCCGACCAGGTTCGAGAAAAGCGTCCAGCTCTCCGATCTTTCGCCCATCAGAAAGTTGTCGTTGGCATCCGGCCTGAGGACTTAAATACGAGTGACAGCTATCGTGCAGATGGTCAGACATTCCCAGAATTTCACGGCGTTGTGGAACTAGTGGAGGCTCTGGGCTCGGACCTACTCGTCTACTTCTCGATCGATGCGAAGAAAGTTCTGGTGGACTCGGCTTTCGAACACAAAGCTGACGGAGAGACCATCGTGAGCGCAGGACGCGGAGGCGAGGGCATCGCACGCATTGATCCACACTCTCTGGTCACCCGAGGAGGCGCCATCCAACTTTTCGTGAATCCTCTGCGCATGCACTTTTTCGATCCCGTGACCACGATGTCGATTGCGAACTGACTGGTGAGTAATGTCGTCATGGATAAGTCACCCGTCGTCGTCGGGATCGATCTGGGAGGGACGGGAAGCCGTTTCGTCGTGAGTGACGGTGCGTCTATCATCAGTCGATCCGTATACAGAAGTGCCGAAATCGGTGGTGATGTGCCCATGTCAAGCGTGGACTCCCTCGCCACGCTCATTGCGGCCCTTATACCGTCGAGTTGCGAACTTGTGGGAGTGGGCATCGGTGCGAGCGGTCCACTTGACCTTGACAATGGGGTCGTCCTAAATCCACACACTCTGCCGTGGTTTTCAGATTTTCCCTTGGTTTCACTCTTATCCAACCGTCTGGCTGTGCCGGTGCACTTGGAGAATGACGCTGCCACTTGCGCCCTCGGCGAGTACCGCTACGGTGCCGGTCGAGGGAGTTCTCGACTGCTTGTCATCACGCTAGGCACCGGCGCTGGAGGCTCGTTGGTTGTTAATGGCAAATTGTGGAATGACCACTTAGGCAATCACTTGGAACTCGGTCATATTCCCCTTGGGTTTCTCGTCGAGGATTGCTACTGCGGCTTGAGGGGGTGCTGGGAAATGGCGATTGCCCGTGAGAAATTAGAAAAGCGCCTAGAGGAATTGCCTCGCCCCGTCCGACTATCAGACGTGGACGAAATGCTTAGTCGCGAAGATGATCAAGACGTATGCGGTGTGTTAAACAGTTACGGTCGAGATGTCGGTCGAGGACTCGAAGCCTATTGCGTAGCGTTCGGACCAGACCGCATCGTAATGTCAGGTAGCGTAAGCCGCTTCTTATCCCTATTTCTCGAAGCCATAACGTCACAGTTTGCGCGAACTAGGGGCTTCGAACAAAAAGTCACAGTCGTTCAGGGAACCCTCGAAGAATTCGGTGGGGCGATCGGTGCAACTGTTCTAGCCGGACTCTAGAACATACCTCCTCACTCCATTTTTGGGGCACTTCGGAAATTAGTGCCAGTAATCCGGCGGGTGTTCAAGTTGTCATCTCAATCATCAGCGGCATGTTCTTGACGCTTTTGACAGGGCCGGCAAACGAAGTTCCCATGCTCAAAGGTGACCTAACTAGTTAGCTGACGGATCGGAGGTTTCAATCTTGCTCATCGATGATGATGTCATTTGGGTTCGGGATGGAGGTGCGGGGACCAATAGTTGCGAAAGTCGTCGCGAACTGTCCACGTGCTTGAATAGTGGGGAGTGATCGAGCGTAGTGAGTGGTAATTCTCAAAATGTTGTGCTGACGTTGTGCTNNGGGATAGAGCATCGGTTTCCTAAGCCAAATTATCGGGTGCGTCTACCTCTTCAGAAAACCAGTGAATTCCTTACAATTACTCGTAATCGGCCTAGTTTGAAGGCCATCAGAGAGTTGGGAATTCACCCACTATCCCCGACCATTCCCGGCAATTGTTGTGCTGAGGTTGTGCTGGAAAGTTGGGGCTGCTGCAAGATCGATTGCTCGCTAATCGACACAATAACTTGAGAGTGTTTCCAGAACGTCCAGGGACGTCCACCAGCGTCCAGATCTGTTGGCGGGACGAAGTGGAATGTCCACCAACGTCCATTGACGTCCTCTCGCGTTTGTACTTGTCGCTGGACAGTTGGCTAGACCCGGTCTCTTTTCAAGGTCAAGTCGCTGTTCAATTTCGAGGAGTTGATGGCGAGGAGTTGGACCTGTGGATGGGGGTGCGGACAAAGGACGGATGACCTCCTGGATGCCATGCGCTTGATCTCAGTTCGAAGGCGTTTGCTGGCGGCCATATGTATCGGAACTGTCGCCTATTGGGTCCGCGAGCGTTCAGGCGCAACCGCCTCGCAACGTCAGCGTTACGCTAGGCGTTGCTTAAGGACGGGAATGGTAATTCGTGCCGGCGACGACTCCGAGTGGCACCGCGCACACCATTGCCATCCTTCCTTTCGGGCGAAGTGACTTGGTTATGTTCGCGACAATCTCATTGAGTGGCTGTCGACGGACGCCGTCATCTCGGGACTAGGTCGCTCGGCTTTAGGGCCATCGCGACTCGTAAACCAACCAGCCAATGGCGTCGTACTCCAGAGTCAGCAAGTCGAGAAAGGTGGCTCGCCAGGCGCCGCGACGTAGATGATCCCACATCGCGGCGCCGGTCAATCGAGCGGGATCCATCCCCCTCGTGGTGCCGAGCGCCTTGGCCAACGCCTCCTTGGAACACCACAAATTGACCGCGCTTGCTCCCGGGTCGTCGTCGAGCATGGGCAAGTGCTCACGCTCTTCGGGTGTCATCATCGCGGAGCGAAAACTCATGTCGTCAATTGACCACGAGGTGTCCGAGGCACGATGGAGGAATTCGACGTCGACACCGACACGTTGGTGCCAGCCTGCCACTAATGCGATGACGCCGGAATAGGACCGCGACCAGTTGGGCCAGCGGTCGTCGCACAACTCCCGTGCTCGTTCTTCGAGGCGAGTGGGCTCCGCGTCCGTCAAAAGAATGACTAGGGGAAGCTCGCCACCCTCGAGGACCACTCGTTCGAAGTTGAAGTCACTGGACATACGGTGCGGTTTGATCCATGGCGATGATGGGGTTGCCCCACCATGAACTCGCCCCAGGGACACTCTCGTCACGCGGCACCAGAGATCCGGCGCCGATCTCTGCGTCGTTGGCGATGACCGTCCCCGGCAATACGTAGGTGCTCGAACCGATCGAGACGTTTTTACCGATGGTGACCTGGTCGAGGCGTAGCAAACGGTCGTGGAAGAGGTGCGTCTGGATGTCGGCGTTGCGTCCCACGACGACGTTGTCGCGGATCGTGACCAAATCCGGGTCGTCGAGGTACCACGTCTCGCACCAGACGTTGTGCCCGATCCGCGCCCCCATGGCCCGGAAGAAGACATTCATCACGGGTGTACCGAGCAGGGTCGAGGAGGCCCACGGCTTGGCCAGGCTTTCGATGAAGGTCCACGCCAATTCGTCGCGCCACACGAACGCCGACCACAGCGGATGCTGGCCTTTTCGGACGCGACCGATGAGGATCCATTTGGCCGCCACGGTGATGGCGAGGGCGCTGAGCGAACTGCCCAGCAGCAAGACGGCGATCTCGGCGATCGCACTCCACAAGGGGTCGCGCGACGCGACGAGGACCCCGTAGAAGTAGGTGGCCTCGATGGTGACGTAGGACAAGAGGAGGGGAACGATGCGTGCACATTCCACGGCGGCGCGCGTGCGGCGAAGCGACGCCGACGGACGGAAGGTGACGGCCTCATCACTCTCGGTGATGTGGTGGGGGAATTCGAGGGCGGGAATGCCCAGGTACGCTGCTTGGGGGCGGGCATTCAACGGGGACTCCGAGGAGACGCCGATCAGAGTGTCGTCGGGCACGTGGTGGCCACTCCTGACGATGGCCGAGTTACCAACGAACGCGCGCTTGCCGATCTCGACCGTTCCGAGTCGCACTCGACCGTTTCGTACCTCACGCAGGGCGAGAGCGACGTCGTCGGCCAGGAAGGCGTAGTCGTCGACACTCACGAGGTGCAGCTGTCCCACCACCGTAGAGATCTCGACGTTGGTGCCGACCTTCATACCGAGACGGCGCATCCACCACGGTGTGGCGACGCTGGCGTATAGCGGAAAGAGGACGACGCGAGCCTCCTCGGTCAGGCGCTCGATCAACCACGAACAGAAGGCTGGTCGACTATTGATCGGGTATACCCCAGGCCGCGCGTAACGAGCGGACCAGCGAACGGTGACGGCGATCAAGATCGCGTACGTCGCCAGTCCCAGCACGATCGCGGGGATACTCCAGCGCACGGCCCACATGATCGATGCCATGGTGTGCTGCACTCCGGGTCCGGTCAGGAGGTAGAGGGCGATCGGGGGCACGAGTGAGATGACCGCGATGGTGGAGAGGACGAATGCGCCTATGACGTACAGCCAGGGTCGGCTCGGGCGCGCATCGATATCGCTGGCGTAGTCCCATGATCCGCGTCGGGCGATCACCGGGCGAGCGGGGGAGCCAGCGATGTAGGAGCCAGCTTCGACGTCGCTGGTCACCAGGGAACCCATCTCAATCTCGGCCAGCTCTCCGACATGGATGTCCTCGGAGATGACACTGCGGGCACCGAGTCGGGCACCGCGGTCGACGAAGATGTGGCCCACCTGAATGCAGTCTGAGTAGATGGACCATCCACTCAGTTCCACTCCGTCCTCGATCGACGCGAGGTCGCCGACATCGAGAAAACCCGTGACCGGCGGTGTCGTCATCAAGGTGACGTGACGTCCGATGCGACAGCCCAGCAGTCGCGCGTACATCGAGATCCAGGGGGTTCCTACTGAATCCTCCACTGTCATGACGTCGGCGATCCGTTCGCTCGCCCACAGTCGAATATGAACGATGCCCGCACGGCGATAGGAGCCCGGAGTGATGCCCACGCTCATGACCCTGATCAATGCCGCGGCGACCACCAGACGACCGGGCTGGATGAGCAGCGCGACCACGGTGAGCAGCAGTACTGGCCACGACCACGTCGAACCGAATCCTCCCAAGGAGAAGATGGCGTTCACGATGGCGATTGTCGCGAGCCACCGCAGTGAGGCCAGAGCTTGCAAGCCGGCACTAAGGACTAGTTGGCGACGACCGGCCCGCCGGTGATTGTGCGCGGAATTCTTGACACGTTGAGTCGTTTCGTGGCGCGACGTTAGGACGACAGTGAGGTCGCCCAGTAGTGGCGTTTGGTAGAGGTCGGCCACTGAACAGGTGGCGAAGCGCGACCGCAGAATGACGACCAGTCTCGCGGCGCTCATCGAGGTGCCCCCAGCCGAGAAGAAGTTCGTTCGGGGGTGCAGGGGAACTGGTCCGAGGACTTCGCGCCATGCGTGCGCCACGAAGTCCACGTTGGGATCGTCGAAGTGCTCGAAGGCGTGAGCGTCCTCCAGCGGCCACGGTAATGCCAACCGGTCGACCTTTCCTGAGACCTTCAAGGGAAAACTGTCGACGATCCCCAGAGTCGGCACGACGCCAGCGGGCAGACGACGCACCAATTCCTGATGCACTCGTCCTTCGTTGAACTCGCTGTCGGCGATGACGTAACACACCAGGCGTTTGTCGCCATTGTCGTCGGTGCGGATGACCGCGCAGGCTGATCGCACTCCACGAATCGACGCGGCCACCGCCTCGACCTCGCCCAGTTCGATACGTCGACCAGAGATCTTGATCTGGTCATCGCGACGCCCGATGAAGCGTAGTCCCTCGGGTGTCATCGCCACGAAATCACCCGTGTAATACGCACGGTCCCACCCGAGCGCTTTGAGGGGGCGATAGTTGGAAACTGCCGAGGGCTCGTTGAGGTAGCGCCCGAGCCCTGCACCGGCGATGACCAACTGGCCGCTCTCACCATCGCCGACTGGAATCTCATCTTCGTTGACGACGCTCACCCACGTCCCGGGAATGGGAAATCCGATGGTGACTGGTTCGCCGAAACACAACATCTTCGCGGTGGCGATGACGGTGGTCTCGGTGGGTCCGTACGTGTTCCAAACCTCTCGGCCCGGCGCGAGGAGTCGATTCGCCAATTCCTCGCTACAGCTCTCGCCGCCCAAAATGAGGAGACGGATGGGGGAGAGGTCGCCTTCGGAAAGGCCTAACGCCAGACTGGGCACCGTTGACAGAGCGGTGATGCCGCGCTGCACCACCAGAGGGGCGAGGTCGGGTCCCGAGCGCATCTCGTCGCGGGAGAACGGCACGAGGCACGCACCGTTGCGCCAAGCCAACCACATCTCTTCCACCGACGCGTCGAAGGCGACCGAAAGCCCCGCCATGACGGCGTCGCCTGGGCCTAGGGGGCAGTCCTGGAGAAAGGTCTTGGCCTCGGCGTCGACGAGCGCAGCTGCTGACCGGTGGGTGATGGCGACGCCCTTGGGGGTGCCGGTCGAACCCGAAGTGAAGATCACCCACGCGTCATCATTGAGGGTCAGTTCTGACGCGCCACTCATTGGCGGTCGGCGAAGCTGAAATCCCTCGTCATCGAGAACTCCGTAGACGTCGGCCGTATCAAAGACGGTGCGCGCCCTTTCCTCGCTGTCCTCTCGGTCAACCGGCACGTACGACCCGCCAGCGAAGAGTATCGCAAGGATACCGATATAGAGGCTTGCATTACCGCTGGTCATTCGGATCCCAACGCGTTGGCCGGGACCGACCCCTCTCAGGTTAAGTGTCAGAGCGAGCGCTTCCACACGCTCCAAGGTGTCTTGGTAGTCGATCGTTTCGCGGCAATCTCGAATCGCGGGTCGACGTGGGTGCATCCGGGCCGAGGCGCGAAAAATATCCACCAACGTCCGAGGTGGGGAAGTGGTGCCACCAAAATGCGCTACCGCGCCGACTCGTAAGTCGGTAACATAATCGTCGTTCTTCAGCGGCATACGGTCGTCTCCCTCGTCACAACGTGCAATCATTTGCGACGTAAATAGCCTCCAACCCGACCATTAGAGGAACCCCCGTGGACGGTAAGAACGAAGTAAGTCTGTGTGACATTTTCGTGTCGATGATCAGGGAGTAATAGGCCGACGAAGATGAAGAAGGTCTAATGACCTATTCAGATGCCCTTGTCCGATCAACGGATCGAATGACCGTCCAACCAATAACTCTCGACTATGAGATTCTGCGGGCCGGCTCAACTACGCCAATCAATCCGGACCCGATTACCTTTTTGTGACTTCTCGACACCGACCAGTTCTCGAATCCTTAACCCACCGACTCCGCATAATGTGCAGTGGCCGTTCGTGCGCCAATGCTGAGGAACACCGCTTCGGCACTTGCACGCGAAGTAGGTGTCGAAGACACGTCGTCACCAGGCTGCGCCGTGAACACCAACGGAAAGTGCCGCCCGCGCACGGGGTTAGCATCGCACTATGGACGCTGACGACGGTTCGAACGCTCGGGCGCAGGAGGTCACCATAGTGGTCAACGGTGTTTCCCAGTCCTTGCCGGCGACGATGTCGCTGCTGACGGCGCTGCGAAGCGAACTTGGTCTCACGGGCGCCAAACCCGGCTGCGGTGAGGGGGCGTGCGGATCGTGCACGGTGTTGGTCGACGATGAACCGGAGCACGCCTGCCAACGCCACGTCGGTGACGTCGAAGGTCGCGACGTCACCACTATTGAGGACCTCGCGAGCGCCGGCACGTTGCACCGTGTGCAGCGGGCGTTCGCCGAGGTCGGCGCCGCTCAGTGCGGATACTGCACGCCCGGCATGGTCTTGTCGGTGCTGGCCTTGCTGGACCGCGAACCAAATCCGGACGACGCGACCATCGACGAAGCCCTGAACGGCAACGTCTGTCGTTGTGGGACTTATCCGCGTATCCGACGGGCGGTGCATCGGGCGGCGGAACTGGCGCTGCAGCCCGGAGCCACGCCAATGGACGTCACCGCAGCCGCGGACCGCTGGGCACTCGGGGAACCGCAGAATCCGCCGCCGCGTCCCTCACGCCCTTGGGACCTGACCGATCCCGAAGACCGTGACTGGTTCGATGTGCTCGGCGACGGTCTGGTTGTGGTCCTCCCGGCGCCGCCGCTCGCGCCCGGAAGTTGGTCCACCGGCTCGAGCGCGTGGCTCCACGTCGACGCCGAAGTCAACGTGACCGCGTTCACCGGCAAGGTCGACGTCGGCCAGGACAACTGCACGGCGTTGCGTCTCTTGGTCGCCGAGGAACTGCGAGTTCCCCTGTCGAAGGTCCGGTTAGTCATGGGGGACACCGATCTCTGTCCCTACGACATGGGAACCTTCGGCAGCCGGTCGATGCCCGACGCCGGCCACGCGCTCGCCCAGGCGGCGGCCCACGCGCGGACCTTGTTGCCCGTGCGCGCAGGTCTGCGACGGGTCGAAATCGTCGCTAGCGAATCGGCCGTGATGCCGGGCACGGAGTGGCAACTGGCTGGCACGGCACACGTACCCGAGGGAATGTTTGACGCGGTGACGGGCGCGAGACGGTTCGCGTCGGACCTGACTGTTCGAGGTCTGCGCTACGGCACGGTGCTGAGACCCCCCGTCCTCGGCGCGACGCTTCACGAACTCGACGCCAACGTACTGCACGAACGTGACGACGTCGTCCTGGTGCGAACGCACGCGGTAACCGGCGTCGTCGCCGGCGATCCGATCACGGCGCGCCTGGCTCTCGCCAGTCTCCGTCCCACGTGGGACGTGCCCTCGGCACCATCGAACGACAACCTGGAAGAGTTCCTTCGTGCCCATCCGTCGAGCGATACCGGCGGCTGGAGCCGACCGGTCCACGAGGAACGCGGCGACCCTGATGCGGTGATGTTGGCAGCGAAAGTGAAGACTAAGGCAACGTACACGACGGCTTACATCGCGCCCGCGCCCCTCGAGACCCGCAGTGCACTGGCGGTCTGGGACGACGACGGACGCGTCACGATCTGGGTCGGAACCCAGACCCCCTTTTCTACGAGGGCAGAGGTGGCGGCGTCGCTCGACATCAACGAGGAGTTGGTGCGGATCATCGTGCCGCCGACCGGCGGGGGGTTTGGCGGCAAGCACGGAGGCGGCGTCGCGAGCGAAGCGGCGATTCTCGCCCGGGAGGAGGGCGCACCCGTCAAGGTCACGTGGTCGCGTCACGAGGAGTTCACGGCCGGAACGCTTCGCCCCGCGGCGATCGTCGACGTGTCGAGTGCCGCTGCGCCGAATGGTGAGTTCGTGGCCTGGACGTTCACCAACCTCAACGCAGGTCCCGCGGCGATCGCGAGCCCGTACCGGGTGGCGAACCTCCGAATTGACTACCAGCCTTCGACGAGCCCGCTCATCCAAGGTTCGTATCGGGCGCTCGCTGCGACCGCCAACAACTTCGCGCGCGAATCGCAGATGGACGAGCTCGCCCACGAAATCGGCTGGGACCCGGTCGAGTTTCGCGCGGACAATCTCGACGACGAGCGCCTCGTTACGGTGCTTCGTGCGGCGGTCGAGCGTTTCGCCTGGGTGCGCGACGGCTCTGGCGTGGGTCAGGGCATCGCGTGTGGCGTTGAGAAGGGCGGGCGAGTGGCGACCGTCGCCCAGGTCGCGGAAGTCGAAGGTGAACTGGAGGTCATACGCCTCGTCACCGCCTACGAGTGCGGGGCCGTCGTCAATCCCGACACCGTGATCAACCAGATCGAAGGCGCCACAGTTATGGCCCTGGGTGGCGCGCTATTCGAGCAGATCCGCTTCAACCATGGTGTTATCACGAACGGATCCTTCACCGACTATCGCGTGCCGCGGTTTACCGACGTGCCAGCTATCGATGTTGTGCTGCTCGATCGTCCCGATTTACCTTCGGCGGGAGCTGGAGAGACACCTATGATCTGCGTGGCCCCGGCGATCGCCAATGCCGTCTTCGACCTCACGCGGTGCCGACTGCGGACGCTACCGTTGGATTCCGAGGGCTCGGTGCGATTTCGCCGCATTATCTCGTCACGCCCGTAGCGGCCGACGAGCGGTCCTAACGAGGAGCATCGCCGCCCGCCTGCGGATCATGGCGTTCCGGCTGTCACCGCCAGGCTCAGCGCTGTGCGCACGCACTGAGAGAGGGGGGATGCGCTGTGCCCACCTGTCGTCAATCGAGACAGATCATTTCGAGGTGTCCGGTTCGGAGGAGGCAGCATTCACTTCCGCGGTGCCATGTCCTCGACGGTGTCGATGTCCAAACCGTCGCCATCGCAAGCGACGTCGCGCACCAGGTCCGGGCGGCCCCGCATCAATTCGCGAGCGCCGATGTCTCCCGCCGTGGGCAGCAGCGGCCAAACCTCGCTGGTGAGTCGAACGGGCGGAGTGCGGCGGCCCGCGAAATTTGCCACGGCGATGGGACTCGGCGTCGTATCAACGGCACGCCAGGCCGACGAGGGGATCAGGGGCTGGTCCCCGAGTCCGACGACCACCGAGCCGTAACCCCGTCGTTGTGCTTCGTTGACGCCAGCGCGAAGTGACGACGACAGTCCAGACTGCCAGTCGCGGTTGTCAACGACGGTTTGGTCCGTGAGGACGTCGGCGAGGTCGGTCGCGCCCACGACCACGATCACTTCATCGAACCCGGCGGCGCCAATGTGCTCGAGCGCCCAGGCAACCAGCGGTCGGCCCCGAAAGAGTGTGAGCATTTTGGACTCGCCGCCGTTGAAGCGGGTGGACCCTCCGGCACAGAGCAAGATCCCCGCGCTCACCAGCGCACCTGATGGATGGCGCCTGTTCGATCACGCAACGACGGGACGACACTGTGTGTGCGCAGCGCGATGATCTCGGCCACAATCGCGATGGCGGTCTCCTCGGGCGTGCGAGCGCCAATGTCGATGCCGATCGGCCCCATGATGCGCGATAGTTCTTCCTCGTCCACGCCGTCACTGCGAAGCAGGTCGAGTCGCTGGCCATGGGTGTGGTGCGATCCCATCGCTCCGATGTAGCCCACCGGCGTGGTCAAGGCAGCGACGAGCGCTGGAACGTCGAATTTGTGGTCGTGGCTCAACACACAGACGGCGTCGAGGGGACCCAGATCACCCGCGACCGTCGCCAAGTAGTGGTCCGGCCAGTCCACGACGACTTCGTCGGCCTCGGGGAATCGCTGCGAAGTGGCGAATACTGCCCGTGCGTCGCAGACGCTCACCCTGTATCCCAGAGTCTTGGCCACCCGTACGAGCGCAGCCGTGAAATCGGTGGCCCCGATCACCACCATTCGTGGTGGCGCGGTGAATACGTCGTAGAACACGGCGACGCTGCTCAGCGTGCCTACGCCAGAGGGGTAATCGCGAACTTGGCTCTTTCCGGCTTGGAGAGCGGCGATGGCGTCACGGATAACGACCTCGTCCAGGGTCGGATCGCCGAGGGAACCGTGCGCGACGACACCGGGACGCACGACAATCTTTGCGCCAGGGGCCACTGCCATCTGCTCACCCGCCTCTTCTAAGGCCACGTGCGCGGGCGAGAGTTGCACGATGGTGGCGAGCACCGCTGGCTCGCCTCGTCGGAGGCAGTCGCGAAGGACGGTCAGCGTGTCGATCATCGATTGCGACGTCCCATCAGTTCACCGGCTCAATAAAGATTCGCACCGTGCCGCCGCAGGTAAGACCGAGAGAGAATGCGTCGTCGTCACTGTAAGTGAACGTGCACAATTGGGGTATACCGGACGCCAGAACTGTGAGCGCTGCCTCCACCACGGCTCCTTCGACGCAGCCGCCCGACACTGAACCAACGACCTGCCCGTCATCGTTCACCGCCATGGCCGCGCCCAAATCTCTTGGTCCCGATCCGGCAACTCCAACTACACGAGCGAGGGCGACCAAGTGCCCACTCTGCTGCCAACGTTCGATGCCGTCGAATACTTCAAGCATGGCAATCTCTCTATCGAGCTCGCGAGCGAGTGGCCGGGCTAATCCTTATGCCGAGCCTACTTAGCAAGGCTGCGGCCATAACAGGACCGTTTCAATCTCCGAGACATACCAATCGCCAGCAAACTGTACCCTCAACCACTCCGTGCGGAGCGGCTCGGGTCGCTACAGCAAGGCATGTCGACGAATCCGCACTAGGGCCAGGATCTTCCCCCGCATTTGGACAAGAGGGCGACGTTGTAGATACGTGCGAGTGGCGCATCGCTCGAGTAGCAGTCCCAGTTATGTGTTCATCGATTGACGAGTAGCTCTAACAGACTCGTCGTGATTCAATCACGGGGGATCCAGGTGAGGGGGCACCTCATTACAAGGATGCAATGGTTAAGGACCTACCTTCGCGCTATCAGCGAGGCGAACGGCGAACGAACGCAAGATGACGACGGCGCCAAGGATGTGCAGAACTATTACGAGCCATTAATGGCCTGAGTACATTCGTGCGCAACGATTGGAACATCAACGACGCCGAGTGAAGGAGCATCCGTGGACGCCAACATGGACAATAACCCTACCCCCACTGAACTGTTCACCTGGTGGTGCACTCTTCGAACCCCCGCCACGCTAGGAACGACTCTCGCAGACTGGGAGGCCGTTCACTACCGCGACGCCTGGTGCTTCTCTCGCGGGGGACGCAGCGACAACGAGGCGTACTTGATTCGGGGCAATGGCCTGACCCACTTCGGCCGCGATCAAGACACCTTGGAATCGGCGTACCGCATGTTGTCACAAAGTTGGCGCCCGCAGCCGGTAGAAACGTGCGTCGTGCAGCGCTGGTTAGCTTGGGTGAGCGAATAGTCAGAGCAAAGTCGCCGCGGTTGACGTTCCTCGCGCGGGAGGTCGTAGCCGAACGTAAGGCGCAGCGGGGTCGTGCTCGACGCTTACGCCGCGAATCGCGAACGTAGTGTTCCTAAATCCCCCACTTCGTCAGCACTACCGATCGTCGCGTGGATCAACCAACTGGTGAAGGAGGGCAATGGCTAACCCATCGCTGACGGCTCCGAGGTTTCAATCTCGCTCAAAGACGATGGTGTCATTTTGGTTCAGGTTGGATGGGACAGACCATCAATTGCGATGTTCGTCGTGAACCGTCCACGTGCTTGAATAGTGGGGAGTGGTCGAGCGTAGTGGGCAGTAATTCCTGAAATGTTGTGCTGACGTTGTGCTGGAAACTACGGCATGGGCTCGAAAACCCAGTAATGCCNNCGTAGCTCAGGGGATAGAGCATCGGTTTCCTAAGCCGAATTATGCGGCGCGCCCACCTCCTCGGAAAACCGCTAAATTCTTTGTAATTACTCGTAAATGGCCCAGTTGGAAGGCCATCAGAGAGTTGGAAAATCACCCACTATTCCCGGCCGTTCCCGGTAATTGTTGTGCTGAGGTTGTGCTGGAAAGTTCGATGGACTTGAACCACGCAGTTGCTCGACCATCGACCTGGTTTTGCATACCGGTGTCAACCGACCTCGGAACCTCAGACGTTTTGGACTTCAACTTCGAAGATGGCGAACGGTCAAGGCAGTGACTGCCAATACGGTCCCTAGGACTCCGATGGCGACGAAGCCCACGCCGGGTGACGCGCGGTCGATGACCGCACCGGTGAGAGGAGCACCGGCCGCGTTGCCGAGCATCAGAGCGGAGGTGTGCACGCCCAGGGCTCGGCCTCGTCGCTCGGGCGCGACGGAGCCGGCGATCACCTCGACGGTCGAGGAAATAAGCGGAGCGCAGAACAGACCTGAAGGTAGCGCTAGGAGTAGCAGCGTCCACCACGACCCGGCAAAGAACATCAGGACGGTGAGACTGGCGAGGAGGACGAGGAGGAGAAGTGGATCCCACCGCTTCGACAACGTCCCGTAGATGAATCCACCGACCATCGAGGCAAACGCCCACGCGGCGACGACCAAGCCCAGCAGGCTGACGTGACCGAAAGTCCGCATGGACGCCGTGAGGGCGATGTCCGTCCCCGACAAGGTCAGCGTGGCGCCGGAAGTGGCCAGCAAAGCAGCGATCGCTACGGGAGTGAGCCAACTCGCCGACGAGGCCCTCGCCGTCGGTGACGAGCCGATTGGTCCTTCACCGAGCACAAGGCTGCCGCTTGTATCTTGCGTGACGACGGGCGCCGCAGGCACTTCGGAATTTCGAGAGGTGGGCGGATCGAAAAGTATTAGTCCGATACCAGCGATGACCACTCCTACCCCGATAGCCAACATGGCAGCGCTCGATCCCAGCCGCGTTATCGCCACCACACCGAGGGCGGGGCCGACGGAGTATGAGAGTTCGGTTGACATCGAGTCGAGCGACATTGCGGCTTGGCGGTCGCGCTCGGGCAGCAGGGTCGCGAGGGTCTGTCGGATGAGGGAGAAGACCGGCAACGACAACAAGCCCCCGATAAAGGCGGCTGGGGCCAGCCATTCGAACGGGAGTCTGGCGGCTACTGTCCAGAAGACCGCCTGGGACACTGTCGTAATGATCAAGACCGTGCGAGCGCCGCGACGATCGACCAGATGCCCAAGAAGAGGTGCGCCACACGCCATCCCTAAGGCCACTGCCGCGGCCACGAGTCCGGCCTGAGCGAAACCCTTGTGCAAACCGAGAACGACCCTGAGGGTCAAGGCAATGGGCGCCGCAGTGACAGGGATGCGGGCGACGAGCGCCAGCCAGTACAGAGATCGCACCCCGGGAACTCCTAACACGCGGGCGTAAGGGGCGATGCGCATCGGATCAATATTCCCACACGTGCGAAAAGTTCCCTGGCGTCGTCCACATCTTTAGACCGCATCTATGCAAGGGAGGCTTTGGTTTCACTCAATTGTATATTCTCGAATTCTTCTGGTGCCAGATAGTTGAGTGAACTGTGGCGACGGCTGAGGTTGTAAAAGTTCTCGATGTAATCGGCTATCGCCACTGACAATTCGACGACGGTCGCCCAGCGTTATCGATTGAGTAGTTCGATCTGCACGGAGTTAATCGAAACGCTTCTTCAAGTGTTCAACCGCCGTTGCGCCAATTCTCGTGTGGCAAAGGCGAGAATCAGTTGACACATCGCACAACGGCCATCACACCCCTCGGAGACTGGACTGCCCTCGAAGCGGAGAGCGAGCAGCCCATCGAGTTACTTGACGATTAACGAAATACCCTCCCGGCGTCATCATCGTGTGGTGCGACACTCACGCTGCTATCTTCATTTCGTGCCTCGCCTGAACCGCCGTGAAATTCGGACTCCCAACGCGCCGACACCGGCGTTCTCATATTCTCAGGGCATCATCTTCCAGGATTTGTTGTTCATTGCGGGACAAGTTCCTCGTCATCCGACGACGCGCGAGGTCCCTGCGGATCTGGCGGACCAGGTTCGTCAGACGCTCGACAACGTTGCTGCTGTGGCGGCGCAGGCCGGCACCTCGCTCAAACACGCACTTCGCGTAAATGTTTACCTTGACGATCTTTCCTGCATCGAGGAGTTCGATGAGGTGTATCGCATGTACTTCACCGAGCCCTACCCCGCGCGCACGACGGTGCAAGCAGGACTACGCGGCTACCTCGTTGAGATCGACGCCATCGTGGCGATTGCAGGGGAAGGATCCTCGTGAGTATCAACATTGTGATTAGCACTTACCTCGAACCCGAACTCGTGGAGCGTATAGAGACCTCGGCTGACGACGTCATCGTGCACTACCGCCCCGACCTCTTGCCGCCACCGCGTTACGCTTGCGATCACTCGGCGCCGCCCCGCAATCTCACAAGTGAGCAACTCGATGAGTGGCGAAGTATCGTTGCTAAGGCCGACGTCATGTGGGATTTTGACTGGCTCGAGCCGGCCGCCATGTGCGAAAGATGCGTGAACCTGAAATGGATCCAGGGCACTAGCGCGGGTATCGGAGGTTTCGTGCAGCGCACCGGACTTGACAAAAGTTCCTTCATCATGACGACCGCGGGGGGCATCCACGCGGTGCCGCTCGCGGAGTTCGTGGTCATGGGCGCCCTCTACTTCATTAAGGGGATTCCCCAACTGACTCGGTGGAAACACGAACATCACTGGGAGCGCTACACCACGCGCCAGCTCAAGGCTTGTCGGGCGCTAGTGGTGGGACTCGGTGGTATGGGGCGTCAAATCGTAATGCAACTAGCCAGTCAAGGTGTGGAAGTGTGGGGACTCGGGCGAACGGGACGCACGTACGATATCGAAGGTGCCGCGAAAGTCATCGACCGCTCTGACCTCGATGTGACGTTGCCCAGCATCGACTTGTTGGTGCTCTCTTGTCCTCTCACTCCCGACACCGAAGGGATCATTGGGGCCGCCCAGGTGGCACTCCTCAAGTCCGACGCCATAGTGGTAAACGTCTCGCGCGGACAACTCGTCGACCAAGACGCCCTCGTAGACGCACTGTCGCACAATAAAATCGCCGGAGCCTGCCTCGATGTCTTTCTCGAGGAACCGCTTCCTTTGGATAGTCCGCTCTGGGATCTCGACAACGTCATCGTCTCGCCGCATTCGGCCTCGACGGTGCGCACCGAGAATGAGGATCTGGTGACGCTCTTCCTTGAGAACCTCGATCATTTGCGCCGGGGCGAGCCTCTTCGCAACGTTTACGACCGGGTATTGGGCTACTAAAACGGGGAGTTCTTACTTTGTTAACACTCCTGCCTTGACTTTGGTTCCTCACGCTGCTAAAAAGTGTCGATTGTCGGCAATCGACAGTAAGGGAGGAGTTACATGAAATTTCTCAATAGTCGGGGGCACCGACTGGCTGTTTTGGCCAGTACGGCATGCCTCCTAGGAGCATTAGGGGTCAGTGTGGCGCCCAGCGCGTCACTCGCTAGTCCCGGCCCACAACACGGAGGGACGTTGCAGACCGCATTCCAGTCTGACCCGACAACCTTCGATCCGCAGGTCTGCTACGACGCAACCTGCTGGGACAACATGGAGATGATTTTCAATCGCATGTACGACTACGTCACTGGCGGCACGACCTTGCAACCCCAAGCAGCGTCGGCATTCCCGGTCGTGTCCGGCGGCGGGAAGGTCTATACCTTCGCAATTCGCAAGGGCATGGAGTTCTCCAACGGTAATCCGGTCACGGCAGCCGACTTCGCCTACACCTATTCCCGAATCTGTAATCCGGCGACCAAGTCGCCAGTGGTGGGATTTTGGACCGTGGTCTCGGGTTGCACGGCGTACGCCAAGCACCCGACGGGCTACGTGTCGGGTATCAAAGTTCTGTCGACCTACTCGCTTCAGATCACGTTGACCCAGCCCAACTCCGCCTTCGTCTATGTCCTGGCCATGCCTCACGCGTCGGTCATCCCGACTGGCACGGGCGCCCAGCAGGCTCAGCACCCACTGGGTTCAGGTCCCTACGAGCTGGTGAGTTACACGCCTGGCCAATCGATCGTGTTGACGAAGAATCCCCACTACTGGAATAAGTCACTCCCGTACACCAACGGGGTCAACGAGAAGCTTGGAGTGAGTCCCCAGGTGCAGTTGCTGGAACTCGAAAAGGGCCAACTCGACCTCATGGGTGACACCTTACCCAACTCGAGTTACCTCAGTGTGGCCAACAACCCGACCCTGAAGAAGCAACTCGTCCAATCGGCGGGCCTGGACACTTACTTCTTGACGCTCAACACCAAAATGAAGCCCTTCAACAACCCCCTGGTTCGTGAAGCGGTGTCTTACGCTATCAACCGTTCGGCACTTCTGAAGTACGTCAACGGACTCGGTCAGGTCGCTACCGGGTTCATTCCGCCAGGAGTCAAGGGTTACACAGCGGCAAACCTGGTGAACCCCCTCAACGTCGCCAAGGCGAAGGCACTGTTAGCCAAGGCTGGCTTCCCCAACGGCTTCACCACCAGCATGTACAGCTGGAACACGCAGCCGTGGACCAACTTGGACACTGCCCTGCAACAGCAACTTGCCGCAGTGAACATCAAGGTGAACGTTCACGCGATTCAGCAGAGCACGTTCTTCCAGTTGGCGGCAACGCCTAACAAGACTCCCATGACGCTAACGTTCTGGATCGCGGACTTCCCCGACGCCAGTGACTTCTTCAACGCTCTGGTGTCGTGTGCCTCAGACATCCCCGGTGGTCAGAACTACCCGTTCTACTGCAACCACGCGATGGATGCCCAAGTGAACCAGGGGCTCGCCAATCCGTCGAGTGCCGCGGCTCACTACGTGGCCGCTCAAAAGCTGCTGCTCAAGGACAACCCTGTCGTCCCGCTCTACTTTGGTCAGCGCACTCACATCTACGGGGCCAATGTTGGCGGCTACCAGACCAATCCGATCTGGGCGTACATGATTGACCGTTACTGGCTGTTGAACCCTAGTAAGTAGTCGAGGAAGAGAATGACCACGAACCACCGCGTCGATTTCCGCTGGAAGCTCAATGTCTCTGGTTGAGCCGATGCCGGAAATTGACGCGGTGGTCGTGGTCGATTCATTGTCGGTCACCTTCCCCTCCGACGAAGGAGCCGCTGAGGTAGTTCGCGGAGTGTCCTTTTCAGTCGGGAAGGGGCAACGTATTGGCCTGGTCGGTGAATCAGGCTCAGGTAAATCTTTGACCGCCCGCGCAATCATGCAACTGATCCCTTCGCCCGGTACGGTGAGCGCCGGCGAGATTCGCGTGGCGGGCAACTCCGCCGCGCTCTCTACTTCTAACGCACCTCAGTGGCGCGGGACCACTGTGGCGATGATCACTCAGGATCCTCTCTCCAGCCTGAACCCACTGGTACGCATCGGGGTGCAGATCACCGAGATGCTGCGCCATCATTTGAATTACACGCGTACTCAAGCGCGTGCACGTGCGGTCGAACTTCTCAGCGCCGTGGGTATCCCAAATCCTCCACGTACTCTTCGTCAATTCCCGAGCGTCCTCTCGGGTGGAATGCGCCAGCGCGTCGCTCTGGCCATCGCCATTAGTTGCAACCCGAGCCTCTTGATCGCCGATGAACCGACCACGGCACTCGACGTGACCATTCAAGCTCAAGTCCTCGACCTACTCGAGGAGATGTCCGCCACCCATCACAGTGCGGTTCTGCTAATTAGTCACGACCTGGGAGTCGTGGCCAACTTCTGCGATGAGATCCTCGTGATGTATGCGGGACGAATCGTCGAATCCGGTCCTACCGACCAACTCATCGAGGATCCCCTGCACCCTTACACCACTGCACTACTCACCTCGGTTCCCTCGATGACCGAGGCACTTCCCGAACGTCTTGCTTCTATCGCGGGAAGCCCACCGGTGGGCGGTGTCGCCGTGAAGGGATGCGCCTTCGCGCCACGCTGTGCGCTAGCCCAGCCCGAATGCTTCGAAGACGAGCCCGTGCTACGTCAACTCGACGTGTCCGTTCGACGAGTCGCCTGCCATGCAGCAGGTAATGCGACCTGGCCCCGCCGCTTTCAGGGGCCATCATGACCCAAACCAGCAGCCTTCTCTCAGTTCGCGACTTGAGCGTGCATTTTCGACTTCGTCGTGGTCCAAAAGACTCACGTAACGTTCGCGCCGTTGACGGGGTCACCTTTGAAATCGCCAAAGGTCAGACCCTCGGCATCGCCGGCGAATCTGGTTCGGGCAAGAGCACGGTGGCGCGCTCATTGGTACAGATCACCCGTCCCACGGGCGGCACGATCTACCTAGACGGTTCCGACGTTACGAGTCTCAAAGGCCGACGACTGAAGGAATTCCGTCGTCGTATGCAAATGGTCTTTCAAGATCCTTACGACTCGCTCGATCCACGGATGTCGGTACGCGATGCAATCGGTGAAGCGCTTAGCGTGAGTGGCTTGCCTAGACCTCGTCACGACGAGACCGTCGAAGAACTACTGCGACGAGTCAACCTGCCCGCTTCCTTGGCGCGGCGCTACCCCGGCCAACTCTCCGGCGGTCAACGCCAACGTGTCTCGATCGCTCGAGCACTCGCGGTCAATCCCGAAATCATCATCTGCGACGAGGCAGTGGCGGCACTCGACGTCTCGATTCGTGCGCAGGTGCTGAACCTGCTCAAGGACATCCAGCACGACACCGGGGTCGCGTACCTCTTCATCTCCCACGATCTCTCCACCTTGCGCTTCATGGCCGACCAGGTGGCCATCATGTACGTCGGACGCGTCGTGGAGTACGGCACTAGTGATGAAGTTTTTTCGCGCCCCTTGCACCCTTACACCAAGGCTCTCATCGCCGCCGTGCCCAGTGTCACCACCCGAGGTCGAACCCGACTCAAGCTAAATGGCGAGCCCCCGGACCCGGGCAATCCGCCCTCAGGCTGTCCATTTCATCCGCGCTGCCCCGAAGCTGTTGACCAGTGCCGACTCACGCGTCCGGAGCTCGGGACCACTAACGAGGGGCAGTCGGTGGCGTGCCACGTCGTGCTGTCACGACACGGACGCGACGCGACGCGACAGGTCTCCCCGTGATCAACCTGCCCGAGAACGAGTTGGGCTTCGGACTCGCCGGTGCCGAGCCCACCATGCTCGGCCAGCCCAACTTCTGGCGCCGAGCGTTGAAGAGTCTGATGCATGATGGCGTGGCGCTGGCGTCGGTCGCCTTCATCGTGCTACTGGTGATCGTCGCGGTCTTCGCTCCTTGGATATCGCCGTACAACCCGGTGCAACAGTTCGCAAACGGACTCTCCCCGGTGGGCGCACCGATCGGGCCAGGTAGTCATTTCCTGCTTGGTACCGATGCGGCGGGCCGTGACGTCTTGTCGCGCTTGATCTACGGCGCGCGGGTGTCGCTCCTCGTGGGCGTTGTGGCGACCAGCCTGGCTTCGGCGATTGGTGTCGTGGTGGGCGCGATCGCCGGCTACGCCGGAGGCCTCGTCGAGTCGGTGCTCATGCGCTTCACCGACATGGTGTTATCGTTTCCGATTTTGCTCTTTTGCGTGGCCCTCATCGCCGTGACCGGTCCCA
>PMTL01000196.1:0-6095 GCA_003168075.1 Acidimicrobiaceae bacterium
GGCTTCACGCCGCGACAGCTCGCTCGTGTCGTGTCCTGGCAGGCATCAGTCACCGCAATCGTGGGAATAATCGTGGGCGTGCCGCTCGGTATCCTCATCGGTCGCCTACTGTGGACGCTGTTCGCCCGTAGCATCAACGCCGTACCTGAACCCACCGTTCCGACCGTTTCGGTGATCCTCGTCGTGCTGGGCTCGCTCATTTTTGCGAACCTGGTGGCCACCATCCCCGGCCGGATCGCAGCGAGAACATCAATCGCACTGGCGCTCAGAGCCGAATAGTGCCCGAGACCTGTTCGTCGCAATGCGGAAATCGCCACAACAATTTTTGCCTGCGGTGTCGAAGTAGTGATCACTTCCTCCCACCCTGTCATTACCGCAACAAAGTGACTAATGGTTTTGGCTATGACAAAATGACAAATGGGATCGCTATTTTCGCGACAGTTGGTTAATTGTCGAACCGGACAATTTTGGAAGCATTTTCGGTCGTACGTAGTTGGTTTTGTCGTACGCAATCGGTTGCGTGTGAGGGATGACTTGAGGGATGTTCGGGATCTTCGCGGCGGGCTGGAATTCTTTCTGGAAGTTCCTCGGTATACCAAGTATTAGTGATGTAACCTTGGAATACTACCTTCATTTTCCAAGGAGAAGGAATGTTCAGCGAGGTCGTCATTGATTGGCGAGGCTATCCGGTAAAGGCATCGGTGCCCTCGATGCTTGTGGATGTTGGTGTCGAACTGCCCGAGACAGTCGCGCGCGCCACGGAGAAGGCGGTTGCGGCGATCGAACGCTCTAGCGACCACCTGCCCCCGTCCTGGGAACCGCTCGCCCGACTCCTACTTCGCTTCGAGGGCGTCGCGAGTTCTGCGTTCGAGCAGATACGTGCTCCGCTCGAAGAGATCGCCGCAGCTGAGGTCACGACGTTGATGACCGGTCCGTCAGCGTGGGTAGCCGACAATCTTGCTGTCGTGTCGGCCGCCGTTGACTCTGCTCGACGGGAGCCACTCACCGTGGTGTCCCTCCTCGAGTGGCACCGTCGCCTCATGGACCATGCCACGAACCAACTCGATTTAGGGCTGCTAGGGGCGTTCCGTGATCGGCCGGTCTGGGTAGGAGGAAATTCGCCTCGCGAAGCCGCTCACGTCGGTCCACCACACGAACTCATTGGGCCCCTCATGGATGACCTCATCAAATTCGCGAACGCCGATGCGCTCGACGTCGTCACGCAAGCCGCAATCCTTCACGCCCAATTTGAATCAATCCACCCCTTTGTCGACGGCAACGGTCGACTGGGCCGGGTCTTGATCAGTTGGCTCATTGTTCGACGACTCGGTGTGCTGGTACCCCCTCCGTTCAGCGTCTTCGTCGCTCAAGATCCCGGCGGCTATCTCTCGGGTTTGACCCTCTATCGAATGGGTGAACTCGCGCCATGGGTGCGCTGGTTTGCCACGACCCTCGAACGATCCGCGGCGACGGCGACCTCACTCATCGGCGAGGTTGAAACGCTCACGGCCGAATGGCGACAGCGAGCGAGCACGGCCAGGACTGGCACGGGGCGGGCAGTGCGTATCGGAGCAACGTTTTGGGGGGTGCTCGAGATGTTGCCCGAGCACCCGATCGTCTCGGCAAAACTAATACAAGAGCGCTTCGAGATCACGAACGAGGCGGCCCGACAGGTGCTCCATCGCTTCGAGTCGCTCGCAATCCTTTCGCCCATTGAGTTGCGCTCCGGAATTCCAGGTCGACCAACGCAGTGGTGGGCGGCCAAGGAGTTGATCGACATCGTTGCACGTTCCAGCTGAGCCGTGCGAACGGACGCGCCGTTCACGCGCGGCAGTCGAGAGCGGCGATTAGAGATCCGGACAAGAAAATTCGGTGAGCGGCAAGAAAATTTTGTGGTCGGTAGTGGGCAGTATTCGAACCCTTATGCACCCCTGGAGAAATTGCTAGCAGCCTTGAGGGATAAGGAAATTGTTCCTCAACGTGATGATTCACTTTCGGTGGAATTCACTGAAGATCCAGTTTCTCGACAATTCGGCCTATCCGACATTGTCGGTAAAGCCGATCCTGATGCTGTCCCATATAAGCGAACTCATCTAAGCGAGCATTTTTCCGAGTTGTCAAAACTGGAATTGCGTTCCCTGGGCCATTTCGAGATCGGTTGGATGATGCCTATCTAAATGTGAGACAAAGCCAGTTGCTCAACGCAGGGCCTTAACGAAGCGACACCACCCCCGCGGCCTGGTTACTCGACCAAAGTGAAGAGAGGTTGACATACGTGCGTAATGCAACGCTCAACCTCTCGGGTCCCTACCGGAGCATCTTTGAGATCACCATGCCGTGACCACGGAGGTCGCCAGTTCATTTCACTTGATCGAATCAGCGAACCTCAAACTCGACCAGCGTCGACGACAAGTGCAGAAGGAGTGTGACGGGTACCACCGGCGCAAGCACAATCCGCTACATCGCACGGCCCCAGCTCACCAGTCATGCATTGTGCCGTCATGTAGTCGGGTGACGGGCAGGTCGGCCGGCTGGTACGGGAAGCTTGCCGCGACCTCCTCGTCGAGCTCGACGCCGAGTCCAGGTGCCTCGCCCGGATGCAGGAGGCCGTCCCGGAAAGTCATACCCTGGCGGAACACTGAGTTGGTCGCGGAACTGTGCTCCATGTACTCCTGAATGCCAAAGTTGTGGATTGCGAGACCGACCGGCAGCTGTGCGGCCGTCCCGACCGGCGACGCATCCGTCGGGCCACGAAAGCCCGAGCGGATCTGGAATTGAGCGACGAAGTCCATCACCTTGCGAGGCGGCGTCATCCCACCGAAGTGGGTCGTACTTGCCTCTCTTTTCGTAGCTCTCCCAGTTCTCAGATCGGACTCTCCAATCAGTTGCCTCACACTCTGGCACCGGCCGCGAGTGCCTGGTGCCAGGTGTAGTAGAGGGCCGGCGTCACGCCCGATACCTGCACGAAAAGTTCGGTGTAAGAGCTATAGCTGTTACTCGCACCGTCGTGCACGTAGCCCGCTCCCATGACCTCTGAGCACGACCTCGAATAGCAGGGCATACGTGAAACGTTCGCCAGGATATTGTCGCGGTGACCCCAGCAACCCGCGGCATGCGGACCGGTACAGGCGTAGTTTAAAGTTAACTTCCCTTGCCAACCATCGGTGTACATCCACTCATAGTTCGCATCTAGCGGACTGACCGAACCCGCGTAGTTCGAAGCCCAGTTGCCCGTCGAGCCGACGATACCGCTCGTCGCGGGCAGCGACGGGTCACTGTTACTTCTGGCGCCCAGTTGCGCGAACACGTTCGCACGCGCCGAGACTCCGAGCACCGGCAGTTCACCGCGGCTGACGCGTTCGATGTCCACGAGCACCAACAACTGCTCGGGTGCGCTCAGTACGCCAAAGTTGCGTGGTAGCCCAATGGCGGGTAGTCCCTCCGCGCGCTGTGCGCGATCGGTAGCCATTAACTCGGCGGCCAGGCACTGTGGCGCGGTGGCTCGCGCCACAAAGTTTTGCGCCGTGCCCCACTTCCAACACGCGGGCAGAGTCTGGCCGAGCTCGTAGGTCGAATCGTTGACCGGTGTGAAAGAGTACGCCGGTTTGGCCCAGAGGTTGGACCTGGGATTCGCGGGCGGCAGGATGTTTGCTGCGCCCACGTCGGTCACGGTCATCGCCGCGAGGCTCACGATCGCGCACAGGGTCACGCTGAGAAGCCGCAAACGGCCGACAACCACTTTCGCCCTGCGCTTGTCCACGCGTTCCTTTCTAGGCGATCTACTACGCAATCGATTGTATCTATGGGAGCGCCGAGCCGTCCATCAGAATCCCAGGGTGGCGCCATGAGACTGAATCAAGTGGGCGTCGCACTGATTTGAACGTCTGGAGTTGATTTTGACTGACGTCCAAGAATCAACTACGAACCATTGAGTACTTGCGCCAGGTACTCAGAAAATGGTTCATAAAGCCACGAGCCGTCATATCGCATGCCATTCACGAAGAAGGTAGGCGTGCCATTCGCTCCGCTACGAATCGCAATTTCGAAATCTGCCTCGACGCGTTGGCGCGGTCCCCCGTCGGCGATTTCCTTGGTCACTGTCTTTACGTCGGCACCGACGTCAGCGACGTAGCGCAAAAGAGCTTCAGCGCTGAGGTCGCTCTGGTTCTCAAACAGAGTGTCGTGAATTTCCCAGAATTTTCCTTGGCGCCCGACCGCCTCGGCCACTTCCGCCGACGCTTCAGCGTAAGGGTGCACGTCGGCGAGCGGCAAATTACGAAACACCAGACGCATCGAGTCGGCGAACGTCGTCAGCAACTTTTCCAATATTGGATGGGCCTGACCGCAGTAGAGACACTGATAGTCGCCGTATTCGACGAGGGTAAGTTTCGCGTCCAGGGGTCCGCGAGAATGATCCTCCGGTCCTACGGGAATCGAAAGCAGGGCTCGCTCACTCATGACAACGCCTCGACCGCCCTAAGGGCGCCGTCTGCGCCCGGATTGACTCCGACGGGCGATACCTCACTCCACGCGACCTTACCGTCGCGGTCAATAACGAATAGAGCACGCTCCGAAGTGCCGTCGTCTTCTCGGTACACCGTACGCTTGCGCGACCTCACCTTTGGGGTTGCAGTCCGCAAGGAGGGGAAAGGCCACTTTGCGCTGTTCCTTGAAGGCTTCATGGCACCAGGGACCGTCGACCGAGATCCCCAGGATCTGCGCGCCACGGGCTCGGAACAACCCACTGGCAGCACTGAACACCGTGAGCTCGTCACCGCACACCGGACTCCAATCGGCCGGGAAAAAGATGAGAACGACCGGTCGGTCGAATTCTGAGAGCGCCACTCTTTGATAGGGCGTCGCGAGCAACCCGAATTCCGGAGCGCCGACACCTGCTTGCAACGCCACTTGAACTCCTCTCCGACAACATCTACCCGATGCAGTTTGAATCGAGGGCGAGTATATTGCTCCTCTTCACAACCTGCGCAGGACATTCGACTTGACAACTGGCGGTTGGGACTGTTCCTCATCGCGTCCTACGCCTCAAAAGTCCACTTTCGTAGTGACTCAACGAGGTGCAAAAGTTGAGATTTGGATCTCGGCTTGCTCCAATCTTGCTCCATTTTTCTTCAATACGAGTGCTCCGAAACATTCTTAGGGCCAATAAAAGGTCGTAATTTCCGGGGTTCCCAACCGAAACCCACATGAATCTTCGGATTAGGAAACCGTCCATCCATTGCCGCCGAACCCGTGAGTCACCGTTCGTCATCGACAAACGGAAGCGCCGGAATACAGAATGTGTGCCGTCAGGTGCCGAAGTTGTCAGGCATTTGAATTGCGACCACTTCGCCGCGGACTGTCGCCACGCCGTCAACCAACACGGTCGATTCGATGATCACCTTGCGCCCTTTGATCTCTTTCACCCGACCACGAATTACCAATTTCGGGCCGAGCGGCGTCGGCTTAAGATAGCTAACCTGCAATGACCCTGTGACGAAACGAAACGATGGCAAACTATCCATCTCGCGCTTCTCTGAGCGGTACATCGCGGCAGCGGCGGTCCCCGTGCTATGACAATCGATCAACGAGGCCAGCAGCCCTCCGTAGACAAAACCTGGAACCGCGGTGTGAAACGAACTGGGGGCGAATCGCGTCACGCTTTCGTCGCCCTCCCAGAAAGTCGTGATTCGGTAGCCGTGTTCGTTGAGGCGTCCGCAGCCGTAGCAGTGAGCGAGGTGTTCCGGATAATAGTCCTGAAAGGCTTTCATGCACCGTCACCAATCAAATCAAAATCAAGCGAATAAATACGGCGGGTTCATAAGGTCAGCGCTGTGCTCGGCTAGCGAGGAGAACCACCCCAGTTAGCTGGACGCTTCTCAATAAAGGCAGCAATACCCTCTTGCGCGTCGGGATTTTGGCTCGCGGCAGACATCACTTCAATAGCGTGAGCGTAGGCCTGTGGTTGATCTAGCCCGATCTGCGTATAGAAAGCCTGCTTACCAATGCCCTTAGACACCACACTGCCTCGCGTGGCTCGACCCAGCATGTGCGCGGTGGCCTCGTCAAGTTCGACCATCGGAACCACACGGTTTACT
>PMTL01000196.1:6241-6593 GCA_003168075.1 Acidimicrobiaceae bacterium
ACCGGTTGGGGAATCGCCTGGATGGTGTTCATCAACTTCGTACAGACGCCAAAGAGGTGACGAACACGCTGCAAGTCCTGGCCGGCCATTTCCGAAAAGTCGTGACCGGCGCTGAATAGCCTGCCCTTCGCGGCCAGAATGACGCCGGTCGCATCGCTGTGACCGACATCGCTAAACGCTGCATAGAGTTCTTCCATCAGTGCCAAGGACATCACGTTGAGTCGTTCGGGCCGATTGAGCCAAATGGTGACGGTGTCTCCCTCTTGCTCACTCAGCACATAGCGATAATCATCCGTCATAGTTACATCCCTCCTACGCCTCAAAGAGTGACCCTAATTCTTGCGATCACGAT
>PMTL01000083.1 GCA_003168075.1 Acidimicrobiaceae bacterium
TCGAGCCACTTGCGCACCCAGCCTCGCGAGAGGTCCGCAACACCTCCGGCAAAGGCCAATGGCGCAAAGATCGCCGTGATGATAATGAGCATCTTTCTTACCACGAGGGCGAACCACACCACCGCGACAGCGACTATCGCGATCAAGGAGAGGATCAAGATCGCCCCGGGACCCGCCACCAACCCGGTGAACATGGCGGGGTCGATGATCTTGCTGCCCAACGTCGAAATAGAGTCGCCGGTCGCCAGGCTCACCACCCCGGTGCAGAGTTGATCCACGGCCGCCAGTAGTAGGTCGAGGGACGCCAAGGTAATGGCGCAACCCACCGTGGCAATGACCATTCCGCGCAGGGCGCGCCCAATGCCGGTCCCGTCTCGCTTCAACGCCGAAATCACCAATTGGACAATGAAAAGCCCGATGCACACCACCGCCGCGATGGCGCTGACGATTCCAAGATCCAACTCGAAACTCGCACCGCCGAAGGAGATTGAAGTGGCCGAGGTCATCTGAGACCACAGCCAGTTGATGGCGGAGTCAGCAGTATTGCCAAAAGCTGTTGCGACGCTGGAGAACACCGAGTTGGTGACCGAGGAGCCCAGGTGGCCAATCGACCTCGCGACGACACAGATGGGGTTAAGCGCGTTGATCCCCGTGCACTGCATTTAATTCACCGTCCAGTCGTCCAGGGCCACGGCGCCGTAACCGGGGCGCAGCGAAGCTCCGCCGAGGGTGAGCGCGAATGATATTGACTCCATGACTGCTGGGTCGCCGGACGAGGCAACGGTGAGGTTCCCTGAGACGTCGTAAATCTCCATCAACGGATCAACCGGTTCCCAGCCCGCACTGAACGCTTGAGTCCAGGTGGGATTGACCGATACGACCAGACCACTCACGTTCCAACTGACCCGCGACGCGGCGAGTTCGATCCACTTCGTTGCGGAGGGAACCGGTGAGGGGTCCGTCGTGAGCGACGTACACAGCACTCTGGTGGCGAGCGACTCAGGCACATCGCCCAGTGAATACGGCGCGTTGTTGTAGTCAGCCCACGCGAGCAACTGCCTCCTCGTCGAAGTGCCGAAGTGAATATCCAGCAGTTCCTGCGTGAAGGCCAGCGCGTAGAGCGAGGCCGACGATGAGTCTGCGGCGTCGATCGTGGGAAACGCGGCAGTGATCGCCGGAGCCGGAAAGGCTGTCCCCTCGAGTGCAGATAGTGCCCCTTGGCTGGAGTTCTGAATCATGGATTGATCAATCGACTGCTGCACCGCCGTCTGCGGCGGCACGACTCGCAGTGGGTGGTAGATATTGCGTGGGATCGGTGACGGCGCCGAGTTCGTCGCGTCTGTGCTTGCTTCTTGGTGCTTGAAAGTTGCCGCGGGCGAAGGTCTGCCATGACGTGCCGGTAACGTCGCCATTGACGTGGCACCACCGAAATATGTGCTGAGTGCGACCGCCAGCAATGCGACGTCGATCACCGCTACCAGCACCGCGCTCACCAGTGTTGAGCGTTTCACTCCGGGCAGGTACATGACTAACTGAGGGTTGAGCCGAGGTGAAAGAACGTGTTGATGAGGAGGTTCGAACCACCGATGAGTAGCGCCGCGAGCAGACACCAGATCAGGCCGGACTTGCCCCGACTGGCGAACTGGGGATTGCCACTGTGGTGACCCACGGCCATCATGACCGCGCACGCCACCAGACCGCCAAAGGCGAGGACCAGACCAAAGGCCATGACCGATCCCATGAGGGTGGACAAAGTGCTGAGCCCTGGAACGGCGGTGGAATTGGGCGTTATGTTGACGTCCGCCTCCAGCAATTTGGTAGCAACGAGTTGTGTGGTCATATATCTCCTTGGTGGTGTGTTTGCTACTGCCGGTTGGTGTGACTTCGAACCGGATTAACCCAGGTGGCGAATCCCCGAGAGCCCGCCACCCACGAACACTGAGTAGGACTGGACGATGATGCCGTACTCAACGTCGACCGCCGACTCCACGAGTCCGTCGCCGATGTAGATGCCCACGTGACCAGGGTTGGCAATCGTCCCGTCGCTACCCGGCACGAGCACGAGATCACCGGGCGAAATGTCGACGTAGGAAGACACGGCTGCTCCTTCGTTGATCTGATCCCCCGTGTAGTGCGGCAAGGTCACGCCGGCCTGGGCCCAGGCCATCATGGTGAGGCCCGAGCAGTCGAATGCGTCGGGACCGCTACCGCCCCAGAGGTAGGGCTTACCAAGTTGGGCAAGGGCGTAAGTAATGGCCACGGTCTCAACGGTCGTGGCATTGGAGGAGATGACGTAATTCGTTGGAAGGCCATTATTGATAGTCGGCGAACTGGGCAACGTCCCCGACGACGACGCGCCACAGTTCGCGTTGGTGACTGGAGCTGAAGTTGTAGTCGTAGAAGTCGACGTTACTGACGAGCTCGCAGAAGATAGTGCGCACGCCGCGGCCTGAGCCGTCCCACCTACGGTGCTGAATAAGACAACAATTCCCAGGAGGGCGAGTACAAAGTTCACTAGCGCGGCGGCCGCAACGAGCACCATCTTCTTCACTGTGGCTCACCACGATCGATGACACCCGTTCGTGTTAGTGACAGAGGCCAATTCAGTAGGCAGGCGACACATTCTTCATTGGTCGTTGGCGATGTAGATTGACATAAATTTTGAACTGCAACTCCACCCCTGTTGATCATCGAAACGCTCCCGTATTTGGCGTGATGCGCAACGGTCGCATGACTCAGCACTTTCGACGATATGGGTGGAATTCATTGGCCTATCAAACCCGTTCTTCTCATCCGGGCGGTATACGCCCCGGGAACCAATGGCCTCGAACATTTCATTCATGGATCGCATTAGTTGCTTGTTCTGACATCTTTAAAGTGGCGAAATCAGGGAGTCCACGCAACGCTTGGTGAATCAACGTCTCTTTGATTTGAATGACCGATACGTCACCTACTGCGATGGGTTCTCCTAGCCAACTGCTCTCGAGACCTAGCGGTAATTCTCCTCGCCTCGTGGTGGTGGATCCGCATTGAGATCCCATAACTGGCAACCGAGATGGTCCGTATCACTGGCAAAATTATTGGGTTTGTGATCCCAGTTACCTGGAAAACGACATCCCTTGACGGATCATTTCATGATTGCTAAGCGATAATTCCATTACCATTGCAAACAATCATCTCCCCCGCGCCGACCAATGTGTACGCTTCGTAAGTACCGCCGGGCTTTACGTTTATAGAAGAACCATCTTCAAGAATTATCCTTAATACACCTACTTCGCTTATTTCTGCCAGGGTGATCACCTTGTTGATCAGCATTGAGAGACAGGTGATACCAGCAACTTTTTGAGGCGGTATCGACCACGCTGAGTAACAAACATTAATTTCTTTGATTTGACCACCAAGAACTATTTCGAATTCCTCCTCCAAAATTCGAAGCTCAAATTCGCGCTCCTGACCAAAGAATAGAACTACAGTGCTGTCCAGCGTTATCGCAGAGAGTTTTTCACCCTCTATGGACAAATGTGAAATTGAATTGATTTCATCCTCCTTCAAACTCGAAACCCACAGTTGGTTCTTCAAAGCCCTTAAACGGCTGGTGCCAATCCGCCCGACTCATATTTCCACCTGAAGCATTGTCTGGATTACCAGCGGCGTCGTAGACATTCGCGTCACCATTTGGATAGATTTTAGGATTATTACTGCTATCCATTGCTCGTATTAAATTCTTATTAGTACCCACATCTTCAGGCGGAGAAAAGTTCCAACCTTTGCCATTCCTAGTTGGCCAAGCCACGTAGCCTTCGGGGACCTTTATGTTAATCTTAGACAATTCAGCTATGGCCTCTTCGGGCGTACTCCCGGGTGCAAGTCCTCCCATGAGTGTCGGACAAACGCCATTACCGGCGTTCCAGAAGTGGTTCCTGTTGAACTTTACTACGGCGTTGAAAATGGTCGTCGGAGCGTTCCAAACTGTTCTCACAAATGACAATACTGATAGACCCAATAGACCCAGTGGGTCAGTCCCATTGACGGGATTGTCCGCGGCATAGGAATAAGCCTGACCGGTGGACACGACAATCGGGTCAGCGGAAATGAATTGACCGACGCTTGTGTCAAGGAATCGATTTACCAAATAGACCAACTGCGTAGCGTCGGTGTAGCCGCCCGAATAGCCGAAGGGCGAATGCGTTGAGAGCCCTCCAATCGTTTCGGGGTTACCCCAAGCGTCGTATGAAGTTGACGCACCGAGGACGCCGCTGGAGGAGACTACTCCGCGGACCGATCCAATCTCGTCAGAGTTCAAGAACTGGATAGTTCCCGTGGAAAGGGTGACTTGCTCAACCGGGGTACCTCCCGCCCCGAAGATGTAAGCGTTAGTCGAATCCGTAAGGAGTGTCGGCGAACTCGAAGCGCTATCCCACGTGAAATTCTGCGTCGTGGCGCTACCGCCGCTAGGGGTCGCTGTTGACGAGGTGCGAAGTCCCTGCCCGTTGTACGTGGCCGCTGTAAAAATGGCCGCGGAGTTATCGTAACTCGTGAGCTCATTGGCTCCGTTATACGTCGCGGTCACTGAGGCGGTCCCGCCAATGCTCTCACCAGTACGATTGCCCGCTGCGTCGTACGTATACGACGTGGTCGTCCCCGAGAGTATCGACGACGTGAGTTGCGAGGCCGCGTTATACGTGCCACTGGCTCCCGTCGGCAACGTGGTCAGGTTCCCACTGGCGTCGAGGGCGTATGACTTCGCTGAACCCGATCCGGGCGTGTCCTGGGTCACTTGGCTCTGGGCGTTATACGTATAGGCCGCCGGAGAGAGTGAACTCGAGGGCACATCGGTTTCGCTCACAATGGCGCCTGAAGGCGCGTCTGAGTACGAAAACTTTTGCAGCGTCGACGAGCCATTGCCAAGCGTGATCGACGTCGGAGCATCATTCGCCGCGTAACTTGTCGACACTGTGTCACCACTGGCTCCTAGCGTCAGAGCGGACGGCATTCCGTCAGCGGTCGTCGTGTACGACGAGGTGTGACCATTGAAGTCAGTCACCGACGCCATCTGATCAGCGTGATCGTAGGTGTACGCCACGGTGTCGGTAGTGGCCCACGTCGCTCCCGAACCGAGGGGATATGTGATGCCGGTGTTGTCACCATCGACGTCGTAGGAATACGAAGTTAACGCTCCGGCGCCGTTGGTCGAACCGGTTAATTCATCAAAGGGGTCGTACACATTGGTCGTCGTCCCACTTGCGTCCACCATGCCAGCCATATTGCCATCCGCGTCGTAGGTGTACTGCACCGAATGTGTACCGTCCGAGTACGAGACTGACGCCAGCTGACTAAGCGTCGTGTACGTATCAGTGGTGGTGACCCCATTGGGGTTCACTAGAGTCAGTTGGTTCCCCGCCGGGTCGTAGGTATAGGTGGTGATTTGTCCGCTCGGCGCGGCCGTCGTGGCGGGAGCATCTTGGGTCACTAATTCACCCAGACTGTCGTATTTATACCCCGTTTGATACGGCGACGAGGTCTGATAGGGCAACGAGGTCGAACAGGTCGCGACCGTTGACACGTTGCCATCAGCCGCCACAACGGCCGTCTTGTTCTCGTCCGGGTCATAACAGTAACTGGTGATAGCGGCGCTTGACGTCCCCGCGCCAACGGTGGTTGTCAACAGATTGCCCGCCGCGTCGTATGTGAAGTCAGTCACGTCATTGGTCGCTCCGCCGCTGGCGACAATCAACGCCCCCACTGCGATTGAGACATCCGCTGGCGTCTGCGCTGCGGTGGGGCTCACCGCGATCGACACGTTGGGGTTATATATAAATACGTTGGCATCCGGAGACGTGACGTAGGTGAAGGTATCCCCAGCACTCGTCGCCGACGTGCCGTTGGGGGTGGTGACCGTGACGTCCACCGTGCCAGAGGATCCCGCCGGTGACACCGCCGTCACGGTGGTCGAGGACGTGACACTGAACGACGTAGCGGCCACCGAGCCGAACTTGACCGCAGTGGCTCCGGTGAAATTGGTGCCCGTGACGGTGAGCGAGGTTCCTCCCGCCGTCGAGCCCGAAGACGGACTCACGTTCGTGACGGTGGGCGCGGGCGTGCCCCCGGTTGCC
>PMTL01000158.1:0-1483 GCA_003168075.1 Acidimicrobiaceae bacterium
ATGGAGACTGTAACGCCATCAATAGTCCTTGAAGCGACCGTGAATTCAGACGAGTTGATCGTGAAGTGGATGGTAGGTCCAAAGTCGAACCACCCAGGTCGGTTCACCTGGTCAGTGTTCGGCCGAGCACGATTCGCTCTGGCGGTCTCGCGGCGGCGGTCGAACGTGTCGCTAAGTAACTGCGCCGCGCGAGCTGCCGCTCGAGCGCTTCATATTCACGGGTCATGGCGTCGACTTCAATTTACGGCCTCGGCACGCACTGGGTTCAGTTGTGGCGAAAAAGTAATGCATTCGTCGCCAACTTTTGACTAATAGGGGTCCGCACCAATGCAGCGAGTAATTTCTGCCGCCACGCGAAGACACGCCAGACTGTCATCATGGCTCTGAAGGGGTGACTCCAGAAGCCCACGTCCCTGGTAATCAGAAAAGGCCGTGACCTGATAAACAAGGCCTTCGAGACGACAGATGTGCGAATCGTCAGTCCACCATTGCATTGACGGATCAGAGCCCTTACCGGCAATTCCAACGCCCGTGGGGAAGATGAAAGGTGGGCGAAATTCGATGACCCCGTCTTCGCCCGCGATGGTCGCATGATGAGGGGCGTCAACGACTCCTGACACAGTGAAGTTCGCCCGAGCGCCACTGGCGTAGGTCATGCGCGCAGTAGTTTCGGCGTCCATTCCATCGTCGCGAACAATGCCGCGAGCCTCGATACTCGTGGGCTCACCGAAGACCATCTGACACAGCGCAATGGGATAGATTCCCATATCCCACAAAGGGCTACCGTGGCCTTTGCGCCACATTCGAGCCTCCCAGCGGACGTCTTCACAGAAACTAGAGAGTATGAGCTTTGGCTCGCCAATGGCACCTGATTCGATCAACTGACGAGCGACATCAACTTGTGGCAAGTACCGGGTCCACATCGCCTCCATCGCCAGAAGTCTCGATTGAAGCGCGAGGGCGAAAATTGCTTGGGCTTCCTCCACATTCTTTGTGATGGGCTTTTCCACTAATACTGGTTTGCCCGCATTGAGAGCCAACATCGCAGTCTTGTAGTGATCGTTGGGCTGGTTGGCGATATAGACGGCATCGACATCTTTTCGTCCAACAAGTTCTATGTAAGAAGATAGATGGACGGGAATAGAATGCTCCGTGGCGAATGCTTCCGCTTTGCCCGGCGTAAGCGAAGCAACCGCGACGATACGTTGATTGGAATTTGCCGTGACCGTTGAAGCGAAGGCTTGGGCAATTCCACCGGCTCCCATAATCCCCCATCGAAGGGAAGGGACTGACAACGGATCGATCAGGCGCGGCGCAGGGAGATTCACTAAATTCACCATACTAAGGAGCCACAAATTCGCCCACCCCCTGAATCCGCCATGGGCGGATTCAAGTAGACCGCGCGTCTGTAGACAAAACCGTGTCGATGGTCGCGCAATTGAGTTCGCCAAGTCCATTTCAATTTCCAGCACAACCTCAGCAC
>PMTL01000158.1:1521-57691 GCA_003168075.1 Acidimicrobiaceae bacterium
GAGCTACGAGGGCATTACTGGGTATTCGCGCCCTTCGCTGTGATCATGCTGATGTCAGCACACAACTCCAGCACAAGAAGTTGCGAAGAGTTCTCCAATAAACGCTGTGACTCTCCACTATTCAAGCACGTGAACGGTTCGCGACGAATATTTTAGATTCTGACCTTTATGGCGACATCGAAATCATCGCTAGTGACTTCGCCGCCATGGAAGTTTGAAACTTGATGATGTCACGTAGTGCCTGCACTCAGGAGTTGCTTGGGACGTCAACCAAAATTCATTTACGCAAGAGAATTTGTCGGCGGTGACTGAGCACTTTAAGAGTCTTATTGATTGTGTTCTCGTCGAATGGCAGAACACCCTTCTTTAGTTCATCCAAAATTGGCGCCGTGTCGGAAAGGAGACCATCGAGAATCTTGGTGGCAGCAATTTCACTTAGTCCAATGGTTGACGCGTACGCCATAACGGACCGTCGTGACAGCTCGGTAGCGCTTCCTTCGAGCGTCAGTGCCATTGAAAAGTCGCCATAGAGAACTGTCGAGGGAAGATCGTACGCGGGGGCAACCGACCATTCCCCTGCAAGCGATTTGACAACGGAAATATTCTTGGCGTGAACATCACCATTTCCAGTGAGCAAAGCAAAGCAGATTTGTCGAAATACGTCACGCGAAGATATAACTTCGGCGGCACAAACTGAAGCGACAGCTTGAGCAACTTCTTCGTAGCTGACGTTGTACTTGTCGCCCGGCCAACGCCCCAAGAGTTGACATGCGTCTTCGCACGCCAGCGTGGTAGTACTTCCATCAAGTTCGCTAATGCGATCGAAGCGCTGAAGTAGAAGCCCCTTCGCCCCGTCGGCGTCTTGCACGAGTTGAGCATCCACGGTTGGAATGCCAATGGCCTTCGCAAAGGAGATGAAGTAGAACTCATTCTCGACGACATGGGGGTACTCAGGTGGATCAATCTTCAATATGTATCGATAGCCTGACAGCGCTATTGGAACAGAAATCATTCCCGCAGAAGCCTTCTCCTGAACTCCAGGTATCGAAACTCTGTCAATTATTCCCGCGTCAGCAAGAACCTCTCGGAATTGAACTTCTTCAAAGGATTTTTGCACGACAATCAGCGGTTCCGGTTCGAGCGGCTGTTCATTCTCGCGAACAACTTGAACGTCACCGACTGGATCTCGACCGACTGCTAACAAGAGCGAGAATTCGTCATCAGCCGAAGTCTTTACTGATCTGCGCAACCCTAAGAGCCGTCGACCTTCAGGCAACAGTCCTGCAAAGAATGGAGGGACAGATCCTGGAGTGGTGAAGCGGGGTTCATCTGATAGTGGCAAAGTCGTTGCGACGGGGATTCCGTCACTCAAATATTGAGGCAGATACAAGAATTCCGTTCCCGACGAGGTTCGCTTAAGTTGCGCAGCCTTGCGTCCCGCTTTGTAGACGTCCGCAATCTGTATCGCTCGCATGAGTTCGAGGTCGCTCATCGGGATCTCAGTTTCAATTCCAAATTGAGTCCGAGCACTTTAAGAATCTTCGTCAATTTGTCGAGTCGAATTGACTCTTTTCCATTCTCTACGTCCAAGACGAAGTGCGACGAAACCTCCGCAAGGTCAGCCAACTCTTGTTGAGTTAACTTGAGCGCTCGCCGTCGCATTCGGATTTGAGATCCGAGAGATTGCATGCATGCCTATCTTTATCTACACGATGATGAAGTTTTATTGTCTCTCAACCATTATAGCCAAGATATTCGGTGGAATCTTCATGATTATGAAGATATTTGTGTTTTCAATCACTTTTCCTTGAATATTGTACAATACATTCACAATCATGAAGAAACACGTTAAATAGGATCCGCCATTGACTCCAAATGTGGAAAATATTCACAGCCATGAAGATGTGGCAGATGTCAGCATCTCGCGCCTTACATGAGAGTCGCCACGGTATAAATAAGAGAAGACAACTGAATCGCGTCGATAAAGTTGGTCACCAGTTCGTCAGAGTTGATTAACTGCTCCTCACCCGCTTGTAGATCAAATTCCTCGCCATCAGTCCCGATTCTTTGCTTCAGGCCAGCGGACCCTGCCGTCTAATTGTCTCAACCGACTCCATTGCATTGCGGAGTTTTAGCAGCCAATCGTCGGCGTTTGTTCCAACCAATTTGACGCACCAAGCCAACGCGTCGGAACGACTGCGAGCTACGCCACTATCAACCAGCGTGTCGAGAACTGTTCGCTCGGCCTGGCGAAGTCGGGTCATCACCGGTGTCGACAGGTTGGTGAAGACGTGTTGGGTATCGCCGATCTCGGCTCCCCAGCTGATGGCCCTACCGAAGTGTTGCTGACCTTCCCGGGCCATCCTCATTCGCTCGTCGCGAGTCTCCTCGCGGAACCTACTGATTCGGCCGCCTTCGGCGGCCGCTTTGGTTACGGTGTCGACGTCGTCGGCCAAATCAGGTGCGGAAAGCCGTCCGATGATGAGGATTTCGTCGCGGTCGATGGTCACCATCGGCGCTTGCTCGAACCAACTTTCGGGTAGACGACCGATAATCCATCCTGCAATCTCCTCGGACGTCGCCATCTCCGGCTCGCTTGAAGGTCGAGAGTGAATTTCCCCTCGGGCGCTTCTCGTTGTTCGCCTGGCGGATTTGAATGACTCCATGGTTCCTCCAAGATTCAATTACTTAATTACTTAATTACATAATATCACCGTCTGCGGCAGATGATTCGCATTGCTACCAAGCATTGAAATTGGCGGATGATAAACGGTTTCGACAGGTGGTCGGAGTAACTCGGCGACGCCGGCTAGTGGCGTATGTGGGGTCTCGCGGTGACAGCGAAGACAATGTCTTCGCCGAATTAATTGATGAACTCTTGAACTCTTCAAGACAGGGCTGTTGTCGGTTTAGTTGACAGTTTGGCCTTCGACGTCATTTCTTAACGGTTATAGAAGGTCACGCTGCGGCTATCCATGCGTAGCGAATGCCGATCGCCAAGACCAACACGCCAAGAGTTCGGCGAATGAGCACGTCCGGTAGCCGAGGTTGCAAGCGTGCGCCGGTGTATCCGCCGAGGAGTCCACCAATGCCGAGCGCGAGTCCGACGCCCCAGTCGGGCGCTATCGAACCGTGGTGATGCGCCGAGAGGATAAGGAACGTGATGACGCCGGCGACCGAGGTGACGAAGGTCGATGACAATGTCGCCGGAGCGACCTCGGACGATGGCCGACCCGAGGCGATGAGGATTGGTGCAAGGACCGAACCACCCCCGATCCCATAAATACCACCGACGCACCCCACGATTGCCGCGATCACAACGAGCAATGATCCCGACAAGTGACTTTTCTGATTCGAGTTGGACCGCGTGGTCCTTCTGCTGACGGCTAGCCACGCACCGAGTGGTGCCAATACTGCAGCGATGACGACGTCAAAGCCGCGGGCCCCGGGCAACAACTCAACGCGGATGATGGAACCGACGATGACTCCGGGAAGTGTGCCCGCGACGAGGACGCCGGTCAGGCGCCCGCCCGTCTGGTGTTGGCGCCAGTATCGATAAAGCGCGCCCGGAGTAGCGATGACGTTGAAGAGCAGATTCGTCGGAGTCACCGACGGGCTTGGCGTGCCAAGGACGCTGATCTGAAAGGGCAGCAACAACACCGCGCCAGAGACCCCGGCGGGGCTCGCAATCGTCGCAATTGCGTACGACGCGAGCAGCGCAACCACGTAAACCCAGGCACCAGTCAGCATCAAATTACCGTAATCAAGTATTGCGGCCGAACTTGCCCGAGCGATATCCTCACCTAGGGCTGCTCCAATCTTGCTCCAATTTTTTGCGATTTAGGTGTGTAATTACCCAACCAGAGCCAGTCAAAAGCCCAAATTTCCAGCGTTTCCCAGTTTCTCCCACATCAATCCTCGGATTAGGAAACCGATGCTCTATCCCCTGAGCTACGGGAGCGGGACTTCCGCGCGAACCTCCGCGAAAGGTTCCGCGTGTAAATCGCCTCCTAGCCTAGGCCCCTCGCTGCCCGAATCGAAACTGGGGCACAATGAAACGCCAGGCCAATGATAAAGATACCTTTGTATTTAGTTTGTTTTTAGAGGACCGTGAAGACTGCCCATCGCATTAGCGAACTCGAAGCCGAGTTGTCAACCCTCAAGATGGACCTGGCTCAGCAAGTCGCGCGGATCCGCGGGCACGAGACGCAGATTCCTCTGCCACGAGCGGGAGTTGAGGGCAGAAGCGAGTTGGCCTCCCCTCCTCGCACTGAAGGTATCCTCTCCGTCCCTCGCATCGTCGAATGAACCTTCGGACCCTCGAACATTTTGAAAAGTATCTAGGCCGCTGGTAGTAACGAGGACCTGCGCAACGTGGCGGCGACCCTCGATTGCCTCATGATGCGTGGAATGGTCTCCAAGCCCGACTGAGGTCGATACCTGGCTGAGTGAGGAGATCAGCGTGGCGCTGAGAGCGGTTTCGTCTAGGTCTCGTTGATCATTGAAGTGGTGTTGCCATCGTGATGGGACTTTGTAACGACGTCGAGTCGCGCTCAGGCAAGCAAGTGCTTGGACGCTTCTATTCAGGATCGTGCAGTGTAGTTTCGATGGGGAGATGACAACGTGAGCGACACCTCTGACTTGGGACGCTTCATCCTCGCCCAGGAGACCAACGGCTCCTACGCGACTGCCCGGTCCGAGATTCGTGATGGTGAAAAACGCTCGCACTGGATTTGGTATGTATTCCCCCAAATTGTCGGCCTCGGGTTCAGTGGCGTGTCGCACACTTACGCGATCGCCGACCTCGACGAGGCACGCGCCTACCTCGCGCACCCGGTGCTCGGACAACGTCTTCGTGAGATCACCTCGCTGGCCAACCAGCACTTCGCCAAGGGCGCCCGCTCCATCTTCTCTAATGACGATGTCAAGTTCCACTCCTGCGTGACGCTCTTCTCGCTGGCGGCACCAGAGGATTCAGTCTTTCGCCAGACGTTGAACCTCTTCTTCAACGGTGACTTCGACCAGCGGACCGAAGCAATCCTGGCCGCGCAGAGCGGCGATCGCGCCGAGCCAAGGACCGGGCCCGCGCAACGGTACGACCAGAGCTCCCGGCCCTTTGGGCCTTACGTGCGCGGTCCTGGAACGCCGACGAACGAAGGACCCGCACACGTGAGCGATTCTTCAATTGAGCGCGCTCGACGTCTCGTGGAGGAGGCCACGACGGTAGTCGTGCTCACCGGGGCCGGGGTGTCGACCGCATCAGGGATTCCGGATTATCGAGGGCCCGAAGGCGTCTGGACCAAGGACCCCTCGGCCGAGCGCCTTTCGAGCATCAACGACTTCCTCGGATCGACCGAGGTCCGTGTAGCGGCCTGGCAGCGCGAGGTGCGCCAGCAGGAGGTAGCGGCCCAGCCAAACTCTGCGCACCGCGCGCTCGTGACGTTCGAACGCACGGGCAAACTTTGCGCGATCGTCACCCAGAACATCGACGGGTTGCACCTCGCGGCGGGTTCGAATCCCGAACTGGTGTACGAGGTGCACGGCAGTTCGCGCACAACGCGCTGCCTGAATTGCGGCGAAGAGGCACCGACGTCAGAGGTCCTTGCGCGCGTGGCCGCTGGGGATATCGACCCTCATTGCGAAGCGCTCATCGGTGGCTCGGTGTGCGGTGGCTTGTTGAAGACGGCCGTGGTCAGCTTCGGCCAGTCGCTGCCGGTCGATGTATTCGGACACGCCGAGTTACTCGTCAAGACCTGCGACCTCCTGATCTGTGTTGGCTCGTCACTCGGCGTGCGGCCAGTATCAGGACTCGTCGACAAGGCCCTCGCGCGGAACAGGCGCCTCGTAATCGTTAACGGCGAGCCCACTCCGTACGACAGCGAGGCCGACGTGGTAGTTCGCGCTGCTATCCCGACGGTGCTGGCCGAAGTGCTCGGCGTGACGTCGGAGAATCCGGATGTCGTTTTGTGACGAAGTGCTGCTCCATGCTTCGGACCATTCTGTTTATCGTCTCCCATTGTGAGCGGCGTACCTGGCCCATCGCTCGACCCGGGCAGTCGCCCGGTGCTCGAATGACCACGCGGTGGCGACTACCCGGTGAGCGACGCGATGCACAGCGCGGTATCCCAATCATCACACTCAGTAGCGTGGCCAAGTCCGTTGTACAATGACCGATTGACCGGGACATTGGCGGATCCGAGCGGTGAGCGCAACGGTTGTGGTTCGAGACGCACCGTTTAGGTTGGGAGTGACGCGCACGAAGTGGTGTCCAAAAGGAGTGACGACATGGAGATCATCCGAAATCCCGATGGGAGCTTGGTCGTACCTATTCCAGAGGTGCGACATCACGAAAGTGACGACGCAGTCGACGCTCCGACCGGTGACAGCGTTGACGTGGTGGAGGAACTGACGACTCGAGTGTTGCATCCCGGTGAAGGAGGCTATAACGAGGCTCTTGCCGAATGGGATCTTCAACAAAATCCTGATCGCGCCCCCGCCGTCTCGACCGCGAGCGGGCGAGAAGAGGCGATGAACGTCGTGCACACCCTCGCCGAGTCGCCCGACCATGATGTTGCCGGCGCGCTCAAAGACGTCACCAACTCCGAAGCGAGCGGCGAGGCGCTGCGACACGTGCTGATTGGGGGGACTCACTCGGTCGAGGCCTTCTCCGAAGAAGTGGCGCAAGCCGAAGGGGGCGAGCCACTACCGGCCCACAAGATGACCAAGATAATTGGCGAAGTCTTAGCCGAGTTGGACAAGTAACTTTTCAGTGAGCCCAGCTCGCAATCTCGGTCCAGCGATTCTTGGTTGACGGAAGACCCATTTCACGGACGATCCGAACATCCCCATTGACGACGGTGTTCTCCAGCCGTTACGAGGACGTACTGCGCTCTCGCCCTAAATTGCCCAAGCCTCCCGCCGATATCGTTAGTGTGAGACCGTTCAGTCCCACGAAGTCGCTCGCGACGCGTCGCTGTGAACAATCCACATCCCAGCCCACATCAAGAAGCCATATGACGGAATCCAAAAACGACGAAACCGTACCCAGCGGACCAGCGCACGAGAGTTCGGACTCTCAACGTCCGACCTCCGAAGGGAGCCTCACTTCACTGCGCGGGGCATCGGCGGTCGGCGTGGGACGCAAGTTCTGGCTGTACGCGGGTGGACTAGCGCTCGTCATCTTTGCCGTTGTAGTGGTGGTGAGTTTCCTCTCCGCCGCCAATGACAATGCCCGTATCGAGAGGATGAAGGCCCACGGGATCCCCGTAGCGGTCACCGTGACCAATTGCACGGGAAATCTTGGCGGCTCGGGGAGCAATGGCGCGGGATTTACTTGTGAGGGCAGCTACAGCGCAGGAGGCACCACCTTTCACGAAGTCATTGGTTCGATGATCACGTTCGCCTCGCCGGGGGCTGTCGTGCACGCCGTGGCCGACCCATCGCAGCCCGGCTCGGTCGTGCTGGCTTCGGCAATCAAGTCATCAGTGGCGTCTTCGAGGGCGTACCTGCGCCCAGGTCTGCTCGCCCTCGTGCTCATCGCCCTCGCGCTGGTTTTCCTCAGAGTGGCACGACGCTCGGCGTCGACTCGTCGCACCGCCGCCTAGGAAACTTCAGCTCAGCGATTGGACGTCAAAAGCAATGAGTCGGTCGTTGAGCGACACCACCGTCACCGGATGAATCATCTGGTGAACGGGTTTGGCCAGTCGTACCACGGTCCCCAGCGCGACGAAACCTACCGCGTGAGAGGCAAAGTGCATGGGGCCTTCCTGCACCTTCACGTCCACGACACCGGTGCCGTGCATTTCGAGCGCTGCTTGTTGCATTCGTTCCATTGCTGCTTCGCGGGCCGAATACATCGCCTCAGTGAAATTCGCGAGTTCCACGTTCTGGGACTGTTGCTGGATGACGGCCCCCATGGTGCGCCGCGGCGCAAAGACGAAACTGGCACCGGTGGCGAGACCGAGTGGCTCCCAGCCCGCGACCATCAGCATCGTGAAGTCGCGAGCAGAGAGGTCCGAGACAAAAACTCCGTTCACTGGGATCGTGCTGGCGCCCACCGGACGCACCGCGGTTCCCACCAGAGAGATCTCCACGTGCGTGGAGTAGATCGACCGTTCAATGTGCACGCCAACGACGCCGTGTCCGCCGGAACGTGCAGCCTCCTGGTGCATTCGAGCGATGGCGTTGTGAAACGCCTGCGCGTGTGCGAACGACGCCGCTTCGATCTCTCCCTGACCCCAGTTCCAGTTGCCGTAGGGAATCGAAAACAGCGAGATTCCGCTCACCAACTCCACGGGCTCCCACCCAATCGAGTGCAAGTTGAGTTCTTCGTCGATGGACAGATCTGACGTCATGGAACCGGAGTTCGCGACGACCTTTTCGAGTGACCCGAGGGCCCGTCGAACTTCGTCCTTCATGTTAAATTTTGACGCGGAATTGTGGTCACTCACGAGAGTCGCACCGTGGGTTGGGGAACGTCCACAGGGTCGAAATCCTTGAAGCGACGAACTCGATTACCGCTCAGACGAGACTGAATCTCCAGGTCACCCTTAGAGAATTCTCGCGTGACCACCTCCAGATTCGCCCCGTGCAAGGAGTCGCCGTGAAGTTGGGCGCGGGCGTGTGAGCGCGCCAGGTCACGTACTTTGCTCTGGGCACTCACGATTTGGTCAATCTCCACCGTGCCGGGCGAGTTCGACCACATGCCGCCGGTTCCGTCCATCAGATATTCGGTGATGCAATACGACCACACCCGCATTGAGGCGACCGAGACGACGATGGAGACGGGGGCGTAGCCGGCCTCGAAGATCTTGGCGAGGCGCTGTCCGGCGAGAAAGGTACTCCACGGCGCCTGCGTGGGCGTTGGCGTGTCGAGGACCTTCACCGCCGTGCCACGCAAGTGGAATTCGGTAACACCGGTGTCGCTGAGCGGATTCTCCGCGTCGACGACACCCACTACGCCGTGGGCCCCCACGTTCTGGGCTTCCTCGATCATGCGCGAATACGCACTGGTGAATCCCTCACGCCACGAGTCTTCAATCCACGTCTGTTGATAGTTCTGACCCCACGATCGGTGCTCCATCGACACCATGCCGTGAGGGCACTGATAATTCTGCACGTAGCCACCCTGGGAACCACCGAAGGGGGACATCCCGCGACCGATGCCACCGCCCATGGTGAACGCCCCAAACTGCATGGCACAAAATCCCTGCACCAAACCCACCGGCTCGAGACCCATCTCCAAACACGCTGCAAAATCCGCCACGCTGAGTCCCGAGGAGAAAGCCCCTTGGGCGAATCGGCGCTGCGCCGCTTCGGGGAGATCGCTGGGCGTCTCGCTCATCAGTTGTCGAGCGAGATGATCGTCGTGGGCTTGACCAGGGTGACCACGTCGGACGTCTTAGTGACCGCGGTGCCAATTGCCAGAAATTCAATGGTGTGCGAGCCCCACTGATGTGATTTCTCCTCGAGGCGAACACCCACGATGCCCGACGCACCCAAACGAGTGGCTTCATCCTGCATTCTGGTCATCGCGAGTTCACGCGCTTCGTAGAGCGCCTGGGTGAAGTTAGGCAGTTCGACGTTCTGACCCGTCGTTCCCAGAGTTTGACCAATTCCACGATGGGCGATGTGGTACACGCACGTTCCCATGACCAGTCCCTGGGGCGCGTAGCCGGTCTGACTCAAGGTCCAAAAGTCCTGACCCGAGAGGTCCGAGGTGAAGGGCTTACCCAGTTGGTTGAGCCGCGACACGCCGTCTTCGGCCTTCACCGCGGTGCCGACGGCGATGAACTCCGCAGCGTCTTTGCCCCACTCGTAGTAGTTGACGTCGAGGCGCACGCCCACGACACCGTCGGCGCCCAGCTCGGCCGCCTCTTCTTCCATTCGAGTCATCGCGAGTTCGCGAGCGTTGTACATCGCCTCAGTCAGCTTGGTCAGTTCTTGGCTCTGGCCCCACTTTCGAGTCTGGATACCGGTGTGGTAGATCGACGAACCCATAACGAAGCCCACGGGATGAAATCCGACCTCCTTAATGAGGAGGAATTCATTCACCGACAAGTCCGAAGTGAAGAGGCCCTTTTCCAATTCCTCCAACCGGTGCTCGGTGGCCTGGGGTAGGTCGTTCGTGGGGTTGCTCACTGTATTCCTCCGATAACGATGTGTTCAAGGGCTAGACGGGCGCTCTCACTATGGGCCGCCTCGGACTGCAACGCGCCGAGGAGTCGAACAATCCATTCGTTCATTTCCACAGTTTCGCTGCGAATACGAATTCCACCCGATGAGTGTCCGACGCTGCAGCGCAACACCGGGCCCTCAATGACCGCTTCGAACGTATCGTTGCCCATGGCAATACGCACCGAGGCAATGACGTCGGATTTACGAAACCGGCCCCCCACGTGCTCCATCTGAAGTCGCTCGCCCAAAGTGTCGGACAGCTCCGACGACAGCGCCTTCAATAACACGTGCACGTCGGCACTGTTGGAACGCAGCGACGCCGCGGCCAAAGAGAGATCATACGAATCGTCCGCGGGCCCCATTGCTCGCAACCTTACAAGGGGCACCTAAGAATTCTCCAGGTCAGGGTGGATCATGCGCTCTTCACGTCGATCTCGAGCGCGGCCGAGAGAATTATCTCGGCCCCGGCGACGCAACGCCGCTTCGCTCTTCGTCGGCGCGCCACATCAAGGCCATGGCAACTCCGACGGCGGCAATGGCCGCGACAATTGGCCAGCCGAGACCCGCTCTGCTTAGCGCGGCACCCACGAGCGCCCCGAGCAGCATCACGGCCACCGACGCACCCCGCCGGGTGAAGTGGATGTTGCTGCCGCCCGCCAAGCTCGAGTCGGCCGCGATACCCGTTATCGTCAACGTCAACACCGTGGTGGCCATGTCGGCGACACCGAGTTTCCTGATCGCCGCATTTTGTAGGCCCATGGCCGCCCCGAGTAACCCGATGATCCCCGCGCGAATCCCTGCGTGGCTCGCTGAACCCGCCAACGTCACCAGAGCGGCTGCGCCGAGAAGTCCAATCTCACACGCGAGGGCACGTCGCGCCCGTCGCAAGGTGGCACCGGGAGTGATGATTCGCCCGCCCAGAGTCGCTCCCAGCAAGAATCCGACCAGGGCCTCCAGACTCGCAATGATCGAGAAGCCCTTCGCACCTCCGATCCCAAAGCCAATAAAGACGATATTGCCCGTCATATTGGCGGTGAAGACGTGGCCGAGTCTCAGGTAGCTCGCGGCGTCCACGAGACCGGTCACCAGGGTCAACGCGGCGAAGCTCGTCAACACTAGGTGGTCCGTGTCATTCGTGGCCGCGGGCGCCGTCATTGAACCACGCAATGGTCGAGGTCGCCGTGGCCCGTCAGCGACGTCGACACCGCTCGGGGTTCTGCGTCGGAGGTCGGCGAGAGTCCCGGATAGGAGTGAGTGGCGTGATACCCGCCGTAGCGCGCGACGGGGCTCCACAATGGAACGACCTCGGGCAGAGGCGCGGCCTGGCCGGCGAACTCCGCGGCGCCGTACACCACTCTGCCTCCCACCACCGTCAAAACCGACTCCAATCGTGGAATGTGCGACACGTCGACGGTGAAATAGTCCTCGGATAACACGGCGAAGTCGGCGAGCGCACCGGGTCGCAACGTGCCCTTGTCGTCCTGCTCCCCCGAGAACCAGGCGCTGCCCTGGGTATAGAGACGCAGTGCTCCGAGGCGATCAAAAACGTTGTCCTCTTCGTAGAGCTTGAGGCCGCCGACGGTACGGCCGGTGATGAGCCAGTGCAGCGCCACGAAGGGGTTGTAGCTGGCGACCCGGGTGGCGTCGGATCCCGCTCCTACGGGAATTCCGTGTTCGAGGAGACGGCGAATGGGGGGCGTGTGGGCCGCCGCCGCGGCGCCGTAACGTTGGACGAACTGTCCTCCCTGGTAGGCCATACGCCCCTGGACGGCGACTCCTCCACCCAGGGCGCCCACGCGCTCAATGTTCCTGGTGGATATGGTCTCGGCGTGGTCGAACCACCACCGCACGCCACCCCGGCTCTCGCCGAGCACTCCGCCCATTTCGTTGTCAACCTGTTCAAAGACGTCAAGGAATCGGCTGATCGACTGGTCGTAGGTGGCGTGGAGGCGAAAGGGCCAACGATTCTGCACCAGGAGTCGAACCGCCTCGGTCATGTCACCTTCCATGCGCTCGGGCAAATCCGGCCGGGGTTGGAGAAAGTTCTCGAAGTCAGCTCCGGAGAACACCAGACTTTCGCCCGCACCATTGAAGCGCAGCCACTCGTCGCCGTCGCCGGGCTTCACCATCGTGGTCCAGCGACGAAGGTCATCGAGTTCGTGACCGGCTTGCTGGGGGTACAAGTTATATGAAATACGCACACTCATTTGGCCCGACGCCGCGAGCTGTTGAATGATGCCGTAGTCGTCAGGGAAATTCTGAAAGCCGCCGGCCGCGTCAATCACGCTCGTGATAGCGAAGCGATTGAGTTCGGACATAAAATGGCGAGTCGAGACCTCCGCCTCTTCGCGAGAAAGACGAGGTCCTCCACTCAAGGTGGAGTAGAGGAGCCACGCATTGGGCTGAGCGAGCAACGTGCCCGTGGGATTGCCGGCGTGGTCGCGGACAATCATCCCTCCAGGAGGGTCCGGTGTCTCCTTGGTGTAGCCCACCGCCGCCACAGCGGCCCGGTTCAAGAGTGCGGCCTGGTAGAGGTGCAGGACGAATACTGGCGTGTCGGGCGCCGCGGCGTTCAGTTCATCGACAGTGGGCAGTCGTCGTTCGGCGAACTGATTGAGAGTCCATCCGCCCACGACGCGCACCCACTGTCCCTGGGGGGTGACCGTGGCCTGCTCGCGTAGCATTCTCAGACCCTCACGTAGTGACGGCACTCCATCCCATCGCAGCTCCAGGGTGTAATACAGTCCTCCGCGAATCACGTGGATATGGCTGTCGTTGAGGCCAGGAATGATCCGGCGCGCCCCAGTGCGTCAATCAACCGTGTGCGCGGACCATGCAGTGCGTCCACGTCAGAATCGTCGCCGACCGCCGCGATACGCTGTCCACGGACTGCCACGGCGGACGCGGTGGGCCGCGCAGGATCCATTGTCATCACCGCGGCGTTGCGAACGATGAGGTCTGCGAACTCAGGTGCGGTGCTCATGAAACTCCTTTAGCGCGCAAGGGCAAAACCGCGGCCTCGCCCGGGGGTTGGAAACAACGACGTGACACTGCACGGGGAATGCGTACTCCCGCACTGAATCGCGCTGATGCAGTGGTATTCGATTCCGCACCCGTATTCTGACAACTCGCGGGTGCCGAGGTCAACACTGCGGTGGCGTATTCTTGCTCAAGGTTCCACCACGTCAGCCCGTGCGGTCCCGCGATGACCTTTCGCGACGCGAGGAGTTGTTAGCGTTCCTTAGTGATGAGCACGACACCACCACCCGAACCCGAAGCCGAGTCGGTCGCCTCAGAGACTCGACGGGCACGCCTCTTTGAGCGAGCCCAGGTGAATGATGTTCCCCTGAAGACGATTCTGGTCACGATCTTCGCGGTGGTCGCGGTGTACTTCGCGGGCAAGTTGCTCTTCCGGCTGCGCGAACTCATGCTGTTGTTGCTCGTCGGTGGTTTTATCGCCCTGATCTTGAACCCGATTGTGAACCGGCTCGAGCGCGGCCGACTACGTCGACGCGGCCTCGCAGTGTTGGTAGTGGCGACCGGCACCTTCATTGCCTTTTGCCTCTTGGCACTGGCCTTTGGCTACCCCCTGGTCAACGCGTTCACACACTTTGCCGACAACCTGCCCACCTACGTGAAAAACGCCGAACACGGCAAAGGTTGGATCGGCCACCTGATTAAGAAGTATCACGTCACCAAGTGGGTCGACCAGAACTCCGCCAAGTTGGTCACCTTCGCCAAAAGCCTCTCCAAGCCCGCCCTGGCGTTGGGCAAAGGTGCGATCTCGGTGCTGGTGGCGTTGATCACGCTCTTCGCCTTCGTGATTCTCCTGCTCCTCGAAGGCCCCAAGATTCGTAACATCATCTTGATCTCGCTATCTCCCGCCCGCGCTGCGTACGCCCAGGAGATGGGTGCATTGATCTCCAAGGCCGCGCTGGGCTACGTCGTCGGCAACCTCATTATGTCGCTCATGGCGGGTATGGTGGTCTTCGTCACGCTCTGGATCATGCACGTTCCCTTCGCGCTGCTCTTTGCCCTGTGGGTCGTGCTCGTGGACTTCTTGCCCCAGGTGGGTGGGGCGGTGGCGGGCATCCCCACCGTGCTCTTCGCCTTCGTCCAATCCGCGTCGGCGGGAGTCGTCACGGCGATTGTCTTCGTCGTCTACACGTTGATTCAGAATCACGCGCTCTATCCGGTGATCATGAGCCGGGCGATCAAACTCAATCCCCTGGTGGTCTTCTTGTCGATCTTGGTGGGCGCCGAATTGGGCGACTGGGTGGGTGGTGCCTTTGGTGGCCTCGTCGGGGTCATCCTCGCCATTCCCCTCGCGGCGGCCCTGCACGTCATCGTGTCGCAGTGGTGGGAATCGAGCGGACCCAGCGCGCAACGCGCGCAGAATTCCAAGCTCTGAGGTCGCTACTGACGCGATCGACTAGTCCTGTACATGGGTGCCCACGAGCACCGCACGGGCGAGCGTGTGAAAGAAGAGGTTGAACCCCAGGTACGCGGGCGAGGCACCGTCGGGCAGTTCCAGGCTCTCGACGTCGACGGCGTGCACCACGACGTAGTAGTGGTGCACGCCGTGTCCTGCCGGCGGGGCCGCGCCGACGTAGCCCGCGAAGCTCGCGTCATTGTGTATCTGCACCGCGCCCTCGGGTAGACCCGAACCGTGTTCATCACCGGCCCCGGCATCGAGTGAGGTCGTGGACACCGGAATATCCGCGACCGCCCAGTGCCAAAAACCCGAGACCGTCGGCGCGTCGGGGTCGTAGACGGTGACGGCGAAACTCTTGGTGTCCTCAGGAAAGCCCGACCACGTGAGTTGCGGGGACGCGTCCGAGCCACCCGCGCCCATGCGTCCACTCACCTGAGCGATCGCCAGTGGTCCCCCATTGGTGAAATCCGTTGACGTCAGTTCGAATGAGGGAACCGACTTAAGTTCTTCGTAGGGATTACGCGACATGTTCTTGACCCTTCTCCTCGTCGCCGCTCAGAGCGCGGCGAGTTCATGTTCGTCGGTGAGCATAACGTCATTGGCCACGTCACGTCCGCTAGAGGAGACGACGCCAGTCGCCGAACTCACGTTGCGCGTGACGTGGTGAGACCACGAAAGACGAAGTCAAGAAAGCGGTCAACGTGGGCGTCCTCGTCCAAGGGACCCGCCATGGCGTCGAAGGCCCGCGAAAGACCACTTTGGGCGAATGGAGACAGTCCCGCATCGATGATGAAGAACGCGTCACGAATCGTGGTGGGATAGATGACACCTTCGGCGATGAGTCGATTCAGCAGATCGACGATGAGGGACATCCCGGGTTCGAACCCCGACCGGAAGATGTAGTCAAGACGCTCACTGGTACCGGCCGCCTCACTGTTGACCACGCTCGCGAGTTCGGGAAACCTCATTGACGCGGTAATGAATGAACGCGCCGTCGCGCGTAATTCCTCGAGGTCGCCCGCGGCCTCGGGTAATTTGGTCCGCTCTTCGGCCAGGATCGCGTAGAACTGCGCGACTCCGTGGTCAATCGCCGCGTAGTACAGGTCAAGTTTGGAGCCAAAGCGCTGGCGGACTGTTTCGTGACTGAGGCCCAATTGGGCGTTCAAGTTGCGCACGGACATTGAGTCGAAACCTGAACTGGCGAAGGCCAGGAAGGCGGCGTGGAGAATCTCGGCATCGCTCAGAATCTGGTGGCGCCCCTTGCGCACATCTTCAACCATTGTCATCTTTCGTGAGGTACGACGAAACCACTTCTTGAAGCCCTCACGCACAGGAATTTTGAGTCTTCGTCAAGAAAATTTCATGACCATGTTATGGGTGGTGGTCAGTACTCGTGACGCGGCTACACGCGAATAGCTGCCTCGCGCCCCGTGACGTCGACCTCCGCCGGATCGGGTAAGAAAATCGCTCGTCCGTCGAAAATCTCTCGGGCGCTCCACGCACACGCGCCAGCGTCCAACATGTCGTCGGTCGACGCCCGGCGCGCGGCGTCGCCCACGACGTCATCGAGCACAATCCCCACCCGACTCAAAGCGTCACGGCGCTGCATCATGCCCGCCCAGGATTTCTTCGACGGCAACATTTTCCAGTCGTTGATCTTGGCGAATGATAACTCCGGGTGCACTTCCCAGACCGGACACGGAGCACTGAGCCAGAAGTCGTCAACTTCTCGAATCTTGGGCAGCAGGGCGTAGGACTGCTTCGAGAGTCCCTTGCCGAGCACCCGCTGGGAGATTTCCTTGGCCGTTCGATATTGCGCCGCGACCAGGCACGCTCGCGCCGGAGCATTGAAAATAGTGCTGGCTCGTCCCGGTAACTTTGCGCGCGCCAGGATGTCGGCGCGTCGAGGGCCGGAATCGAGCAGTCCCATGGGGATATCGATGGCGATGACCTGGACGTCGGGGAAGTCGTCGAGGACCTGACGCACGTTCGCGAAATAGTGTGCCGACACGCCGTCGCCGTCCAGGACGACGCCGATCCATCCTTGAGAACATCCGTCAAGTCCGATTACTTTCATGCTTCACCCTCACACGTCGACGCGCCGCCTCGCCAGCGGAGTGGGACTTTCGCGGCGGTCACTAACCTTGAAAGGACGTGGCCATCCTGATCGATCTTCAAAATGTCTCTTTGGAGGGCTCCGAGAGACCAATTCTCGAGGGCCTGTCCCTCACCATCTCGTCGGGGGACCGTATTGGCGTCGTGGGCATCAATGGCGCCGGCAAGTCCACCCTGCTGAAGATCATCGCCGGCACACTCGCCCCCGACGGGGGAAATATCCGTCGCCCCAAGAATGTGCACGTGGGCTTTCTTGAGCAGATCCCCCACTTGCCTGACGGCAGCATCCGCAACGCGCTCGGCATCGGTTGGGAGATCGACGCGGCACTGGACCGGCTCGGGATGTTGAATGCCGTGGAGATCTCAACGGACCACCTCTCGGGCGGCCAGCGTAAACGCGTCGCCCTGGCCCGCCTCTTCTCTCAACATAATGACGTCATCATTCTCGACGAACCCACCAACCACCTGGACTTGGGCGCGATCCAGTGGCTGGAGAATCAGATCACCACGTTTCGCGGTGCGGTCATTCTGGTCAGCCACGACCGCTTTCTGCTCGACCAGGTGACGACCCGCATGGTCGAGATCGATCGGGGCAGGACCTACGTGCACGCGGGCGGTTACTCAAAACTTCTCGAGGCCCAAGCCGAGCGTGACACCCAGGCCGCCAGCGCCGAGCAAGTGCGTCGCAACCTGGCTCGCACCGAGCTGGCCTGGCTGCGCCGCGGCGTCAAAGCTCGTTCGACCAAGCCCCAAGCTCGAATCGACGCCGCGCAGCGACTGCTCTCCACGCGGCCCGAGGCCGCGGCCCGCGAGGGCACCCTCGACCTGAGCGGCGACACGCCGCGCCTGGGCACGATGGTGATGAAGGCCCACAACGTTGCCTTCGCCTATCGCAATGGGCGCACCATTTTGAACAACGTCAACCTGGAGCTCGGACCCGGCGACCGCGTCGGCATCGTCGGGCCCAACGGAGCGGGCAAGTCCACGTTCGTCAATTTGCTCGCGCGCCACAGCGAGCCCACGGCCGGGACGCTCAAGCACGGGCCCACCGTGAAGTTGGCCTACTTCGAACAGGGCGACGGCGACATCAACCTCGATCTCAACGTGCAGGAACTCGTCGCCGGACCCCAGGGAACTCCCGGCTCGCTCGCTGACGTGGCGCTGATGAAGAGGTTCTGGTTCGCCGGCGCTCTCCAAAAGACCAAGGCGAGGGACCTCTCTGGAGGTGAGCGGCGCCGACTGCAGTTGCTGCTGGCTCTGGCTCAGCGACCCAATGTCCTCTTCCTGGACGAGCCCACCAACGACCTCGATCTCGAAACCATTCGACTCCTCGAGGATTTCCTCAGTCAGTGGCCCGGCACCCTCGTCGTCGTCAGCCACGACCGCACGTTCCTCAGTCGCACCACGGACCGTCTCCTTGAAGTGCACGCCGATGGCACGATCGCTGATATCCCTGGAGGTATCGACGCCTGGATCGCGCGCGCGGCCGGACTCAGCGCGGCCCCCGAGGCATCGGGTGGCGAAAGTTCCGAAGAAACCGCCTCCGTGGTGCCGCGAGGCCGGATCCTGCGGGACGCCGAGAAGGACATGAACCGTCTTGAGCGGCGCCGCGTCACCCTGAGCGACAAGCTCACCAAGAGTTCAAACTACGTCGAGCAGGCGCGCCTCGGCGCCGATCTCGAGCAAGTCTTGAAGGACCTCCACGCCGCCGAGGAGCACTGGCTCAGCCTGGCGGACTAATCGCGGTACGTGGCGAGACGCTCACGCAGCACCGCGCGGAACCGGTCGTTGTCAACGGTGAGGCCTACGCGAACCTGGCTCTGGGCGTGGTCGCGACGCCGGTCGATGAACGTCGCGCCGCGCGAGTACTCGCCCCCGGTCTCCACGGTCACTCGTACGCCTTGCTTGGAGATGGCCGTGGCGTCGAGGACCTCGTAGACCGCCATGGCGTCGTGCATGATGACGTCGCGATTGCCGTACCAGCGCTCGTGGAACTGGGCGTACGGCTCGAGCATTCTCGCTACCCGGCGCCCGACGTCGGTGCCGAGCGACGTGAAGTAGTCCAGGTCGGCGTCGTTGAGAAAGGCCTGGTGCGTCAGGTCGAGGGGCATCAACGTGATGCGCCACTCGGCGGCGAAGACCTGGCGCGCGGCCTCGGGGTCGGCCCAGATATTGAATTCCGCCGCGGGAGTGACATTGCCCTGAAACGATGCTCCACCCATGATGACGAGGTGCTCGACGCCCTTGTCAATGTCCGGGTAGCGCTGCAGCAACACCGCGAGGTTCGTGAGCGGTCCAATCGCGACGATGGTGAGCGGTCCTTCGTGAATCAAGTCCGCGATCAGCTCGACGCCGTGGCGCGGATCGAGCGCGACGTCGGGCTCGTCCCAGGTGAGATCGCCGAGTCCGTCGTGACCGTGCACCACACTGTCCTCGGCTACTGCCTCGCTCAATGGTTCGGCGCACCCGGCGGCGACGGGGACATTGTGACGACCCGCGATCGACACGATGCGACGCGCGTTGAGGGCGGTCTTGTCGAGGGGAACGTTGCCCGCGACCGCGGTGATGCCCACGACATCGATTTCGGGACTCGCGAGGGCGAGAAGGATCGCGACGGCGTCGTCGATCCCCGGGTCGGTATCGATCAGGACGCGCGGTCGAGCCATTGTTGTACCTCTTGTGTGGTGGGCAGTGATCCCTGGGCCCCGGGGGCCAACGTGGCGAGTGCCCCGGCGGTCACCGCGAAACGAAGTGCCAGCGCCGGGGCGTCCTTGAGGGCGTAGCGCGAGGCGTAGGCCGCGCAAAAGACGTCGCCCGCTCCCACCGTGTCCAGCGCTTCGACGACCGGAGCGCTCACTTCGGCGATCACTTCGCCGAAGGAATAGTGCACGGCACCGCGCGCGCCGCGCGTGACGACGCAGTGCGCCAATTCGCCCAGTACCAGGCTCTGCGACTCGATTTCATTGGCGATGACCACGGCGCATCGACTCAACGTCGTTGGAGCGACGTGGCGAGCCGGAGCGACGTTGAGGACGAGCGACGACGTACGCCGCGCCAACTCGTCGATAATCTCTGGCGCCACTTCCATCTGCGCCAGCACAACGTCGAAGGGATCCAAGTCAACGCCGTCGAGACTGAGATCGGCGTTGGCTCCCGTCGCCACGACGATCTGGTTCTCGCCCTGTGCGTCGACGGTGATGAACGCGGTCCCGGAGGGTCGGTCGCTACGTTGCACCAACGACGTGTCGGCACCGTGACCTTCCAGAGTGTCCTTCAACCATTCACCGAGTTCGTCGCGACCGAGACACGCCACCATCGACGTAGCGACACCCAAACGAGCGAGCGCCGCGGCCTGGTTAGCGCCCTTGCCACCCGCGAAGCGCACGACGTCGTCGCCGAGCACCGTCTCGCCGGGCAGCGGCAGGTGCGAGCATCGCACGACCAGGTCAGTGTTCATGCTGCCCACGACCGCGGCCCGCGGACGGGCCGAGTCACTCATGAGGCCGGCAGGAACTTATTCGTGAAGTACGACGAGGGCGCTGGCACCTTGGAAATCTGTCCAATGGACTTGAGCGCCGTCGACAAAGTCGCCCACTGGGCGTTCGTCTCGACGAAGTACTTCCCCTGGGCGTTCGTCAAGAACGGAATCGTCAACTGCCAGCCCAAGAGACTGTAGGCATGGGAGTATCCACTGGCCGGGTAGGTCGTATCGAACAACGTCGCGGCCTGAGTACGGTGTGCGACCGCCCACTTGGTCGCCGTGGCGATAGCGGACATGAAGGCCCTGAGGGTCGAGCCACTGGACGCCGCGTAGCTCTTGGTGGTGGCGTAGTCCCAGATGGGGATGTTCGGCGCGCCGACGGCCGAACCCAAGAGTTCGCTCAACTTGCCCTTGACCTTGGATCCCTGGAAACCGGGGATCTCATAATTGGTGGTGTTGGTCGAGACGTCGACCTTGCCGGCGAACAGATAACTCAGGTCGTTACCAGATCCATTCGTAATGATCGTCACCTGAGAGGCCGTCAGGTCCGCCTTCTTGAGCACGAAGGGCAACATCGCTTCGGTCCAGGTATCGCCGTAGGAGAAAATGCGCTTACCGAGGAGCTCGGCGTGCAGGTTCTTCGCCGTGAGGGCGACGCCCGGTTTGGCGAATATCGCCCAGTTATTGGTCATCGAGTAGTTAGCGATGGAGAGAATCGGCAGCTTTTTGTCCACGGCGATACCCATGTCGGTCGTGGTCACGAGACCGACATTGGCCGCACCCGTGGCGAGCATCACCGATGTCGACGACGTATTGGGCGGAAAGACAAGCTTCACGTTGAGGCCCGCAGCGGAGAAGAAACCCTCCTTTTGGGCGACCACGATGGGGATCACTTCGAAATCGGGACCTGGAAAGTCGTAGGCGAAGGTCACCGACTTCATCGTCGCTGCTCCCGAGGATCCGCTCGCCACGGTCACTCCCAGTGCCACCAGTGAGGCTGACAGGGCCAGAGCCCCCACTCGACGGATCTTCATTCGCTCTCCCTTATGAATCTCTTAGCGTCGAGGCTACTGGGCGCTCTTTGGCGTCGCACTGCGGTGTCGGCGCACTCGTCGAGCGACGGTTCTTCGTTGCCAGGGTGTGGCGAAGACTTCGACTCCGACGACCGCCAAGAAAAAGGTCACACCAATCAGCGCCATCACCATCGTCGTTCCGTACACCGCGGCCTCGTTAAAGACGCCATTGGCGTGCGTCTGGTACTGGTCGAGTGAGGAACCCGCGGGCGAGGCACCTTGTCCGATAATGGCGCCCGTGACCGCGTACGCCGCCGCGATCTTCAGACCGGCGAACATCGGTGTCACCGTGGCGGGAACCTCGATCTGCCAGAACGTGCGCCACTTCGAAGCGCCATAGACCTTGGCGAGATTGAGCAGATCCTGGTCCACGTGGCTCAGTCCACTCAGCACGCTCACCGTGACGGGGAAGAAAACGATCCACACGACGATGGCAATGATCGGTTTCGTCGAGCCGAACCCCAGTATCGCCGTCAGTGGGAACGCCAACGCAATGACCGGTATCGCTTGCGACAGAACGAGCTGTGGATAGAGCACACGTTGGACCAATTGAAACCTTGACATGATCACGCCAAAGAAGAACCCCAGGGCCGCGCCGCAGACGTAGCCAATCGCCGTCTCACGAAGGGTTCCTAGGACGAGTGGCCACAGGATTCCCCAATTGTCAGTGACGGCTTGGATCGCCGCGAGGGGTCGTGGAGCCACGTAGGGCTGCACGTGGAACCCGACCACGATGGCCTGCCAGATCAGCAGCAGCACGACGATGGAGAGCACGGGCACTGCCGCATTGATGAGGATTTTCTTTCTCATCGTTCCCCTCCGTGCAGGAGACGCAGAATCTGGCTCTTCAATTCCACGAACGTCGGATCGGTCAAAATATCGATCTCTCGAGGTCGAGCCAAGGTATTGGCTAGATCAGCGACAATTCGACCGGGCCGCGGCGACATCACCAGAATGCGGTCAGAGAGGAATATTGACTCATCCACGTCGTGGGTGATGAACAGCACCGTGCGGCCCGATTCGCGCCATACGTCGAGCAACCAGCGCTGCATGTCGAGACGCGTCTGGGCGTCGAGCGCACCGAAAGGCTCGTCGAGCAGGAGGAGCTGATGACGCGTGACCAGGGTGCGCATAAAGGCCACGCGCTGGCGCATTCCGCCGGACATCTGGTGGGGATACTCGAAAAGGCGGCGGTGCGGGTCGGCGATGCCGACGGCGTGCAGCGCTTCTTCGGCGATTTCGTAGGCGCGACGGCGTCCGACCTGCTGGTGGAGGGTGACGGCTTCGACGATCTGGTCGCCGATGGAATAGACCGGATTGAGCGAAGTCATCGGCTCCTGAAAAATCATGGCNNGCCACCGTCGGGCTCGAGAAGTCCCGCGATGATGTTGAACAAGGTGGACTTGCCACACCCCGAGGGTCCCACGATCGAGACGAAGGATCCCTCGGTAACCTCCAAGTCCGTCGGCGCCAAGACGACCTGGTCACCGAAGGTCTTTGCCACGGCCGAGAGGTCGAGGAGGACCGTCGAATTCACCTCCTCAATGTAGCCCTGGGCGCCGCGGCGGCTCCGGCACACGGCTCACCGATTTCTCCCGGGCAATTCTTAAGACTGTCTTAATGCTGCCTTGGTCCGGTCTTTGAATCGACCGGCAAGATGACAATCACATTACAAGTTATGGAAGGATTCATTCATGAACGCTCTGCGCCGAGGTGTGCGAAACGCCTTTCGAAACGCCATGCGATCAGTGGGGGTGGTGGTGATATTGGCGGTGGCGATTGCCCTGTCGATCTCTATGTTGATCGCGCGTGACGCGGTCAACGCCAAGATCAGCTCCGTGCGATCGTCCACTGGCAATACCATCTCGGTGTCGCCCGCGGGTTTCTTCGGTGGCCAGGGGGGCGGTACCGCGCTCACGACCGCTCAGATCACGGGCCTCTTGAGTATTCCCAACGTGACGGCCGTCCAGGCCCAGTTGAGTGAACGTCTCACGAGCACCCAAACCAATCTGACCTCACCGACGACCGCCGGTTCCCTCGGAGCACGGTTCGGTGGCGGATTTGGCGGCGGTGGGACTCCCACCACCAGCGCCTTGTCCATCCGGGTGATTGGCACCAACTCTCCCGGTAACTCCCTGGTCGGCGGTGCGAATGGCGGCGGCACGGAGAAGCTGACGTCGGGAGTGGCGTTTAGCCCAACTTCCACGGCCGACGTCGCCATTGTGGGCACGACACTCGCGACGAAGAACAACCTGAAGGTCGGCTCGACGTTCACCGCCTGGGGCAAAACGATCACCGTGGTCGGCCTCTACGACGCCGGTTCAACGTTCGCCGATTCCGACGCGCTGATGCCCCTCGCCACCGTGCAGACCCTCGCGGCGGCCACGAATCAGGTCACCGGCGCCACCGTGGTGGTGAATAACTTGAACAACGTCTCGGGGGCGGCCACCGCAATCACCAAGAAGCTCGGTACCGCCGCTGACGTGACCTCCACCCAGGCCACCGTGGAGAGCCAGTTGGCGCCACTCAACACCGTCAAGACGATCTCGACCTACACCCTCTTTGGGGCGGTCATCGGTGCGGCGCTCATCTTGCTGCTCTCGATGCTCATGATCGTGCGCGAACGTCGGCGCGAGATCGGCGTCTTGAAGGCCCTGGGCGCCACGAACCGTTCCGTGGTCTCACAGTTCATCGCCGAGTCCACGACGTTCACCGTGTTGGGCGCCGCCGTCGGCTTCATCGGAGGCATCCTGGTCTCGAGTCCGATCACCTCGGCGCTCGTGAGTGCCGAAAGCGGCTCGTCCTCGTCACCGGGCGGCTTCGTGCGCGGAGCCGGAGGAGGTTTCGGCGGTGGCGGCTCCGGCTTCACCCCGCCGTCGGGAGCAGTCACTGCGGGCCGCTTCCGTTTTGGCGGACTGAGCAACACCTTCTCCCAACTACACACGTCGGTCAGCTGGTCGACGCTCATCTTCGCCCTCGTCGCGGCCATCGTGATTGCCGCCCTGGGTTCCTCGGTGGCCTCGGCCACCATTACCCGTATCCGTCCCGCCGAAGTATTGAGGAGTGAATAATGCTGAACGTAGAGAAGCTCAGTAAGACCTTTAAGACCGAAGGAGGTGAAGTGCACGCCGTGCGCGACGTCACCTTCCACGCCGCTGACGGAGAGGTAGTGGCCATCATCGGCGCGAGCGGTTCGGGTAAATCCACCCTGCTCTCGCTGTTGGGTCTGCTCGATGCTCCCGACGCGGGCAGCATCGAAATGAACGGGACGCAGTTGGCGAACCTCGACTCGGGCGGTCGTACCAAGTACCGCGCACGTGAGGTGGGCTTTGTATTCCAGGCGTTCAACCTCATTCCCAACCTCAGCGCCAAGGAAAACATCAAGTTGGCCCTAGAGTTCTCGAACTGGCCCAAGAACGACCGTGACGCGCGCGCCGATGCCATGCTCGCCATGGTGGGACTCGACGCCAACAAGGCCAGTCGCCGCCCGAACAAGCTCTCCGGCGGTGAGCAGCAGCGCGTGGCAATCGCCCGCGCCTTTGCGGCGCAGCCTCAGTTAATCCTCGCCGACGAGCCCACCGGTTCGCTCGACAAGGCGACGGGACAAAAGATCGTGCAGTTGCTGCGCGAAGCGGCCAATACACAAAAGACGACGGTCCTCGTGGTGACCCACGACGAGAAAATTGCCAATCAGGCCGACCGTCGCCTTGAGATCGAAGACGGTGCGCTCACCGAAATCGCCTAGTTCCCCCTAACATACGGTCTCCGAGGTGCAGCGCCGGGATGGTGCAGTAGCCTCGGAGGCCGTATGGCTCTCTCAATCGGCATTGTCGGACTTCCCAACGTCGGAAAGTCCACGCTGTTCAATGCGCTCACCAACAACAACGTTCTCGCGGCGAACTATCCTTTCGCCACCATCGAGCCCAACGTGGGCGTGGTCTCGGTCCCCGACGATCGTCTCGCCAAACTAGCCAAGGTCTTCAATTCCGAGAAGATTCTGCCCGCGTCGGTCACCTTCGTCGACATCGCCGGCATCGTACGCGGCGCCTCCGAGGGCGAAGGTCTCGGCAATCAGTTTCTGGCGGCCATTCGAGAATCCAACGCCATCTGCGAAGTCGTGCGGGTCTTTGAAGATGACGACGTCGTCCACGTCGACGGACACATCGACCCCGCCAGCGACGTCGCCACCATCGAGACCGAACTGATCCTGGCGGACCTACAGACCGTCGACAAAACAATGTCGCGTCTGGAACGCGAGGCCAAGCGCGTGCCCGAGGCCGCCGCGAAGTTGGTCGAGATCAAGAAGGCCCACGATGCTCTCAACGACGGCCTCGTCATCTCGAAGGTGAAGGGCCTCGACCGCCAGGCCATCGCCGACTTGCACTTGTTGACCGACAAGCCCTTCATCTACGTCTTCAACGTTGATGAGGCCACTCTGGCCGACGGCGACCGCCAACGCCAACTGCACGACTCAGTGGCGCCGGCGCCCTGCGTCATCCTGTGCGCCAAAGTCGAGGCTGAGCTCGCCGGACTCGACCTCGACGAGGCGCTCGAACTCCTGCAGTCCTTCGGTCAAGAAGAATCAGGACTCGCGCAACTGTCGCAAGTGGGCTTTGCCACCCTCGGCCTGCAGACGTTCCTGACCGCGGGACCCAAGGAGACCAGGGCCTGGACCATTCGCCAGGGCGCCACGGCGCCCGAAGCCGCCGGCGAAATCCACACCGATTTCCAAAAGCACTTCATCAAGGCCGAGGTGGTGGCCTTTGATGACCTGATGGCCCTGGGCACCATGGTTGCGGTGCGCGCCGCGGGCAAGGCCCGCATCGAGGGCAAAGAGTACATAATGCGCGACGGAGATGTGGTCGAGTTCCGAGTGAACGCCTAACCTAGGGGGTGAAAGGCGTGTGCGACAGAGGTCGGCGCCTGGCAGACATCACTCATCTACTAGGAGCACCATGACCTCGTCACCATTCGACTTTAAAGTCGCCGACCTTTCACTCGCGCCCTTCGGACGCGCGGAAATCACCCTCGCCGAGCACGAGATGCCCGGCCTCATGGCCATGCGCGCTGAGTTCGGTGCCACCAAGCCACTGACCGGTGCTCGCATCGCGGGTTCCTTGCACATGACCATCCAGACCGCCGTCTTGATTGAGACCCTCGTGGTCCTGGGCGCCGACGTGCGCTGGGTCAGCTGCAACATCTTCTCCACCCAGGATCACGCCGCGGCGGCGGCGGTCGTTGGACCGCACGGCACCGCCGAGAACCCCCAGGGAGTTCCGGTCTTCGCGTGGAAGGGCGAATCCCTGGAGGAGTATTGGTGGTGCACCGAGCAACTGTTGCGTTGGCCGGGTTTCGACGGACCCACGATGATCCTCGACGACGGCGGCGACGCCACGCTGCTCGTGCACAAGGGCCTTGAGTTTGAGCTCGCCGGCTTCGTACCGGCGCCCGACACCGCCGAGTCCGAGGAATACTCGATCATCCTGCAGCTGCTCAGTCGGATGATCTCGAGCGGTGAGAAAATATTCGCTCCCATGGCCGCGGGCATCATCGGGGTCTCGGAGGAGACGACGACTGGCGTGCACCGCTTGTACGAGATGGAGCGTGACGCGACGCTGCTGTTCCCGGCGATCAACGTCAATGACGCCGTCACCAAGTCCAAATTCGACAATAAATACGGCTGTCGTCACTCACTCATCGACGGCATCAACCGCGCCACCGACGTGCTCATTGGCGGCAAGGTGGCCGTGGTGTGCGGTTACGGCGACGTGGGTAAGGGTTCGGCCGAGTCACTGCGCGGACAAGGCGCGCGCGTCATCATCACCGAAATCGACCCGATCTGCGCCCTGCAGGCCGCGATGGACGGTTTTCAGGTGACGACCTTGGAAGAGGTTCTCCCCTACGCCGACATCATCATCACCACGACGGGCAACCGCGACATCGTCACCGTCGATCACATGCTCATGATGAAGCACCAGGCGATTCTGGGCAACATCGGGCACTTCGACAACGAGATCGACATCGCCGGACTCACCAATCTGCCCGGCGTCACACGTGAGAACATCAAGCCTCAGGTGGACAAGTGGATCCTGCCCAACGGACGTGCGATCATCTTGCTCTCCGAAGGACGCCTCCTCAACCTCGGCAACGCGACGGGTCACCCGAGTTTTGTGATGAGCAACTCCTTCACCAACCAGACCATGGCACAAATGGAGCTCTTCGCCAATAACGCTCACTACGAGAAGAAGGTCTACGTCTTACCCAAGCACCTCGACGAGAAAGTGGCGCGCCTGCACCTCGATGCTTTGGGTGTGAAGTTGACGACACTCTCGAAGCAGCAAGCTGACTACATCGGCGTGGCGGTCGAAGGACCCTTCAAGCCCGACAGCTACCGCTATTAGGGGACTTTTCCTGCGCGACAGACGCCTGAGTAGTCTCAGATGAAGGGACACCGTGCAACGATGCCGGCCCCTGGAGGAAGTCATGACATCACACGCGGCACGTCGCACTGTCCTCGACGCCATCGGCAACACTCCGCTGATTGAAGTCGACGGGATTTGGCTGAAACTGGAATACCTCAACCCTTCGGGCTCCATCAAGGCCCGTATGGCGCGCTACATCATCGAACGCGCCAAGCGCGAAGGTCTGATCCATCGCGGCGACACCATCGTCGAGGCGTCGAGCGGCAATACGGGTAACGCCATGAGCATGGTGGCCGCGGTCATGGGATACAAGATGATCGTCGTGATGCCTGAGGGACTCAGTCCCGAGCGCTCGGCAATCTCGTGCGCCTTCGGCGCCCAACTCGTCACCATCGGCAACTTTCACGTCAACGAGGCCCTCGAGATTGCCGCCGAGCTCGGCCGACGACCGGGGCACTTCAGTCCCCGTCAGTTCGAGTCGGAATGGAATGTCGAAGAGAACCGGACGTGGCTCGGTCCCGAGATCCTCAGTCAGCTTCCCGAGGGCACCGTGCCCGACGCCTTCGTCATGGGCGTCGGCACTGGCGGAACGCTCATTGGAGTTGGTCAAGCCTTCCGTGACGTGAATCCGGACGTGAAGATCGTCGGGCTCGAACCCAGTGAGTCGTGCACGATTCTCTGCGGTGATACGGGACTGCACAAGATCGAGGGCATCGCTGACGGATTCGTACCGGGAATCTATCAGCGCCACCGCGGGATCGTCAGTCGCGTCGTCGACGTGCACAGTGACGACGCCGTTAGCGAAATGCGTCGCCTCGCCAGTGAACACGGCATGCTGGTTGGTCCCAGTTCCGGCGCCAACATGGTGGCGGCACGGCGTCTACGCGACGAGCGGCCCGACGATGTCGTCGTCACCATCATGTGCGACGAGGGTGAGAAGTACTTGAGCGAGTACTTCACTCCCGACGTTCAGCCCGTGTCACTCGACGATCTCACTTTGCGTTCGCAATGAACGTGACCAGTGCGCTACCGTCGAGTTCGTGTCGGACCAGAGCCCTGCCGTCTCGACATCGAATGTAGAGCACACTCCTGGTGTCGCCGGCCCGTCGTCCGCTCGACGCCATATCCTACGGAAAGTTGTGTTCGCGGTTGTCGTCGCGGCGGGGATTCTCTACATCGGCACCAATCATTACCAGCGGTTCACCCTCCAATTCAACGAATCGGGTTCTTCCTCCGCTGCGTCGTCGACCGAGTACGTCACCACCACGCAGAGTACGCTCTCGTTTCACGGCGTGTTCGGCGTCGAAGTGACCAACCTTCGATCAGTTGTCACCGCGGCGGTACCCGTCAGGGTTGGCCCGCTCACGCTGTGCCCGCACTACAACTCCTCGACTTTTACGTGTGCGGGCAAGGCGACCCATGTCATGACCGGAGCAGCGTTTCGACCCTTCGCGATGTCCAAGAACAAGACCATATCCGTCGTTCAGGCATTCACTCTTGTGTGCACTGCGGCGGACGCTCACAATCCCGAAGTGACCATAGGCGTCTACGCTACGTTTCGCTACTGGCGAATCACCCACTCGGTGCTGCTGATTTCGAACCAGCCAGATTTCGCGTCCCCGGACTACTGTCCGCAACCAGTGTCGTGACCCGAAAGTGCGGCGAGCGTTAGAGCGGCGTCACGTAGGCGGCGTGCAGGCCACCATCCACTAGGAAGGTGCTCGCCGTCATGAACGACGAGTCGTCACTGGCGAGGAACAGCACCGCACTGGCCATCTCCTCGGGCTCAGCGAAACGGCCCATCGGCACGTGCACCAGACGACGAGCGGCGCGCTCGGGGTCCTTGGCGAAGAGCTCTTGCAAAAGCGGTGTATTGACCGGTCCCGGGCACAGTGCGTTGACGCGGATGTTCTCGCGGGCGAACTGCACCCCGAGTTCGCGACTCATCGACAAGACGCCGCCCTTCGAGGCGGTGTAGGAAATCTGTGAGGTCGCCGAACCCATGATGGCCACGAAGGACGCCACGTTGATGATGGAACCGCCGCCGCGCTGTTGCATGTAGGGGATCCCGTACTTGCAACACAAGTAGACCGACTTCAAGTTCACGTCCTGGACCCGCTGCCACGCTTCGACACCCGTCGTGAGAATCGAGTCGTCGTCGTTCGGCGAGATACCCGCGTTGTTGAACAGGATGTCGAGACCGCCGTACGCCTCAACGGTGGCGGCGAACATCGCCTTGACACTGTCCTCGTCGGCCACGTTGACGTGCACGTAGAGGCCACCGAGTTCCACCGCCAGTGCCGCACCGGCCTCGTCCGCGAGGTCGGCGACGACCACCTTGGCGCCCTCCGCGGCGAAGCGCACGGCCGTCGCGCGCCCGATGCCGCTCGCGGCACCGGTGATTATTGCGACTTTATTATCGAGACGTCCCATCATTCCTCCGTTGAGATAAAGACATTCTTCTCTTCACTGAATCCGAGCAATGCGTCGGGGCCGAGCTCGCGCCCGATGCCCGACATTTTGAATCCACCAAAGGGAGTGTTGTAGCGTACCGAGGAGTTGGAGTTGACCGACAGGGCGCCGGTCTCCACTCCACGAGCGACGCGCAGCGCGCGTCCCGAGTCACGAGTCCAAATCGAACCCGATAATCCAAACTGGCTGTCGTTGGCAATGGCGATGGCGTGGGTCTCGTCAGAGAAGCGCACCACGGACACCACCGGCCCAAAGATCTCCTCGGTGAAGGCCCGGTCCGACGTGTCAGTGGTTTCCAGGACCGTCGGCGCCATCCAGTAGCCCGTGCCCTCGGGAGCCGAACCGCGAAACGCCACTGCTGATTCGTCGACGTAACTCATGACGCTCTCGCGTTGACTCGCCGTAATCAGCGGACCCATCTCGCTGGCGTCGTTCGCGGGGTCCATGACCTTGACGCCCTTGACCGCTGCCTCGAAGTGCTCCATAAAGAGGTCGTAGGCCGAGTCCTGCACGAGAATGCGCGAACGCGCGCAGCAGTCCTGGCCCGCGTTGTCGAAGACTGCGTAGGGTGCCATGGCGGCGGCCTTGGCGACGTCAGCGTCGGCGAAGACGATGTTGGCACTCTTGCCACCGAGTTCTAAGGTGACCCGCTTCACCTGATCGGCGGCCCCGGACATGATCTTGCGACCCGCGTCGTTGGATCCGGTGAAGCAGACCTTGCGCACCGTGGGGTTCGTCACGAAGCGGTACCCGACGCTCGAACCAGCGCCGGGCAAGACCTGCACGACGCCCTCGGGTATTCCGGCGTCGAGGGCGAGTTCGCCCAGTCGCATCGCGGTGAGCGGCGTCAGAGTCGCGGGCTTCAGGACGACGGTGTTACCTGCCGCAAGAGCGGGCGCCAGCCCCCATCCGGCGATCGGCATCGGGAAGTTCCAGGGAACGATGATGCCCACGACGCCAAGTGGCTCATAGAAGGTGATGTCGACGCCACCGGTGACGGGGATCTGTTTGCCCGAGTGCCGCTCGGGCGCTCCCGAGTAATAGTTGAGGACGTCGCGCACGTTGCCCGCTTCCCAGCGCGCGTTGCCAATGGTGTGTCCGGCGTTGGCCACTTCGAGCTGGGCCAACTCCTCGTTGTGCTCATCGACCACCGCGGCGTAACGCCGCAGGAGACGCGCGCGGTCAGCGGGCGTGACGCGACGCCACGACTCGCCGGCCTTATGGCTTCGCTCAATAGCGCGGTCGGTCTCGTCGACGTCGACCAGTTCGATGGTCCTGACCACTGCCTCGGTGGCGGGGTTGATGACGTCGTAACTCATAGCCGTTCAAATCCTCGGTAACGTTCCCAGTCGGTAATGGCCGCCCCGAAGGTGTCCACTTCGACGCGCGCGGCGTGCACGTAGTGATCCACGACTTCGTCGCCGAAGGCGTCGCGCGCCACGGCAGAATCGTCGAAGAGTTCCATTGCTTCACGAAGTGACGTTGGCACGCGCGGAGCGTCGGCCACGTAGGCATTGCCCACAAAAGCCGGACTCAGTTCGAGTTCTTCCTCCACCCCGCGTAGCCCCGCCGCCACCAACGCCGAGACCGCCATGTACTGATTGACGTCGCCGCCCGGGATACGACACTCGAATCGGAGAGCGGGACCGTGTCCCACCACGCGAAAGGCGCACGTGCGGTTGTCGATCCCCCACAGCAGCGCCGTCGGGGCGAACGACCCTTCGACGAAACGCTTGTAGGAGTTGATGTTAGGAGCGAGCAGTAGGGACATCTCGCGTCCGTAGGCGAGTTGCCCGGCCAGGAACTGTTCGAAGAGGAGCGACATACCGTGCTCGCGGTCTCCCGCGAAAATCGGACGATCGTCCTCGTCACGTAGAGAAAGGTGGATATGACAGGAGTTGCCCTCGCGCTCGTCATATTTGGCCATGAACGTCAGACTCTGGCCTTCCTGGGCCGCGATCTCCTTGGCTCCGAGCTTGTAGAGGCCGTGTTCGTCGCACTTGTCCAGCAACGTGTCGTACTTGAAGGCCACCTCGTGCTGGCCGAGGTTGCACTCACCCTTCACCGACTCAACGACCATGCCGGCCCCGCGCATCGAACGGCGAAGTCGACCCAGCAGCGGCTCAACTCGCGAGGTGCCCTGCAGCGAGTAATCAACGTTGTACTGATTGGCCGGGGTCATGTTGCGGTACCCCGAACTCCACGCCTCTTCGTAGGTCGTGTTGAAGAGGATGAACTCGAGTTCGGTGCCGGTCAGCCCGTGCCAACCGCGCTCGGCGAGACGCGACATCTGACGCTGAAGTACTTGGCGCGGTGACGGCGCGACGGGCACACCGTCGACGGTCTCGACGTCACAGAAGATGATCACCGTCTGGTCGTGCCAGGGCACCATGCGAATGGTGGAGAAGTCCGATTTGAACGCGAGATCGCCGTAGCCGCGCTCCCAGGAGGTCAGAGCGAAGCCGTCAACGGTTCGCATGTCGACGTCCGACGCGAGGAGGTAACTGCATCCCTCCACGACACCGTTCGCCAAGTCGTCCACGAAGTACTGCGCGTCGACTCGTTTTCCCTGCAATCGACCCTGCATGTCGGTCACTGCCGCGATCACGGTGTCGACGTCTCCGCGCCCAATCAGGGCCAGTAAATCCTCTCGGGAAAGCCGTCCCGGGGTTAATGAAGTCATGAGCTCTCCTCAGAGCGGGCGCCTCGTGCGACGGTGTCTTTGCTGATTCTACTGAACAACGTCCCTGACTGCCGCCGGCAAAAAGGGTCCGATTTTAATAGTCCGGACTCAAATTTTTGAGCGTATCTCTGATATACCAATGGGAAAGCAAAGCGCTGGCTGTCCTCAAAATTAGGGGTGATTTATGGCAGATGATGTGGCCGTATCGGCACAGGAACAAAGCGATATTGATCTCTTGCATAAAATGGGCTACGCCCAGGAGCTCAAACGCGGCATGGGATCCTTCTCGAACTTCGCCGTGTCGTTCTCCATCATTTCAATTTTGACCGGTGGCATCACGACGTACTACCTCGGCATGGACGCCGGTGGTCCACTCGTGATCACGATTGGCTGGTTCATCGTGGGCGCACTCACGCTGTGCGTCGGCATGGGCATGGCGGAAATCTGTTCGGCGTACCCGACGGCAGGAGGTCTGTACTGGTGGTCCGCACGACTCGCGAACAAGAACAAGGCGGCGTGGTCGTGGTCGTGTGGCTGGTTCAACCTGGTCGGCCAGATTGCGGTCACGGCCTCGATTGACTACGGTCTTGCGACGTTCGTCGGCTTCTTCCTTAGCCTGTACTACCCCAGCGGGTGGTCGACCCACGTTCGCTACGTCTTGTTGTGGTACGGAATCATCTTGCTCCTGCACGGCGTGATCAACTCGTACCGCGTGAAGATTGTCAGTGGCATTGCGAATATTTCCGCGTGGTGGCACGTGATTGGAACCGTCGTTATCGTCGGAGTCCTCTTGATTGTCCCCTCGCACCACCAGAGCATCAGTTTCCTCTTTCACCACGAGAACCTGACGGGATGGAGTGGGCCGTTCGCCGGAATCTACGCATTCTCAATTGGGCTACTGCTGGCGCAGTACACCTTGACGGGATACGACGCATCCGCGCACATGACCGAGGAGACGCTAGGTGCTTCCCTCGGTGGTCCCAAGGGCATCGTCCGCGCCATCTACGTGTCGATTATTGCGGGCTTCATCTTGAACGTGGCAATGACCCTGGCACTTCCCGCTGGTGAAACGGCCTACGCCCACGTCGCCGGTGCCGGAGCTGCGGCGGGTGCCGTTGACTTCGTTCAGGCGCTCGGAAACACGGGTGGCCGACTCCTCATGATTATCGCGATGGTCGCTATGTTCTTCTGCGGACTGGCGTCGGTCACGGCGAACTCACGAATGGTCTACGCCTTCTCTCGCGATGGCGCAGTTCCCGGACACCGGCTGTGGCACCGCCTACACCCCAAGACCCGTGCGCCGGTGAACGCAGTATGGCTGTCAGCGGTCGCGGCCTTCCTCTTGGGTGTCCCGTCGCTGTACACGACGGAAGGCTCGTCGGTCGCATTCTTTGCGGTGGTCTCGATCGGCACGGTCGGACTGTACGTCTCGTACGCCATTCCAATCTTCTTGCGCTTGCGCTCGAAAGACTTCCAGCCCGGTCCGTGGAACTTGGGTAAGTGGAGCAGCACGATCGGGACGATCGCGTGCGTGTGGGTGGTCATCATCATGCTGCTCTTCTTCGCACCGGGGTTCTGGCCATGGTTGCACGCGTCCAACGTCAACTGGTCGGGTCCGGTGTTCGTCCTCATCATGGCGGCGGTGTTCATTTGGTACGCCGTTTCGGCGCACAAGTGGTTCACCGGCCCCAAAGTTCAGGGATCGGAGACCGCACTGGAAGAAATTGAAGAGGAATACGCCGAGGGTATCGTTCCCGACGAGGCGTAACTTTCTCGAAGTATCTTTCGCGTTTCTCGCAGAAAGGCCCCTCCTTGCGGAGGGGCCTTTCGCTCGGCGAAGTTAGCTACGGTACCCCGCGAAGATGTCGGTGACGACTCCGTCGAGTCCGAGGGGATTCGTCACCCGAAAGAACCACTCGGTGCCCATGGCGAACTGGAATTCCTCCTTGGACATCTTCATCCAGAAGGAATCACCAATCTGCGAAGCGTGCGCCGCCAACGCGTCGTACTTGGCGTCGGTGACGCTGCTCACGTCGATGGCGGCGCTAATCAACTCGTCGGGGGTTCCCATTTTGATCGGCTCGCCGTCCACCATCGGTGGACCGTCGGGTTCGCGCACGATGCCCTTGGCGGCGTCCTCTTCTTGTTGACGGAGTCCCTCTTGCTCCCAACGCTCGCGCATCAGACCCATAATGGAGTCGGGAATCGCGTTGTAATACAAGGTGGGTTCGTAATCGATCAATTCCAATGCCGCCAGGGTGATGCGGTTGGCCTGGATGTGATCCGGGTGACCATAAAAGCCGAACGCGTTGTAGGTCATGACGACCTGGGGGCGCTCGGCCATCAAGACCTCCGCCAACTTCGCGGCACCGTCGGCCACGGGGGTCGCCCAGAAGCTCTCCGGGTCGTCGTTCTGGGGCCAGCCCATCATGCCCGAGTCGCGGTAGCCCAGTCGGACGAGCCGCGAGATGCCCAGTACCTCGACGGCCTGGTCGAGTTCTATGGCGCGCACGCCGGCGACGAGGTCTCCGTCGTGGTGATCGGCGTCAGGTTTGGCTCCATCGGGAGCGTCACCGCACTCGCCGTTGGTGCAGGTGACCAGCACCGTGCGCACCCCTTGATTGGCGAGCAATCGATACAGTCCGCCCGTCGAGCTCGCTTCATCGTCGGGGTGCGCGTGCACCGCCAGGAATGTCAATTCACTCAACTCAGTCCTCCAAACAAATCTTCGGCACAGGCTACCGATGTGTTGTCGCGTCGCCAACCGAGTTGGTAGTACTCCGTGCCAAAGAGCAGGGAAAACAACTCCGGCGCCATGGTGACCAGGTCGGCGTTGTCCACCTGAGAATCATGCGTCGCAATGGCCCCCTGCTTGAGGGCGCTAAAACGCGACACGTCCATCACGCAGTCGACCGAATCGTCGGGAATGTTCGCCACGGCGTCCTCGATCCACGCCGGCAGAAACACGACCTGTTCTCGAGATTGAGCGACGAATGAGCTCAGCACTCCACGCGGCACCACGGGATAGAAGAGGCGCTGGGCGCGGGTGCTCAACTCCACCGCTCGGCGCGCCACGATGTTGGCCATCACGTGGTCGGGGTGCCCGTAGAAGCCGTTCTCGTCGTACGTGACGACCACCGCGGCATCTTCTTGATCGATGATGTCGGCGAGCACCCGCGCGGTGGTCTCGACGTCGACGTTCATGAAGGCGTCGGGGTCCTGGTTCGCGAGCCAACCCATCATTCCCGAATCCAGGTAACCCAACGTGATCTGGCGCGCGTATCCCACGAGGGCCCCGGCGCGCTGGAGTTCGCCGGCGCGCGTTGCGCGCGTGGCGAGCGCATTGTGTCCCGGCTGGGCGCCGTTGCGGCCATGATCGTCCAACCCCAATTGACCGAGGGTGCAGGTAACCAGAACGCAGCGGTACCCCTGCTCGGCGTAGTGCGAGGTGATGCCCGCGGTGAAGATCGCTTCGTCGTCGGGGTGCGCGTGCACGCACAGCAGGGTGTGAGACGTCATTAGGAGAGCCTACGAGGTCGAAATCTGAATAATACGAACGACCAACAGCGTGCCCGCGGTGAAGAGATACGCGCTCTGACCGCGCATCAGCCAGCGTCGAGCTCGCGAACTGGGCAGTGGCGTCAACAGCGTCAGTCGCGGCGTTCGCCAGTCGCGGCGATCGATATCGAACTTTGGCGGCGGTGCCATCTTGCGTAGTCCAATCGGCAGACCAATCGCGAGTCCCACCACGGCGGCGACCGCCATGCACTCGAGGAGCACGATGACGTTCACCGAGGTGAACAGGGTAGAGACCATGAGACCGATCGACAGAACCACAAGGATCGTCACGATGGTGATGGCGATAGCGTTGAGCCACTTCGGATTGACCCAGGGGCCCATGACCGCCCGGTCATTGCAGAGGAGCAGCACGATGATGGTCGTGGAGGGCAGCATCAATCCGCAGATGGCCTGCACCGCCAGGGTGATCAGCCCCAGGGGCGCGTGCGGAATGACCGCCACGGTGCCGGCCACCGCTAACAGGGCCGCGAAGCCCCCGTAGAAACCCCTGGCCTCCGAAAAGCGCGCATTGAGACCCTGGTGAGTACTCGAGAGGTCGCCAATGGCGTAGGAACTAGCGAGCGTCACCGCGGCGGCGCCGATCACCGACGCATTGAGCAAGAGAATCGCGAAGAGCCCACCCGCGCCATGTCCGACGTAGTGGTTGAGCCCGTGCGCTACGTCCAGGGCCGACGTGAAGGCGTTCGTACCACCGTGACCCGAGAGTCCCGCCGCGGCGGCGGCCAGCAACGCCGAAGCGCCGACGACAACGATGATCGAGCCGATGATGGTGTCCACACGCTCGTAGTTCAACCAGCGCGGCGTGATCTTCTTGTCGACGATGTTGGACTCTTGAAAGAAGAGCTGCCAGGGCGCGACGGTGGTGCCAATGATCGAGATGATGAGCAGCACCGCGGTGGAGGTCGCCCCCCCGCGGATGCCCGGGGCGACCGCGTGCACCACCACCTGATGGAACTGGGGCTTGGTCACAACGATGAGGGGTATGACAAAAAGATTGACGGCGACGAAGAGCATCATGAACCGTTCCCATCGTCGGAACGATCCCGTGGCCGTCACCGCGAACAGCAGGGCAACGGCAACTGGTACCGACCAGAGAGGTGAGACCCCGAAGTACTCCATCGACAGCGAGATTCCAATGAACTCGGTCACGATAATCAAAAAGTTCAAGAACAAGATGGAGAAGATCGACAGGTTGCCCCAGTAGCGCCCGAATCGCTCGCGAATGAGGCGTCCGTGCCCGACGCCGGTCACCGCGCCGAGTCGGGCAACCATCTCCTGGACGATGATGAGCACCGGAATGAGAAGCGGCAGCGTCCACAGCAGCGTGTAGCCGTAATTCTGACCGGCCTGAGCGTAGGTGGACACGCCACCGGCGTCGTTGTCCCCCACCATGACGATGAGACCGGGCCCGATGATAGCGAGCAGCGTGAGGAGACGAGCGCGTGCGCCGCGACGTCCGATGGCGTCGTGCGACGTAATCGTGCCGAAGGCCCCGGTGATCTGATTCTCGAGTGACTTCTCGCTCACGCTCCACCTCCTTTCGTTCTCTCGTGGTCGTTGGCGATACAACCACGCAGGGACGAAAGGCGCTAGGGGCGCGCCTCGTCGCTCACGAGCGGTTGAGTCGAGTCAGGGACAGCTCTGTAGCTGGTACTAGGGGGTTTCAGACAAGCCCCCTTAGAACGGTGCGACCAACGAGCGGGGACATTATTCCTCCACCGCCGTCATCCCGAATTCCTTGCGCCAACCCTGCGGCAACAACTCTTCGAGAAGGTCGTCAACGGTAATCACGCCGATCATGACGCTGTGCTCCTCGTCGAGCACGGGCACCACGGTCAAGTTGAAGTCGCTCATCTTGCGCGCCACGCGGTGCAGGTCCCAGTGCGGGTGCACGTGGCTGAGCTGCGTGCGCGCCACGCTCACCGCGAGTTCGGGGCCGCGCGCCTTGACGAGCGAACCCAACGAAGCGGAACCAATCGTCTTGCCCTCTTCACTCGTGACGAACACCGCGTGCAGAGACTCCGCGGGGACGTTGGAGGTGCGAATGGCCTCGAGGGCGTCGGCGACGGTGGCCATTTCGGGCACCGAGACGAAGTCGGTGTTCATCAGACCGCCCGCGGTGTCAGAGTTGTACGAGAGGAGCTGGCGAACTTTGACCTGTTGGTGCGACGGCAGGTTCTCCAAAATCGGAAGTCGACGCTCCTGGTCGATCTCGTTGATCAAGTCCGCCGCGTTGTCGGGCTCCATGCGCGCCAAGAGCCGCGCGGCCTCGACGTCGCTACGCGACTGGAGGAATTCGAGCTGGTGCTCGGTGTCGAGCTCCTCAAAGACGTCGGCCTCGAGTTCACGATCGAGTCCCACTGCTTCAATGATCTCCTCGCCCTCCTCGTGGCTGGCCTGCTCGACGAGGTCGGCGATCTGCGCGGGGTGCAGTTTGGACAGCTTGCGGTACGGGATACGCAGTCGCGCCGAGGGCACGTGTGAGACGAAGGGCTCGATGGAGGCGAAGTCGACGATGGCGTCGGCCTGAACCCGCTGGCCCATGCGCTGGCCGAGGACCCGGCGAAAGAAGGGACGACGACCCGGATCGACGCCGACCACTTCCCAGCGCCCCTCGATCTGGGCGATTTCGATCTCGTTGGCGATGATGAGACGCCCTCGGACCAGGTTGATCAGGTGGCGTGCCAGCAAGTCTTCGGCGAGCAACAATTCCCCGGGGCGCCGTTCGAAACGCCGCAAGTCCACGCGGGGACCCTGGAACGTCATGCGCCCCTCAGCGAGTCCGCCGATCTTTCGAATAGGTACAAAGAGATTGCGGCCCTCGATGCGGATCACCGCTCCCACGATCGGCGGGTGCGCGTCGTCGCCGAGACGCGCGACCAGGTCCTGGACGCGGCCAATCCGGTCACCATCCTGGTCAAAGATGGGACGACGAAGAAACGTGGAGAGGTGAAGGATGTCAGTCATAGTGCACTCGAAAGCCCTCTTAGGCTACCCCCATCCCCGCAGCAGCGACCAACCGAGGTCAGTGAACTTCTGGCGAACAGCGCTGGTCAGGCCGGTGACGTCGACCTAGTTCATTGGGGCAAACGAGGTCAGGACTTCCTCCACGACATCGAGGTCGTCGTCGGTGACGCCGGCGTGGGTGACAAATCTCACTCGGCGCGGTGCGATGGTGCCGCCGCGCACGCCGAGTTCGCTCAATTCGTGCACGATCTGTCGAGCCTGGGGGTGGTTGAAACTGACGATATTGGTCCGACACGTCGTCGGGTCGTAGTCCGATTCCGGGAAAGCGGCCGCGAACATATCGGCCAGTCGACGTGCTCGTGCGTGATCGTCGCCCAGGCGTTGCACCATCGTGTCGAGGGCCACGAGACCGGCCGCGGCCAGGACGCCGGCTTGGCGCATCGTTCCTCCGAGACGCTTTCTCTCCACGCGCGCCGCGCTCATCAACGATTGGGAACCGGCGAGCACCGAGCCGACCGGGGCGCAGAGTCCCTTCGACAGGCAGGCCATCACCGTCGTGGCCGGGGCCGCGATGTCGCGGGGCTGCTCTCCCGTGGCGACGGCGGCGTTGAAGAGTCTCGCGCCGTCCATGTGAATCGGTCGTCCGTCGAGGGCGCGCGCCAGCGACACCAAGTGCCGCGTGTTCCAGGGCGTCCCTCCCGAGGGCATGTGAGTGTTCTCGACTGCGACCATGGCCACGTGGACCTGATGGTCCTGCTCGGCGTCGATGACGTCCATCACGTCTTCGAGCGCCAACTCCCCCGACGCGTCGTCCACGAGGGCGAACTGCACCGACGAATTGCGCGCCGACGCGCCCATCTCGAAACTCACGACGTGCTGACTCCTGCCGGCGACGATCACGTCGCCCGGACGGGTCAACACCCGCACGGCGATCTGATTCGCCATCACGCCCGACGGGACGAAGAGCGCTTCGTCCTTGCCCACGAGTGCCGCGAACTTCTCCTCGAGGGCACGAATCGTGGGGTCTTCACCGAACCCGTCGTCTCCCACCTCGGCGTTGGCCATCGCCTCGCGCATCTCGGAGGTCGGCTGGGTCACGGTATCGGAACGAAGGTCGACGTAGCGGGTCATAGCAAGAGGCTACCGAACCCCTCATAAACTGACTCTCATGAATGACGACAGCGCTGCGCGCGGACCAGACCCCACGAACGTCCACGATTTCCTGGGCATCAGGACCGTGGAGGCAACCCCCGAGAAGGTGATCTTGGAACTCGATGTCACGTCGCGCGTGTACCAACCCTTTGGTGTCCTGCACGGTGGCGTCTCGGCACTACTGGCCGAGGGCGCCGCATCCTTAGGCGGCGTCGTCAGTGTCGAACCGGGCCAAGCCGTCGTCGGGACCGAACTGAATATTTCTCACTTGCGTCCCATTCGTACCGGAGTTCTGAGGGCGACGGCCACGCCCATTCGCAAGGGCCGCACCGTGCAGGTCTGGGCCATTGAAATGACCGACGCGCGCGGTCGACAGATTTCGGTCGCACGCTGTTCCATGCAGGTAATCAGCGCGCCAGGCTCCGCGTAGGCCCAGGGCGTAGACTGGAATCAGTACCGATCCAGCGAAGGGCTGACACATGGGAGTTCGCTTCAAGGGCTGGGGTATTGGTCTGCCCGACAGAATTGTGACCAACGACGAGTTGTCCCTGACGCTCGACACCTCTGACGAATGGATTGCGGATCGTACCGGTATCCGCCAGCGCTACATCGGCGGTACCGCTCGTTCGCTCGGCGTGATCGCCGGGCGCAACGCTATGGCCGATGCCGGCGTCGAACCCGAGGACATCGACTTCGTCTTGCTCGCCACCACGTCGCCCGACCGCATTGCTCCCGCCACGGCGGTGCTCATCGCCGACGACTTGGGGCTGACCTGTCCCGCAATGGACGTCAACGCCGCCTGCAGCGGTTTCGTGTACGCCATACGTACCGCTCAGGGTCTCCTCGAAACCGGTAACAAGCGCATCCTCGTCATCGGCGCGGAGCACCTCTCGCGCTGGGTCGACTGGACGGACCGCAACGTTGCCGTGCTGCTCGCCGATGGTGGTGGCGCCACGGTGCTCGAATACGACCCCGACGTCAACGACATCCTCTCGTTCTCCTTGGGCGCCGACGGGTCGGGGGCGGACCTGTTGACCTGCGAACACGAGAGCACCTTCACTATGGAAGGACGAGAGGTCTTTCGACGGGCCGTACGCGCGGTCGTGGAGTCCTCCCAGCAGGCTCTCGAGCTCGCCGGCATCACCGCCGACGAATTGGCGCTCGTCATCCCGCACCAGGCCAATATCCGTATTATCCAGGCCGTGGTCGACCGTCTGGGCATCGGCATGGACCGCGCGGTGATCGCACTCGATCGTTACGGCAATACCTCGAGCGCGTCGATTCCCCTCGCCTTTGACGTGGCCCGCAACGACGGGCGGATCAAGACCGGTGACTACGCACTTCTCACGGGATTCGGAGCCGGCTTGACATGGGCATCGTCGATCGTGAAGTGGTCGTAACGACTCACACCTGATTCGTCGCAGCGCTCAGCCACGACCCCACGTCAGCGAGAACGCCAGAGCTCAATTAGACGGGTCTCGTCGTCGGGGCCGAGTCCGGCGCGACGATCCCGGTCGAGTCCCTGGGTCGCTTCATACTCCAGAACTCTCCTGAGCGTCGCCTCGAGGGGCGTCAGAATCAGCCCGTGGCGCGCGGCGAGCGCATGAGACCTCCGACTGAATCCGTTGAAACCTTGACCCCGAGGAATCCATAAAGGCAGCGACCGGGGCCCGGCCCACGGTGCGACGTCGTGATCGACCAGCCACTGGTCGTCAACGACGACGAGGCGTCCGTCGAAGAGCGCGACGCCTCGCGCCTCGCGCAGAACGTCGACCAGGAGTCGTGACTCTCCCACGGCATTCATCGTGCCCGTGATCCTCGTCTCGCCACACGCCACAATCCACCTCGCCAGGTCGTTCACGTCGATCATTTGCGCCGAGAGATCCTTCGCCTCCGGTACGAGAACCTCACCGCCCCGGGCGAAACGCGCCGGCCAGTAGCCGCCGCGGTCGCTCGGATCTCCCGCGCCCACGATCAGGCCCGGTCGAACGATGATCAGACGATCTCCCACGGCATCTCGACACAACGCTTCACCGGCAGATTTCGACGCGCCGTAATTCTCGGGGCTGGAAATCTCGCCGGGGGCCAGGGGCTCGACGACTTGCTCTGATTCAGTGCAGTCCGGCTCGTCCTGGTTGACATAGACCGAACAGCTCGACACGTACGTCCAGTGACGTGCGGTGTTGGCGAGAACATTGAGCGCGTCGCCCACGAACTGTGGATCAGTCGCGACGTCAATCACGGCGTCCCAGTCAGCGCGTACCTGATCGTAGGCGCTCTCGCCCCGCGAACGATCCGCCACGATTTCTCGCACGCCCTCCGGCGGCTGCGAATTTGTCGAACGCGACACACACGTGACGTCGTGGCCGCGCTCCAGGTAGTGCTTCGCGACCGCTGCCGACAAGAAGACCGTGCCGCCCAGTATTAATACCTTCATCGACGGGTCCTACTCGCCCGAGGTCCCGACGTCGCCCCCGTAGACGTCGGGACGCCGCAGTCGAAGTACCTCGATCTGCCCGCGACGTTGGGTGACCTCTTCCAGGTCCAGATCGACCACCAGGACGTCCTCCCCGATCGACGCCGACTCGGCGATGATCTCTCCCCACGGACTCACGATGATCGAGTGTCCGTGGGTGGCGAGACCCTCCTTCGTCGTTCCCGCCTGCGCCGCGGCAATGACGAAGGCGTGATTTTCAATGGCGCGCGCTCGCAGCAATACTTCCCAGTGCGCCGGTCCGGTCTGGGCAGAGAACGCGGCGGGGACCGCCAGAACGTTGGCTCCAGCCAGCACGAGCGCTCGGTACAACTCGGCGAAACGCACGTCGAAGCAGATACTCAGCCCCACCCGCATGTCACCAATGCGAACGACTCGCATCGTCGATCCCGAAGAGATGAATTCCGATTCGAAGTAGGTCACGCCGCCGGGTGGGCGCGCGTCGAAGAGATGCATCTTTCGGTAGTACGCGACGACGTCGCCGCTCGGACCGATCACCACGCTGGTGTTGAAGAAACGGCCATCGCTAGCGGGTTCGAGCATGCTACCCAGATGCACGCTCACCCCACGTCCGTGCGCCAGTAGGCCCAGTTGACGGATGAATCCGTCGTCGAGGGACTTGGCCGCGGCGTCGTAGCCGCTGCGTGGTCCCCAGTAGGTCGCGTACTCGGGCAACTGGATGTACGTCGCCCCGAGATCACTCGCGCGCTCAATGAGTCGAAAGATCGCGGTCTCGTTCGTCGCCACGTCGCTACCCGACGTCATTTGGATAGCGGCCACTCGCATGGTACGTATTATTGCCCCTCGGCGATCTTGCGTTGCAGAAGACGCAGTCCGGGCAGCGTCAGTCGATCCTTCACCCGATGGGACGCTTCTTTGGACGCAATCACTTCGGCGAGGCTGGCGACGTGAATCACCAGCACACCCAACGCTATGTTCTCATTCAGTGCCAGTCACGTGAGGGTGCCGTCGCACCCAGGGAGAGCGGTTCGACGAACTCCGCCTGCAGAGCCAGCGTCCCCTGACCGCGCTGCAGTGAACCGCGGATCATCATGGCCGGCGAACTGCGCGCCACCGGTCCCCAGCGAGCCCACGCTCCCTTAGAGAAGATCACATTGACGTGCCCGCTCTCGTCTTCGAGGTTGACAAAGACCGCCCCGTTCGCCGTCTCGGGATGCTGGCGATGTGTCACGACTCCCGCGACGAGGACTCTCGCGCTCTCGGCCCCCATCAGACGCGCCGCCATCGTCACGCCGCGTTCGTCGAGCCACGATCGCACCAGGGCAATGGCCGTGGCCTCGGGGGTGAGGCCCATCGCCCACAGGTCGTCGGCGACGCGTTCCAATTCGGTGGTGATCGGTAGGCGCGGCGCGCGCAACCCCGTCACGACCCCTTCGAGTCGATCGGTCGTGCTCTGGGCCGCCGCCCCGGCCGTCCAGGTGAGGGCCCGGCGGCTCTCGCCGAAGCAGTCCATCGCGCCAGCCGCCGCCAGTGCTTCGAGGTGGTGCTGTTGACACTCCGCGCGGCGCACCAGGTCCTCGGCATCGACCCACGGCGCGCCCTCGGCGATGCGCTGCGCCAACTCCGAACCGATGGTGCGCACGCTGGCCAACCCCAAGCGCACGTCGGGGCGATCCTCGTCGCCCTCCATCGTCACCTCGGCGCTAGAAACGTTGACGTCGGGACGCCGCACCGTAACGCCGTGGCGCTGCGCGTCGGCCACCAGGCTCTGGGGCGACCAAAACCCCATGGGTTGCGCGTTGAGGAGCGCCGCTAAAAACGCCGCCGGATAGTGCACCTTGATCCAGGCCGAGCAGTAGACGAGGTGGGCGAAGGAGACCGAGTGTGACTCGGGGAAGCCAAAGTTGGCGAAGGCCGCCAGCGCGTCAAAGAGTTGATCGGCTGACCCCCCGGTGATGCCGTTGGCGGCCATACCCGCGTAGAAACGACTCTTGAGCTTGAGCATGCGTAACTCCGAGCGTTTGGCGGCCATGGCCTGGCGCAACTCGTCGGCTTCGGCCGGAGAGAAGCCCGCGACGGCGACGGCCATCTCCATCAACTGCTCCTGGAAGAGCGGCACGCCGAGCGTGCGCGACAGAATCGGCTCGAGACGCGGGTGCAGGTACGTGACGGGCTCGTCGTCGCGGCGTCGGCGAATATACGGATTGACGGCGTTGCCCTGGATGGGGCCCGGACGGATCAGCGCGACTTCAATCACCAGGTCGTAGAAACACCGCGGTTGCACTCGCGGCAGCGTCGCCATCTGCGCGCGCGACTCGACCTGGAAGACCCCGACGGTGTCGGCTTCACACAGCAGGTCGTAGACGGCGTCTTCTTGTTCGAGCGCACCCAAATCGAGCGCGACGCCGTGATACGCCGCGACCTGGTCGACCGCGCGGTGCAGGGCGTCGAGCATGCCCAATCCGAGCAGGTCGAACTTCACCAGCCCGATGGCCGCACAGTCGTCCTTGTCCCACTGCAGCACCGTGCGCCCGGGCATGCGCCCCCACTCCACCGGACAGACCTCGAGCACCGGCCGGTCACAGAGCACCATGCCAGCTGAGTGGATACCGAGGTGACGCGGACGGTTCAGCATCTGGCTCGCCATCGTGAGAAGAATCTCTGGCACGTCGCCCGACAGCGCCGTCATGCTCGAGCGGTCCACCTGGTCGCGCAACTGGTTGGCGGCTTCTTCGGAGTAGCCAAAGGCCCGGGCCACGTCGCGCAGCGCCGAGCGTGGTCGATACGTGATGACGGCCGCCACTTGGGCTGCGTGGTGACGCCCGTAGCGCTGATAGACGTACTGGATCACCTCCTCGCGCCGGCCCGACTCGATGTCCACGTCGATATCGGGAGGACCGTCGCGCGCGGGCGAAAGGAAGCGTTCAAAGAAGAGGTGCAGCTTGACCGCGTCGGCGTTGGTAATACCGAGCGAGAAACACACCGCGGAATTCGCGGCCGAGCCGCGGCCCTGGCAGTAGATATTCGAGCGCCGACAGAACTCGGTGATGTCCCAGACCGTGAGGAAGTACCCCGCGAAGCCCAGCCCGCCGATCACGCCGAGCTCGTGGTCAATTTGTCGCCACGCCCCGGGCACACGCTCGTCCCCTCGCGGACCGTAGCGCTGCGTCGCCCCCTCGTGCACCAATACCGTGAGATAGGCCTGTTCGTCCATCCCCTCGGGAGTCAAGAACGCCGGCAGGTTCGGCGCCACGAGCCGCAGGTCGAAGGACAACGCGGCGCAGAGTTCACCCGCCCGGTCCACGACACCGGGCCAGCGCGCGAAGCGGCGGCGCTGTTCTGCATCGCCGCGCAGGTGCGCCATGGGCGAGGCCGAGAGCCAGCCCTGCATCTCCTCGAGCTCGCGCCGGGCGCGGATCGCCGCCAGCACGTTGGCCCGGGCGAAGTCCTCGGGTCGGGCGTAGTGCACGTTGCCCGTCGCCACGAGGTCCACCCGGTGACGTACGGCTAGTTCAGCCAGGACGTCGTTGCGCGCCACGTCCTCGAACTGTCCGTGGTCCCAGATCTCGACGGCCACGTTGTCGCGGCCGAAACACTCGAGAAGCGCCAGCAACTCACGCTCAGCCGCGCGCGGACCTTCCTCTAAGAGCGCACGCGACAGAGGTCCCTTGCGACACCCCGTCAAGATCACCCATTCACTCGTGCAACGCGCGATGTGCTCGAGACTGAACTGCGGCGTCCCCTTCTCGCCGCGCTCTAAGTGCGCCTCGCCGAGCATCGTCGAAAGACGCCGGTAGCCCTCGGGTGAGCGCGCCAGCACGACGAGGTGATCGCCCCGAGGGTCGGGCACGCCGACGCGGTCGTCGCGCGCGTCAATCGTCAACTCCGTGCCGAACACTGTGGGCAGGCCCAGCGCGCGCGCCGCCTCGGCGAAGCGCACCACACCATAGAGCCCGTGATGATCAGTAAGGGCGAGTCCCCCGAGCCCCAGGCGCACCGCCTCGGCGACGAGTTCCTCGGGATCACTCGCTCCGTCCAGAAAGCTAAATCCCGAATGCGCGTGCAGTTCGCCGTAGACCGCCATCAGTCGTAGATCCCCACCAGCCACCAGCGCCCGCCTTCGGCCGAGAGCAACATCGCCTCACCACTGTCGAGCAGTACCTGAAGATGTGCGCGTCGACGACCACTCGCCCACCATCGCTCCACGAGGGGCCAGGGACCCGCGAACCACACGATTCCTCGACGCGAACCACGTAGCAGCACTAGCGACGTCGGCGTCGCGCTGAGCGATCCGCGTGCGCCCATACGCACCGGCTCACCGTGTTCGTCGCGAAGGTCCAGCGCCACGGGCTGGTGCAACGACGTGATTGGTGAAGGTCCCACCAGGCGACCGGGCCACGGCGCGTCGTCGCGCACTTCGCGAGAGGGCGAGCCCCACGGAGCGAGCGACGCGCGGTCCTCGGGCACGCGTCCTCCGCGCAGTCGTGCCACCAGCACGCCCTCGGGTCCGAGTCGGTGACGTACCCGATGAGCGGCCGCCTGAGCCCGGTCATCACCGGCGCTGCGCTGACCGAAGAACCCCACCTGCTCATCACCGACGACGTCCTCGCCACGTGCACTGCGCAGTCGCGCGGCGAGGCGGGTATCGCGTTGACCGGGCAGTTCCGCCAGTTCCCCGCGCGCCACACGGTGCAGGACTCGCACCGTCGCGCTGAAGCGCTCGGCGACGCTCGCGCTCTTCAGATCGGCGAAGTCGCCCACGGTGTAGAGGCCCAGTCGACGACCCGTGGTGGCGAGTTCCTTGTGCCCCAGCGCCGCCAGCGGCTGGGAACGGCGAAACGCTGTCGTCTGCCCGACGCTCAGCACCACCTCCTGACGCGCCGCCAACTCGGCGCAGAAGAGTCCCTCGGCCACCCCCAAGAAGACCTCGAGACCGAGTACATCGCACACACTCTGGCGTACCGCGGCGAAGACCGCCTCGTCACCACCGAAAAACCGGCTCGGTCCGCGTATCGGCAAGGTGCACAGTCCGAGTCGAATGGGCTCGACGAAGGGACAGAGCGCTCCGAGGACGTCAAGAACACGGAGGTAGTCGCGCAGGGTCGACCCGTCGGGCCGCTCCTCACTCAGCGGCTCCACCCAGAGCGCGAGGAGCCGCTCCACTTATTGCGCCACCGCCCGACCTTGACGATCGGGCACCATCACCACGTGCTCGCCGCGGCGCGCGGCCTCGCCTCGTCCACCGACGAGCAACGTCACGTAGCGCGCGTCGAGACGTGACGACATGATCCAGCGCGAACTGGTGAGGTGAAAAGAAAGGTCGACGGGCAGAGGCCACGGAGCGGCGGGCTCGGTGAGAGCAATCAATACGGTGCCGCGTTCGCGTACCCGGTCCATCAGCTTGCGCGCCGCACCGTGCGCGCAGCGCGAAGGAGGACGAACTATAAGAAGGTCAACCCCGTCGAGCAGATCGGCCGCCGCCTCGGCCCACGCACCGCGCGGTCGCGGGACAAAGAGGACGCGACGCAGGTCGACCCCGAGGTCGGACATTGCCACCACGCCGGGATCGTCCACCCCCACCACCGCCGACCAGTGACCTTTGTCGCTCGCTTCGCTCAGCAGGCTGAGGGCCACGCTGAGCCCACCCAGGCCCGGCTGTGCGTGAACGACAACCGTCGAACCTCGACGTAGTCCTCCCCCCGGCGTCAATGAAGCCCAGGGCTCAGAAAGGGGAACCATGCGGGATTTTGCGAGGGTGACGGGGCGTAGCGTCGCCACCAGATCGTCCGAGAGACGGGGGCGTGAAGTCGAAAAAGCGAACATATGTTCGTAAGAGTAGCCACTCCCCGTCACAGACGCCAATGGCTCTATTCTCACTGGTGAAAGGAGTCCTCATGTGCGGTCGCATCGCCCTCTTTAGTCCCCCGATCCGTTTCGCCCGGCTTCTCGACGCCACCTTGGCGGCCGGTCTCGAGGAAGAAACGCACCCCAGTTGGAACGTAGGGCCCCAGCGTCGGCTCTTCGGCGTCTACGAACACGAGGGCCAGCGCATCCTCGATCGCTACCGCTGGGGACTCCTGCCGAGTTGGGCCAAAGATCCCTCGGTGTCCAATCGACTCTTCAACGCCCGCGGCGAGACGGTCGCGGAGAAGCCGTCGTTTCGCGCAGCCTTCAAGAAGCGCCCCTGCATCATCCCCGTCGACGGCTTCTACGAATGGGACCACCGGCCGGGTCGCGAGAAACAGCCGAACTTCTTCACTCGTTCCGACGGCGAGCCGCTACTCCTGGCGGGACTCTACGAGTTCTGGCACGACCCCGCGACCCCCGAGGACGCGCCGTGGCGACAGACCTGCACCGTGATCACCACCACACCCAGCGAGGACATGGACGAGATTCACGACCGGATGCCGGTGGTGGTTGAGATCGCCGACGTGGGCGACTGGCTCGACGTGGGTGAGCGCGGCCCCGAGGAGCGCCTGCACCTCGTTCACCCTGCTCCCACGGGGACCCTCAGCCATTACGGCGTGAGTCCAGCCGTGGGATCGGTTCGTAACGACGGGCCCGAGTTAATCGAGCCCGTCGAACCCCTGTCCTTCTTCTAACGTGCGCCGATCGGGATGGGGATGGTGTTCGTCGCGAAGTTGAGGTACTGCGACGGCAAGGGCACCACCGTGAAGTTCACTTGGTAACCATTCAGAACCTCCGTGCCCGTGTAGTTGTACACCGGTAGTTCCATCCAGCCACTCTTCATGTCGTAGGACGAATAGCTGGTCGACACCGCGGTGAGGTTGACCACGTCCGTAGTGGGCAACGTGGTAGTCGTCGTAGGTCCGGTGGCTCCGGTCACGCCAGTGGCACCCGTGGCACCAGTTGCGCCGGTGGCTCCGCTCGGGCCACTCGTCGCAGCCATGTTGACGGCAATGGAAGCACCCAGCGACTGGGGAATCGTCGTGGGCGGCGTCGTGGTGGCGTACGCAATGAAGTGTTGGAAGTAACGCTCCTGGGCTTTGATCTGGTCAACGCCTGCAGCTGGTGAAATCAACGGATACGTCGCCATAGTATTGAGACTGAAATTGTCGCCCGATGCGCTCTCCAACGAACCGTCACTGTTAAAAGCAAATGAATCAGTAAAGTCCGACGAGAGTCCGTTGATGAGAAGGGGAACATCGATTGTCGTCTCTCCCCCGTAGACCGTCTGCGTCGCGCTACCTGTCGTGTAGTCACCCAAGGCCTGAACGAAGCCCAGTGCTTGCGATGCCAATGGGCCGGTCGCTGCCACTGACCCGGTCGCACCAGTGGTGCCCGTGGTGCCTGTGGCACCCGTGGCACCAGTAGTTCCCGTGGCGCCACTGGAACCAACGGCACTAGGAGTGGACGAGGCGATAGGCGGTAGCGGGGTGGCACTAGTAGGCGTTTTGTAGACACTCCAGTTGTCCGATCCGCCGTTGCTGTTTATGGCTCCGGTGTAACTCGGACCACTCGCGTCGTAATAGTTATTCGGGGACCCAGTCGAGGTCTTCGTGTCGAGGGTCACGTTCAGCACATTGGCGACGGCATTCAGTGTCCCAACCAAGTCTGTGGGAGCACTCACCCTGTACACCGGTGCCGAACCAGTAGAGGTGGAGAACTTGTCGCCACCGGTAAAGGTGTAGTTCATGTACATGTACGGGATCATCGTGCCGCCAACGGTCGCCGTACCCAACTTTGACGAGGTAGCGGTCGGGCTCTGTGTTGCGGCCCTCTGTATTGCGGCCGCCGAAAATCCCAGTACCGGCAGCGCCGATCCTGCTCCGCTCAGTACGCTCACGCCGAGCACCGTGAGCGCGCTGGCGGCCGCCACCGATCCGGCCATTCGCAGACGGAACGTCCTCCACACCGGGTCGGCGCTACGAGACTGGCGCAGCGCGCGCGTGACCATCTGGTCGTAGTTGGCGGGCACGTAACCCTGGGCCACGGGATTGCTGTCGGCTAATCGCTCGTCAATCGATTTCATCGCGTCTCCTCCGCTCTTCCTTGTTTATGTCGCAGGCGTCGAGAAATTTCAGTCAATTGAAACACTGGCGAAGTTCTTGCGGAATCGGTCTTGTGCGCGCGAGAGTCGCACCGCCGCGGCATTCGTGGTCAGGCCTAGAATCGCACCGATCTCCGCGGCGCTACGTCCGTCCCACGCGTGGAGCAACACGATGTCGCGATCGTCTTCGCTCAGGGACTCCAACGCGGCGCGTACGCCCTCGTCGGCGATGACGTTGTCCTCGGCCGACGAGCCGTGGTGCGGGCGCGCCAGGTGCGACACGACGACCTCACCGCGACGAAATTTTCTGTGCGCGTTGCGCAACACATTGCGCGCAACGCCGATCAGCCACGGCACTTCGGCACCCAAAGGAATGTCGTCGAGACGACGCCACGCGATGATGAGGACTTCTTCAACGAGATCGTCGACGTCGGTGTAAGTCAAGGGATAAATGCGCCGTTTGAGATAGGCGCCAATGGCCGGCGTCGCCTCATCGGCGACGGCCCGGAATCGCCGCTCTCTTTGCGCCCTCATAGCAACGTCCTGTCTCGATCTGACACTTTCTTACTGCGTTTTCTCTGGCGAGAGAGCACATTGTGACAGAGGTGCAAAATGTCGTTGGAAAAGCCGAAAACCCCGAGTGACCAGTGAGCCGAAGCTCACCCGCCCCTCGGGGTTTCCGAGGCACACCATTCGTCGCCCCGTGTCGGACGGGCCACCGAATGACGGCAGGCACTCCACACCCTTCGCCATCTCGCCAAGCGGACCGAACTCCGCTTGCCGCTGAAGTGATCCGTTCCTCTTGCGAGGCCCCTCTCACTTCCGCTTCCCTCTCCTTTCGGATCGGGCTGCGTTGGCAGGTACTGCGTGGACTACGAGAGATACATTGCCAGACGTTTCTGACTAAAAACAGGCCTGACGAGGAAATCGAGAGGTTTTGCCCAGATATTGAGTACTTTTGCACCACAATCATCACGTTCAACACACATATGCACCGGAAAGTACCAAGTTATGCACATCATGCAAGGATGTAATTCCACGAGTGTCGAATAATTCGGTGTTCTTCAGGAAGCCCCAACGGCGACAATTGGAATTGCTCAGAATGACCCACGGGGCTCCCGATCGATGCTCCAGAGGCCCACTTCGAAGTCGTAGAACCGGCGGATCCTCGTGTCGTGTCAAATGTCGCGACAGCGCCGCGACGCGTCGTGCACGACGTCCGGGCGTAACGAAATACGCGGGAATATGCCATCGTGTTGAGTTTTCCTCAGTAACGAAGCGGACTCGGAGAGATTGTCGAATCGACCTGGGGACTATGTTCCCTATCACGTCGTACGTCGTGGAGTCCAGACTGGAACCATGACAATCACGACGAGCGGTGCACATTCAGTGGAGATTCACGCTGGCGACCATCGTCGTGACGTCTTGCAGCGGCGTTTCAATGACCGGCCGCTCCTCGTTTTTTGGGAGATGACCAAGGCCTGCGACCTCGCGTGCTTTCACTGCCGCGCCGACGCCCAACGCGAACCCAACTCGGATGAACTCACCACCGATGAAGGCCATCGAATGATCGACGAGTTGGCGGATTTGTCCAGTCCAAGGCCAATTCTGATCCTCACGGGCGGAGACTGTCTCAAGCGCCCTGACCTTCTGGAAATCATCGACTACGCCAAATCAGCGTCGGTGCCCGTCGCCCTCGCCCCATCGGTGACTCCCCTGCTGACACCCGAGCGGATGCGCGAATTGCGACAACACGGCATCAAGACTGTTTCAATCTCGCTCGACGGTATGGACGCTGACACCCACGACGCGGTGCGCGGCGTAGCGGGTCACTTTGACGCAACGTTGGTCACGTTGCGTGAACTGAAGGATGCCGGCTTCACGGTCCAGATCAACACAACGGTGATGGCGCGCAACGTCGAACAGATGGCCGACATCGCCGCGATCTTGCACGCGCACCACATCGACATCTGGGAGGTGTTCTTTCTCATCTCCACCGGACGCGGCATCGACGTCAACGCGTCGACGCCCCAGCAGAACGAAGACCTATGCCACTTTTTGGTCGACGCCTCTCGCTACGGCTTCACGGTGCGATCGGTAGAAGGCCCCTTCCTTCGACGCGTCAATCAACAACGTCACGAAGGAGTTGAGGGTCTTCCGACGAGCGACCTCTACGCGCGCCTTCATTCTCGACTCGAAGAAGTACTCGGTCAACCCACGCACGACGTGTGCGCGCCGAGCGCCGCCACCCGTGACGGCAACGGCATCGTCTTTGTCGGCGCCACCGGCGACGTCTACCCTTCGGGTTTCTTGCCACTACCCCTCGGGAATCTGCGTAGTGCCTCGCTCATCGATATCTACCGCGACACGCCCCTCATGCGAGCGATCCGCGACGCGGCGTTCCTGGGAGTGTGCGGCTCATGTTCGCATCGACAACTATGCGGCGGTTCGCGTTCGCGCGCTTTCGCCACGTCGGGCGATCCCTTGGAATCGGACCCCGCGTGCCTGCTCGTCGACTGCGTAAACGAACGGCACTAGAAAAACCCTTGGATTCAGGAACCCAGTGACACGATAAGTTCGGGTTCAGTCGCCGCCCTGACCTGCTCCACGCTGACTCCCGGCGCCAGCTCTCGAAGAATCAGGCCCGCGTCTCCGACGTCAATGACCGCCAGATCAGTGATGATCCGGTGCACGCACGTTTGACCGGTCAGTGGGAGCGAGCATTCATTAACAATCTTGAAGCCACCATCTTTCGCGAGGTGCTCCATCATGACAATGACCCTCTTGGCTCCGTGAACCAAGTCCATTGCACCACCCATCCCCTTGACGACTTTTCCGGGGATCATCCAGTTCGCCAAGTCGCCACGCGCCGACACCTGCATACCTCCAAGGACCGCGACATCAATGTGGCCGCCTCGAATCATGGCGAATGATGCCGACGAATCAAAAAAAGAAGCACCCGCCAGAACGGTCACCGTCTCCTTGCCGGCATTTATCAGATCAGGATCGATAGCGGTCTCGTCGGGGTAAGGACCGACTCCAAGAATTCCGTTTTCGGAGTGAAGTACCACTTCGATACCCACCGGGACGAAGTTCGCAACCGTGGTCGGAAGACCGATTCCCAAGTTGATGTACTGTCCGTCTTTCAGTTCCGACGCGACCCGCGCAGCCAACTCGTCCTTAGTGAAACCACTCATTTCGCCGTCGTCCTTCGTTCAATGCGCTTCTCAATGTTGGAGATGCACACGACTCGTTGCACGTAGATTCCAGGAGTATGTACGTCGCGAGGATCGATCTCACCAGGATCAACGAGCTCTTCGATTTCCGCAATCGTGGTGAGTCCCGCGGCGGGGCAGAGCGGATTGAAGTTACGTGCGCTCTTCTCGTAGACGAGGTTCCCGAACCGGTCCCCGTAGCGCGCGTGCACGAGGGCGAAGTCAGTTCGAATTCCACGCTCCAGCACGTAGGGCGTGTTGTCAAAGACCCGAACTTCCTTCGGCGGCGACTCAACCGAGATGCCACCGTGCCCGTCGTACCTCCACGGGAGTCCGCCGTCGGCGACCTGGGTCCCGACGCCCGCGGGCGTGAAGAAAGCGGGAATGCCGGCTCCCCCGGCTCGCAAGCGCTCGGCCAATGTCCCCTGCGGCACGAGCTCGACCTCGAGTTCGCCGCTGAGAAACTGACGTTCGAATTCCTTGTTCTCGCCGACGTACGATCCGGTGGTTCGTCGAATCCGCTTGGCGCCGATCAAGGTACCCAGTCCCCAGTCGTCAACCCCGCAGTTGTTGCTGACGATCTCGAGGTCACGAGATCCTCGATCGAACAGGGCTTGAATCAGTCCGGAGGGAATCCCGCATAATCCGAATCCGCCGACCGTCAGCGACGCTCCGTCATTGATGTCGCTCACCGCTTCTTCGGCACTCCCGCACAACTTGTCCATGCACGCCCCCCTATGTCATCGCGAATTGTGTCGTCAACACTGAGATGTTGTCGGTACCGGTTTCCCCGTCTGTTCCGCTCTATGGGACAGACTGTCCAATAATGAAGTTACCAGTTGCGAGACGTTGGGGTCAAGCAACGCTGGCACTCGCGAGGCCCTGCACTGCTAGTGAGTCGGGTGTACTCCAGAGAGCGCTGGCGCTCCCTAGCGCCAGCGCACGTGATCCCGGCGCGGTTGTCCGCATCGTCACATTGATGACGCGGCATCTTCATCGACTTGCTGGGCAATGATTCGCTCGACGGTGGCCATCAATGCGTCGACGAGACGGGCCTCTTGACCGTAAAAGCGCTGTGCGGGCAATGGTACCGAGACCGCGTACCAACTTCCGTCGAGGGCACGAAGAGCCATACCGATGGCGCAGATGCCCAGGGTGTGTTCCTCGCGGTCGTACGCCACGCCCGTCCGACGAATCTCCATCAATTCGTTCTCCAATAACTCGCGATCGGTGATGGTCGCCGGCGTATATCGCTCCAACCGCTCGCCCAACAACCGCGATAAAGAACGATCGTCCAACCCCGCCAACACTGCTTTGCCGGGCGCCGTGCAGTGCAACGGGAACGAGACACCGGTGCCCGAGACCGCTCGGAGTCTGCGTGACGCAATGACCTGATCGACGAAAGTTATGGTGTTGCCCGTGAGCTCCGAGAGATCGACCGTCTCGCGCAAGTTGTGGCTCAACTCCAAAATGTGGGGACGAATCAGGTGCTCAAAATTCGACCGGCTCGCGTCGGCCAAACGTAGGAAGGCGGGGCCTAATTTATATCCAGAATTCGTCGCTCGCAGAAAGTCTTGACGACACAGTGCAACGACGATGCGATGCACCGTCGATCGTGACAGATTTGACAGAGCGGCGATTTGCGCCAGGCTCAGGCCGGACGGGTTCTCGGCGATGGCGTTCAAGATGTCCGCAGCTCGCGAGATGACCTGGACGTCTACCGCCCGATTCGATTCTTTTCCGGCCTCGCGAGTGATGTTGGTCGGTGGCGGGTCGTTACTCTTTGACATTGCGCTCACAGTAGTGGGTCTCTCCTTCGAAATTCGCACAGCAGGCCCATTCTCGTCCGTTGCAACGCTCTGAGCCCATTCCTTCGCGCACCACTCTCACGAGCTCCCCGAGCCACGACACGTGCTGACCAGAGAAATCGCGCG
>PMTL01000119.1 GCA_003168075.1 Acidimicrobiaceae bacterium
GAAGACGAAGCTATTGACCGTCTGGGGGGCGGCGAGAGCGTCGAGGAGAATCTCCATCGTGCCGTGCGAGGTCACCATCGTGGCGCCGTAGGTCTTGGCGGTGTCGATGATCATCGGCGGCGCGGCGTCAAACTTTTGGCGCGGCGGGCTCGATCCGTCGGGGTTGGGAATCAGGTCGCTCATGGTGTCCTTTAGGTAGTGGCGAAAATTGGGCTACGTTGCTCGTCGTTAGCCGATCTTGAGCAGGTCAACGATAAAGACCAGCGTGTCGTTTTTGGCGATGCCAGTGCCGGGCGACGTGTTTCCATAACCCAACGAGGGGGGAATGATCATCTCTCGTCGGCCGCCCACCTTCATTCCGACCAGACCATCGACCCAACCCGGAATGAGGCTCGACGCATTCAACGTGGAGCTCATTGAAGTGGACGTCCACGACGACTGGACAATTTCGTGGGTGGAGTAGGTGCCCAATACGTATTGCGCTGTAAATTTGTCGTTCTTCTTGATCGCCGCGCCGGTGCCCTTGATCAGATCGGCGACCTCGAGTGACTTGGATGGCGCGGTGGTCGGGATGACCATGGTCGGGGCCTTGCCCGAGGTTCCCCCGGGCGACGCACACGCGATGGTGGCGAATCCGGTGACCGCGAAGGCTGACGTGGAGCACTTTGTTGAGACCGTGCCAATGGTGGTGGTCGTCGTTGCAATCGTCGTGGGTATGGTCACGGTAGGCGGACTGGACTTCGTGAAGAAGAGGGCGGCGGACCCGATGACGAGAATGGCGACGACCAGCGCGATGACGCCGCGGCGAAGGCTCTGGCGGCGCTTGTTCTTCTTCTGCATCGCCTCCATCTTCTGACGGCGAGCCTCTTTTTGACGTTGACGTTTGGTGGTAGCCATTCCTGCGACATTACTAGGGCGTTTAGTGGTCCTCCGATGGCTCAACTAAAGTTGGACGTCATGGCGCTGATCGTCCAAAAGTTTGGTGGTTCCTCCGTTGGAGACGCGGAACGCATCCGGGCCGTGGCCGATCACGTGGCGCGCACTCGCGCGGCCGGCAACGACGTGGTGGTCGTGGTCTCGGCGATGGGCAAGTTCACCGATGATCTACTTCACCTGGCTGATCAGGTCTCACCAACTCGTCCGCCACGCGAGCTCGATATGTTGCTCACGGCCGGCGAACGCATATCGATGGCGTTGGTGTCAATGGCCCTGAGCGACTGTGGCGTCGAATCGGCCTCATTCACGGGGTCCCAAGCCGGCATTATCACCGACACCGTCCACACGCGAGCCAAGATTCTCGAGATGCGACCGGACCGTATTCGCGAAGCCCTCGATGACGGCCTCGTGCCCGTCGTGGCGGGCTTTCAGGGGGTCTCGACCGGGCGTGACATCACGACCCTGGGTCGCGGTGGATCCGACGTGACCGCGGTCGCCCTGGCGGCGGCCCTCAAGGCCGATGTCTGTGAGATCTACACCGACGTGACCGGAGTGTTCTCGGCTGATCCCCGGGTTGTGCCCCAGGCGCGCCGTCTCGCCAAGGTCTCTTTTGACGAGATGATGGAAATGGCGGCCACTGGTGGCCGAGTCTTGATGCTGCGTTCAGTGGAGTTCGCGCGTCGCCACGGCGTGCCCCTGCACGTTCGTTCGAGTTTTACCTGGGAACCCGGGACCTGGATTGTGGAGGAGGACCCCACTATGGAAGAAGCCATCGTTTCAGCCATCACCGACGACACGTCGGAAGCGAAGTTGACGGTTGATGGAGTGCCGGACCGCCCCGGTGTTGCGGCCGCGCTGTTTCGCAAGCTCGCCGACCGCAGCATCAACGTCGACATGATCGTGCAGAACACCGGAACGAACGGTCTGACCGCGATCTCCTTTACGGTGGCGCGCACCGACCTCGACGCCGCGCGCGCGACCTGCGACGAGGTCAAAGAGGAGATCGGTGCCACGCGGGTGACGTCTGATGAGAAGATCGGGCGGGTATCGATCATTGGCGCGGGCATGAAGTCCAGCCCCGGCGTGACCGCATTGATGTTTGAGACGTTGTCGCTGAACGGCATCAATATCGCGATGATCTCGACGAGTTCGATCCGCATCTCGTGTGTCGTCGAAGCGGACAAGGTGGGCGACGCCGTGCGCGCGCTGCACACGGCTTTTGGCCTCGACGCAGCATAGCCCTAGACTTTCGACCATGCGAATCGCAATTATCGGGGCCACGGGCCAGGTCGGCACGGTGATGCGTGCCATTCTGGTCGAACGCCAGTTTCCCGCTGACGACGTACGTTTCTTCGGTTCGGCTCGTTCCGCGGGCTCGACACTCGAGTGGGACGGACGCCTGATCACCGTTGAAGACGCCGCCACTGCGGATTTCTCGGGTATCGACATCGTTCTGATGTCCTCGGGCGCCACGTCGTCCAAGGTCCTCGCCCCGCGTGCGGCCGCGGCCGGCGCCATCGTGGTGGACAACTCCTCGGCGTGGCGCATGGACCCTGACGTGCCCCTGGTGGTCTCGGAGGTCAACGCTCACGCGTTGTTGAACATCCCCAAGGCGATCGTGGCCAATCCCAATTGCACGACGATGGCCGCCATGCCCGTGCTTAAGCCCCTGCACCTGGCCGCGGGACTGCGTTCCATGGTGGTCTCCACCTACCAGGCGGTCAGCGGCGCGGGACGCGACGGCGTCGACGAACTTGCCGAGCAACTCGAAGAAAGTGGGCGTGGCGACGTGCGTTCACTGGCATTCAACGGCAGCGCCTTTCCGCTCACCAAGGGCAATAAGTTTCCAGTGACCATTGCTCACAACGTGGTGCCGATGGCGGGCTCCATCGTCGACGATGGATCGCTCGAATCGGGTGAGGAGCAGAAGCTGCGTGATGAGAGTCGCAAGATCCTCGAGATCGCGGATCTACTCGTTGACGCGACGTGCGTACGTGTTCCCGTCTTTACCGGACACTCGCTCTCGATCACCGCGAGTTTCGCGCGCGCCATTTCGCCCGAGGAGGCGACGGACCTGCTCAAGAACGCCGTGGGCGTCGTGCTGGAGGAGATCCCAACACCGCGTCTGGCCGCCGGTCAGGACCCGTCCTATGTCGGTCGTATCCGTCGCGCCGAGACGGTGGTCAACGGGCTGTCGCTGTTCGTAAGCAACGACAACCTACGCAAGGGCGCCGCCCTCAACGCGGTGCAGATCGCCGAAGCTCTGCTCACGCGTTAGTCGGCTCCGCCACGTCCGATCTGGCGACGAGCCAGGTTGACGCAGTGGTCCCCAAATCGCTCGTAGAAGCGCGCGAGGAGGGCGAGTTCCACGGCGACGGGCACCGACATTGACCCCGAGGTGAGTTCGGCCGTCAAGGACACGTGCAAGTCGTCGAGTTCGTCATCGATGTCCTCGATAGCTCCGGCGGCTTCATTTTTGCCGTCGA